>JBBROJ010000091.1:0-20465 GCA_038229495.1 Chthonomonadales bacterium
ATCGATCCGGCGGGACCGGCCGCCTTCGTGGGAACGTCGTATATGTCTGTGTTCAAGCCGCGATTCGTCGTCATTTCTCCGCCTATAGTCCGCTTATAGAGGTAGTTTCGCCGTCGGCACAGCATTCCGCTTGCCGGAGCGTGGTTCCTTCTCTCGGAAAAAAGCCGGCAGCCGTCACGAAAATTCAGTCATTATGAACATAATGAACAGTATTGGGGAAGAGGGTGAAGTGAGCGCTGCGTCCTTGTCATGTTCATAATGTTTTTAATGGCTGACTCCGGTTTAAAAGGCTCCCGGTAAATGGAGATTCTATTCTGCGGCACTGCGGCGGCGGAGGCGTGGCCCGCCCTGTTTTGTAGGTGCGAAGCGTGCGCGCAGGCGCGGCTGTTGGGCGGCAGGAACGTTCGCAGCCGCGCGGCCTATATGGTTGGTGACCGCGTGCGCATTGATTTCGGCCCCGATTCGAATCTCCATCAGCAGAAATACGGGCTTGCCTATGAGAAGCTCGATCACCTGCTCGTCACGCATTCGCATGACGACCACTGGTTCGTACGCGACCTCGCCTATCGCAAGCCCGGCTTCTCGGTAGTGCCGCCGCGACCGCTGCAAGTGTGGGGCAGCCGCGCGGTCGAGGAGAAGTTCGTGGCCGCCAATGGAGACGACTGGGCCCTCTACAATATCGACTTTGACCGAATCGCGGCCTGGCAGCGCATAGATCTTGGAGAAGAGTTGACGGCCACGCCGATTCTGGCCGCACATGATCGCGGAGAGGAGTGCGTCAACTATCGTCTGGAGCAGGCAGGCCGCGCCGCGCTCATCGCCCATGATACCGGCTGGTACGACGAACCGACCTGGGAGTTCCTCGGTCACGAGACGTTGAATCTGGTGGCATTGGACTGCACCTACGGCCTGAACGATCATGAGCGCAACCACATGGGCGGTCTCGCGCTGGTGCGCGCACGTGACGAGCTGGCGAAGCGGGGCGCGCTTGCCTCGGATGCCCGCGTGGTCGCCACGCACTTCTCGCACAACGGAGGCAGCCTTCACGAGCCGATGGAACGGTTCTTCGTGCCTTACGGCATCGAGGTGGCCTGGGACGGATTCAGTGTCGAATTGTAAGGAAGTGGGATTACCGACGACCGGCTAGAGCCGCTCGACTCCAAACCCGCCGTCTACCATAATAATTGAACCGGTTGAGTAGGCCAGGTCGCCGCGTATCAGCATCGCCACCGCCTTCCCTACGTCGTCGGGAGTTCCCCAGCGCTTCTGAAGCAGCAGTCCCTCCTCGATCAGCCGGTCGTACTTCTCCTGAACACCCGCCGTCATGTCCGATTGAATGATACCGGGCTGCACCTCATAAACAGGAATCCCGAACTCCGAAAGCCGAACCGCCCAGAGACTGGAGGCCATGCTGAGTCCGGCTTTGGTAACGCAATAATCGCCGCGATTGATTGATGCGGCCGCTGCTGAGACCGAGGTGATATTGACAATGGCGCCGGAGAAATCGGGGTACGATTCGCGTTGCCGTATCATCCACTTCGCGACGGTCTGCGTAAGAAAATAGGGGCCTTGCAGATTAATTCGCACGAGCCGCTCGAAGCTCTCTTCGCTCGCTTCCAAAATGTCCGCGCGCTCGGAGGGCGCAACCCCGGCATTGTTCACGAGCACGTCGAGCCGCTCGAACCGATTCCGAACCGATTCAACCAGCCTGGACCGGTCGTCCGCCTTGCCAATGTCAGCCTGAATGTACTCCGTCTCGACGCCAAGAGAGCGCAGCTCGGCGAGAGCGTCCGTGACAGCCTCTCTGGGCCGCACGCCGTTAATGGCGAGATTCAGCCCCTCGCGGGCGAGGCGGCGGGCGATCCCCAGGCCAATTCCCCGGCTGCCTCCCGTGACTAGCGCGACGCGCCTCTCCGATTTCACTTTGATTCCCCGAAGAATGTGTAATATCGGCCTTCCGCCAGGCGTTGAATCGTAAGCGCCAATTCGCGCAAATGGTAGTCGCCCCACATACTCGACTCTCCGCAGGGAATCTTGCGGCCCGGCGGAATGTAGTCCCACCCGTTGGGCCGGTGATAGACGCAGTGGAGGAGCAGGCCCAGGTGCGCGGGGTCCTCGCTCAAATAGGGCGCGGAAAAGAGGCTGCGAGAAACGAGCAGTCCCGCCTGGTAGAACTTGTGACCGGACATAACCTCGCCCGACTTTGTCAGCCAATGGCCCAGCCGGATAAGCCCCTGCGCCGCAATGGCTGCCGCGGAGCTGTCCACAGGCTCGAAGTCATTGAACGGCTCCGCGGGGCGGTCAAGATAGCTGCCCATAAGGGCAAGTCCGGGAGCGCCGGTGTCCCAGTAGGGAATACCGTCCGCCGGCGTATTCTCGATGTAGAATTCACAGGCCGCTTCCGCCGATTCCAGGGTTCGCTCATACGCCTCGGTAATGCGGGGGTGTGAATCCAGGTCGCGGTCGCTCAGGGCTGACATATATTCGAGCTGTTCGGCGAACCCGAGCATCACCCACGCCAGGCCGCGCGTCCACGTGGTGAAGGGCGAATATCCCTGTTGAGAGTTCGGGCAGCGGTACTCCCCGCTAATGGTATTGAATATCGATTCGTGTGCAACCCTGCCGCGAATATCGTACGCGTCTCGGTTCTGCCCGCGATATACGGAGTAACGGGCCGTCGAGACTAGATGATCGAATAGTCTATCGAGCAACGACACCCGTTCGTCCTGCTCATCCATGAGGAAGTGGCCGAGGCTGTGGGCAAGGGCGAGTGAGCGGAGAGAGCGAATCGTATCGGCAAAGAGGGAATGGGGACCGTTGAAAGAGTTGATAAACCCCCCGCCATCCGCAGTGCATGTCCATCGGCGTGCCTGGACCGCACCGCTCGCTTTCAGCGCAAGCTCGTAGAAGTCGCGCTCAGCCGGATTCTGCGCGCTTCGGCCCTCGTTCATTAGTCGCCATAGATTGCCATACGTGCTGACGTTGTTGAAACCGTGATCGTGGACGCCGAAATGCGTTACGTGCGAGGCCATGCGCGTTCGCGTGCGTTCGCGGCCAATCTCCAGGAACCGCTCGTCGCCGGTCGCGTCGAACTGCAAGAGCGCCGTGCCATACTGAAAGCCCTGCGTCCACTCAGTCCAGCCGCGCGCGGTGTAACGACCTTTTACGGTGAAGACAGGCGCGCCCGCGTCCTCGGGCCACGATTCTTCGAGCGCAAGAATCTTCGGCCCGGAGAGCGCCCACATACACTCGATGGCGGGCAGAAGATCGGCGGGCTTTAGCGTTTCATCACTTTGCAGCATGGCCGCTCCAAAAACGAATTAGACAGGACGAACAGAACTTATCGGATTGGAATTCAACTTCCCATCCTGTCAGTCCTGTTTATCCTGTCTAAAGATGTTCACAACCTGTACCCTGCGACTTTAGTCGCAGGCTGTGAACGGCGCAAAATCCGCCACGGATTAGCAGCGGACTCGAATGCTACAGTTCCGCGACGCGCTTCTCGTATTTGTCCAGCTCTTTTTGAAGCAGACCGTGCAGCTCCGCGTCGCAGGACCCGTCCGCTTCCGCGATAGCCGTGAATAGCATTTCGTAGCCCTCGATAACGCACTCCTCGTTCGCGAGCTTGCGCGCCCGCGCGCCGATCTTGAACGCAATGAGCTGCTTGTCGGAAGGCATGGCTATTCCACGGAAGCAGGTGCGCCGCCCGCTTCAGGAGCGCCATCCGCCTCGGGGCCCGCGCCGGGCGGGCGCCGCCGCCCGCGACCTCTGCCACCCCTGCGCCGCCTGCGCCGCCGGTGCTCGGCGCTCTCCGCCGATTCGCCTTCGACTGCTGCTTCAGGAGAATCGTCGCCCGTTTCACCGTCAGCCGGATCGCCAACGCTGGCGGCGTCCTCTTCGATGCTGCTCTCAGGATCGAGGGACAGCGCTGCTTCAACGGTGTGGAACGCGGCCGATTTCACTTCCTGGGGGATGGCTTGCACCGGGAGCAAGGGTTCGAGTGCCGCCTCGTCCGCAACGGAATCAACAACGTCAGCAGTAACTGTGAAATCAAGCTTGTACGGGCGGACCTGGGTGTCTGCCCTTCCCGCCGTATCAACGACATCAGCAGTAACCGTGGAATTAGGGGAAGTGGATCCCGCCGATCCCCGCCGCCCTCGACGCTGCGGCGTAACTCGTTCCACCGGCAAGCCCAGCTTGCGCATTTCGTCGGCCGTGCCCACGTAGAATGAATAAGTGGTCCGTCCCTTCAGGAAAGCCCGATATTCGCTCGAATCCCGCGCGACAAGCCGCATCTCATCCAGGCTGTAGAGATCGCGCGCAGGCGGAAGCTGAATGACGCGATTGCCGTCTCGCGTCGTATGGAGGGTCAGCCATCCGTCTCCCGCAAATACAAAGTCGTCGCCGCCCGTGGTATAGAGGTGGACCCCCGCGTAGCGGCAGAGGCCGCGGAACAGCTCGGCGGAGAGAGTGGGCTCCCCGCAGAACACCGAGCGCCAGCCGTCCATCTCGCGGACGGCGATGGAGGGAAGCCCCGTCTGCTGGTACTCCCCGACGATGACGATGCCCTTGCTGTCGTCATCGATGCTGAACGACGGATTCAGCCGCTCGCGCGCGCCGACCAGCCGGTTCTGAATGCCCTCCGTAATCGCATGGCGGGCATCGGTAATCTTGGATCCTATTTCCGAGTTCCACGACTGCTGCCGGAGCGTGATTCCTACCAGTTCGCGCGCGCCCTCTTCCGGCTCGCCGCGAGAATCGCAGAGGCCGGGGGCGAACATCCACACGACCGTCTTGCCGCCTTGCAATATCTTCTCCTTGATGGCCGCGCGCTGGTCGGCGGGCAGGCGGTAGGGCGTGAGGAAGAGATAGAGCCTGGCGTCGGTGGGGAAATTCTTCGCGAGCACATCGCTCTGGAGGTAGAACCCAACCGATGCGCCGGACTGCTGAATTACATCGCGCTGCTCTCTTAGCAGCCGCCGAATGAACGCCTCTCCTTTTTGAACGTGGAGCAGGCTCCGCTCGTCGACCAGAACTACAACGTCCGGCGTCCAGGTCTTTCGGCTGTTGATCAGTTCGCGGTAGCGCGCCGTGAAGTCGGCAATCGACTTCCAGATGTCGTCCGCGTCGAGCCATCCTTCGCCCCACGTATCCATCCATGCAACGGCCGAACGATGAGCAAGCGCCTTGCCCATGGCCCGTTTTTGTACCTGCTCGGTTCCCCAGCGGCTGTCGATGCGGGGGTTGAAGTCGTCCGGCGAGGCAGTGGTGGGCGCGAGATGGGTCTTGGTATCGTCTTCCGAGAGCCAGAGTTTGCCGTGCAGCGCCATGGAATCGGCGGGCGCGGGAAACGATCCGCCGCCGCCGGGCTGGCGGTCGCGATAAGAGGGCGGGCCTGCTATGATGTCCACCGTGGGCGACTGGAGCAGGCGGCCAAGCGCGAGGTGGCCCGAGAACGTGTGGCCGAACTCGAATATATAGCCGTAACAGACGGAAACGAGCGCTCGGTTATGGGAAGCTGTTTTCACGGCGCGAGACAAACTGATGAGCCGGTCGGCCGTAACCTCCGAAGTATACTCCAGGAAATCGATCCAGCGCCGCTCCTTGCGTGGTTCAAAGAAGGTGACGTCCGGGCGTGGCGAGGCGGGCAGTGTCGGAATCTCCGCCGTGTAGAACTGCACCTGGCCGTCATACCACGCGGCGCGCAGCGATGCCTCGCTGTTCTTATACTTTGTTCGAAGCCAGGCGCGAAATGCCTCGCGATTCGCGTAGGAGCGGTCGTAGCCGCCGTCGGCGGGATGGAACCATTCTCCCCGTTCCAGGTGGTAACCGACGACTCGCTCGCCGTAGCCCATTCGCTGCACATGCTCGATGAGCGCGGTCAGGGCGCTTTCCGCTTCCTGCCAGAAGTGATTCGACGCAATCGAGGGATCGTCCGTTGTGCCGTCTGAGTAGTGATTCACCTCGTTCGGATACTGCCGCCGCCACCCGGCTGCGGGCACGAAGACGATGCGCGGGATGAAGTGGCCCTTCGGGTCTGCATTGAGCAGCGTTTCAATTCGCGAATCGAACGTCTCGTACACGGAATCGTCGGGCGGCAGCGGACACGTCAGCTCAACGAGCGTGGAGTGGAGATGGACGCCGCTTTGAGCGGCGCGCTGCACCTCGCTGGTGACCCGCCGAATCTCCTTTTCATTCTCGACATTTCCAAAAAACAGGACGGGAGGGTACGTTTCGCCGTTAATCTGAAGCTCGACCAGGCCGCGCCGGGAAACGAGCCGAGCCCCGGACCGCGAGATGTCCTCCGGTTCTTCGGTCCTCTCGACACGCTTCCGCCCGGCCCCGCGACGCCCGCGCGCCGGCTTTTCCGCCGTTGCGTCCGGGACGGGCGATTCTGCGACCGGTGCAACAGCCGCCAGCTCCCCAGTCTCCTGAGCCGCCGTAGTCCCCTCAGTCTCCTCACTCCCCCCGCTCTCCGGCCCTTTGCGCCGAGAGCGCCCGCCCCTGCGCCGCGATCTGCCCGGCGTCTCAAGGGAGGGAGCCTCCACCGTCTCGGTAGTCTCCCGTGTCTCCGCAGCCTCCACGGTCTCCCGTATCGCCCCGGTCTCCCCAGTCGCTTCATCGTCCTTTTTACGCGTCGTGCGCCTCCGGGATCGCGGCGTCTTCTCCGTGGCTGGCTCGGTTGTCTTTCCGGCGGACGGGGAAGGAATGCCGGGTGCATCCGAAATCTGCGCGCTTGCCGGCGCATCTGCCGCCTGAACGGATTCGGATAGCGCTTCCGCTGGCCTTAGCTCCACGGCGGCAGCCCTGGCTCCATGGCGGCTGCCCGTTCCTCCACGGCGTCTCGCGGGCGGCTTTGCCGGACTCGCGCCGGCAGCATCGGGAACGAATTCCCCTCCTGCCGGGACTACCGGAGCCTCTATATGAATGGGAAGAGCGGGAACCTCTTCGATAAGGGGAAGCGCATCCTGGTCAGTAGCGGTATTCTTCCGCGCGCGGGTGGTTCCTGAAGAGGACGGTCGGCGTCGGCGTGGCGTAGAAGAAGTAGAGGTTGCGGAAGCGGCGTCAGAGGCTGCAGCCATGCCGGCATGCGGCGCGCTGTCCGCCGGTGTGGCCGCGTTGGATGCGGCGACGTCCACCGGGGACTCGTCGTTGGTCATTCTTTTGTCTCCTGACAATGTTTTTGCGCGCGGGCCGTGAACACCCTTTCCAATTTAAATGGGCGTCCGGCTCAAGCGCGGCAATCTTTGGAATCTGCCGCCCTTAACGTGTGCACAAGCTGCTAAACGTGCAGGCACAATCGAGCGCGGCGGTACATCGGGAATCCCGCGCGCGGCGACATAGCATCAGGCCGCAGCGGACGGGGAAGAAAATTGGGTTAAAGGTCAATTGCTATTATACACGCTGGGGCGAGGGACAGTCAAATAGAGACTTGGGAGAAGGTGTGACCGCGTAGAGTAGGTGGAGGAGGAATGGGCCGTACCCCAAATCCAATTGCAGGATGTCTACTAAACATAAGCGAGGAGGAGAACGACCCATGGTTGTTTCTACACAGGCTCCCTGCTCGGCTCGGAGGCCGGGTTGACGACGCCCTATGGCCTGTTCAACGCAGAGAATCGCGGGATTCTGTTCATTGGGGCCAACGTGGAAGTCAACGAGGGCATGATCGCCGGCGAGCGCCGGCGCGATGGTGACCTGGAGGTGAATTTCTGCAAGTTGAAACGCTTGACCAACATGCGTTTCAGCGTCAGTGACGTTGCGGTGTGCCTCACCACCACCCCCCCTGACGAATTCCAGCCTGGACCGCGCCATCGAATCCACCTACAGTCGAAGAGAGATAACACAGGCACGATAGTTCATTCTACGAATCGATTGAATCGATTCGTAAAGCTCTTGACATCGCGTAATGGTGAGCGTATAATCATGCCCATCGGTCATCTCCGATGCTCGTGCCAGTCGCATCGGATGTCCGATTCATTCAATTGAAGCTCGCAGAACCAATGACCGCAATATCGCATCGCGATTGAACGGCCCGACCAGTTAATTGGACTCGGCTATCACGAGCGGGCCGGAACCAATGATCTAACGTTCATGGGGGACTCCATGTTTGGCCGAAAAACCGCGGCCGTTTTGGTCGCCACGTCTCTGTTCCTGCTCACCTTCTCGTTTACACTCACGTTTTTATGGTTGTCCGCCTCTCCAGCCCGTGCGGATTGTTCGGGGAATTGTTATTGCAGCGATGGTTCCGGCGGTCAAAACAGCTGCTGCCAAGGGGTGTGGCAAGTTGTCGGCAATCAGTGTATTTGCGCTATTGGATCTCCCTTTCCGGATTGCGCGACCCTTCATTGCACCAATCCATGCCCTGGCTGGCCATCTGCCACCTGGGTCAGATGCATGTGTCTCGGCGATTGACAACCTGCACCTCTACTCTTGAGGAGCAAAGCAATCCGCTTCGCATAGTAGCATGAGATTGTCGGAAGGGGCGACTATTGGTTGATTCACGCCCGCAGCCACACCAACGTCACAGCACCATGAGATTACGTGAATGGGTGATGCTCATCTGCGCGCCGATCGCGGGTGTTGCTCTGGCGCTTGTCTGTTATCGTCTTGCCATTGGTTACTCTGGTGGTAGCCACGCTTCTCGCGTTGTCGACATAGCTCCAGAGCAAGTGATTGGCAATAACTCTCTTTGGATTGATGATCCTAAGGCGAGGTTTGTGTTGGTGGAATTCGCGGATTACGAGTGCAGCCCATGTAAGCGGCTCAATCCAGGTCTCGCAGACCTGGTCAAGCGGTTTGGGAATAAACTACGAGCAACTTACCGAAATCTCCTATTGACGAAGATACATCCACATGCCTGTTATGCTGCTGTCGCTGCGGAAGGCGCCCGGTTGCAAGGGAAGTTTGCGGCAATGCATGACCTGTTGATGGCGAGCGACGAACTGGACTCCAGGAGAGTTGACGAATTTGCACGCAGAATACCGCTCGACCATAACAGGTTGCATGATGACATGATCGGTCGCGACAAGGCGATAGTCGATGCAGAAATGACATTGGCTGTAAACTTGAATATTCCCGGTACACCTTCGTTCTTTCTCTGCTGTCCGGACGGCAAAGTGATCGATCTCGATCTGGACCAAGTACAAGATTATATGAGATGATCAATCGTGCAATTGCGTCGCCGCATCAGCGCCTCTTTGTGCGATTACGCGGGGCCGCGGTCTTGGGCGCGTTGATTCTGGCGATATTCACGGTAGTGACTGTTCTGAAGGATCCTTCGCTCACTCAGCCCAAATTCGCGGTAGCAGGCGTAATCCCCTACAAGGAGACACGGCCCGACAATGCGGTCCTGGAATGGCGATCCAGCATTGGTGATCACGAGCCATATTCCTGGTTACCGAACGGGGATTTGTTGCTTTGGCAAGGCACAGGGCGGCAAGATCTAAACGTCGTGATGAGGTTTCGCGAGACAAACCGCAACAAGGTCCTTGGTCCTCTTTCCAGATTAATTCGGTCCACCATGCGCACGGAGCAATTTGAGGATTTGGCCGTTTCCCCGGACGGCCAGTCGGTTTTGTGGGTAACTCGACACAGTTTATACACGGCGCGTTTGGACGGAACTAACTATAAAACATGGAAAACCCCCTTTGGACTCTGGTTTGGCCGGTATCATGTTTGTTGGCTGAATGACAGCCTGCGATTCGTTCAGTTTGCCAGCATTGCGTGGAAATATGACGCTTCGACCCGGCAATGGCAAAATACCGGTGAATTCGCGTACGTCCGAAGTATTGCAAAGCCCGCGCAGTGTTCCAGGGTGCCGTTGCCTGTGGAAATCGAGCGTTCTGTTTCTCGTAATTCACCGTCGCCGGTCGAACTCGAAGGAATCACTGCGGATAACATCCTCATATCCAACCGTTACCCGGGCGACAGTACCAACACCACATTCGATTTCCTTACGTTCAGCAATTTAAGCGGACCATTGCCCTTGACTTTGCGCATTGCGCGAACCGTCAAAGTGCCCGTTCACCCGGATCGTAATCCGCGGTTCGTTGTCGCTCCAGATGGCCGGTCGTGTGCCGCGGTGCGCACAAATCGTCGCTTGTCTGCCAGTGATCAGGTCCGTAGGTTGTGGGCGGACGAATCGCCACAATACGCCGTCAGTCAATCGGTGGTATTATGTCGGCAGATGGGCGAACAGCATGTAGTTGGCACCTACGAGTGCGGAACAGAAGACGATTTTCTTCGCGGCAGGTCTATTACCAATCTCGCGTGGACATTGGACAGCCAAAAACTCAGCTTCATCGCGGATAATCGACTCTGGGTGGTGCCGGTGCGGTAACCTCGCGACGCGCCGTTAAATCCGCATCACATCAAGTTCTCATTCGCCCTCTCCACGACCCTTCTCACGACGCATCCTGCTGGGATGTAAACTTGCGGCCGAGCGTGCAGGCGGAACAGTCTGGGTTGTCGCACAGCAGGCTCTCCGGGTTACCTCGAATCATCTCCATCGCCATGCTCAC
This sequence comes from Chthonomonadales bacterium, assembly GCA_038229495.1. Lineage (GTDB taxonomy): Bacteria > Armatimonadota > Chthonomonadetes > Chthonomonadales > CAJBBX01 > JBBROJ01. The sequence continues at coordinate 10,521 of JBBROJ010000091.1, forward strand.
CACGTACTGAGCGCGCATCAGATGCGAGGGAGCGTTGCCGATATAGCCTGTCCTCAGAATACGCGCCTGCCGCAGAACTGGTTCAATCTTCGCGAATCCGGCGCTGCATTCGGGACTTCCCTCCATCTCCATCGCTGTCTGATCGGGCATGCGAATCATCGCTTTGCGGCGCGAGTAGGGCGCGTCCGCCCAGTTCTCCGCCAGATGAAGCGAAGCATTGACTGTTTGATCGACGCCCACGAGCAGGATGCCGCCGTTAAGCTGATGTAGGCGTGCGAGGGGGCTGTTCGTGCCGAGCGGATAGTGGAAGGGCGCGTCGCCGGTGAGAAACGCGGCGTTGCGGCCAAGGGCGGAGAATGCGAGCGTGGGATGGCTGCCGCGGGAATCGGAGCGCGCATGGACGCGCCCGGCCAGCGCGCCGACTTGGCCCAGGCTTATACCCTCAACGAATTCCGGCGTATCGGAATTTGAATAGAGCGCCGGTAGAGACCGGATGTCTGCGGTGGCCCACTTTTCCGGAACGCGATTCCCGGCGTTGAAGGCGGGAGTCAGCAGCGTCCCTTCAGGTCCCAACACCTCCAGCAGCGCGTCGACCATCGTGTCCGCGCCGCCTTCGACTTTACCGATGGCGCGCATCGACGCATGGACGAGGAGGGTGTCGCCCTCGCGCGCCCCTAGCTCGCGCAGGTCGTCGATAATTCGTTCTTTCGTCCACGCCATAATTTAGCGTCTCGCAGCGGATAGCGTCTAGCGGCGGACGGGTTCCAGCTCCCCGGCCAGAATCCGGAAGCTCTCATAGCGCCGGGGGCTGATAACGCCGGCCTCGACCGCCGCTTTGATGGCGCAGCCCGGCTCCGCATCGTGACGACAGTTGTCGAATCGGCACTTACCGAGATGGGCGCGGAATTCCGGAAAGAGGTGCACGAGATCATCGCGCTCCGTTTCGAAGAGATCGAGCTGGCGCAACCCTGGCGTGTCCGCTACCCAGCCGCCCGACCTCAGTGGCAAAAGCTGCGCGGCGGTGGTTGTGTGGCGGCCCTTGAACGTGACGTAGCCGATGTCCCCGGTCTTCAGCTTGAATCCGGGCTGGACGGCGTTGAGGAGGCTCGATTTGCCCGCGCCGGAAGGACCGACGAATGCCGACACCTTGTCCCTGAGCGCCTGGCGAAGCTCCGCAATTCCGACGTCCTGTTTCGCACTGGTGAGGATGACGCGGTAGCCCACCGCCGTCCACTCAGCGAATGTTTCGCGCGCCTGTTCCTCAGTGACGAGATCGGCCTTGTTCGCGACGATGATTCCGTCCAGCCCTTCGTTTTCGGTAGCGACGAGGAATCGGTCCAACTTCCAGGGGTCGGGATTGGGCTCGGCGCAGGCGAAGACGATGAATATCTGGTCGAGGTTGCAGACCAATGTCTGCTCTTTTCCGCGGAAACCCGACCGGGAAAAGCGGGATCGGCGTGGAAGGACCTCCTCGATGACGCCCGCGCCCTGCTTGGCTTCGACATAACTGACGCGATCGCCCACGGAGATAGTGTCGTTGACGTTGCCGCGCTTCGCCCGCGTCACCCGCTTGGCGAAGCTGCCGCTGGTGGAGTAGTGGAGGTCCTTTTTGAGGTTGCCGCGCAGGGTGCAATGAATTACGTGCGCTTCGTGCGCTTCGTGAATGGGGGGTTCGCCGGGTACTTCCTGTTCATGAGAATCCGCGCGCTGCACGGTGTAGACGCCGCTGATGGCGCGAAGAACGATGCCTTCGTTGCGTTGGCTCAAGTTGTTTCTTCTCCCGGGCGCGTGTCTTGACGCGCCGTATTGACAATCCGAAAAGGAAAATGCCTGCACGGCTGGCGCCGCCCAGGCATTGTCAATAGACAGAGAAGAGACCACTGGTGAGGAACGAGGCTGACACCATTCCTTAAATAGGGGATCTGCTCCGATTGGGAAGCGGGCGGAGTCCGCGAACTTCAAAGCGTTTGCAGTTGTCAAAGGCCTGGATACGCATATTCTACCCACCTCCATTCTATGAGGAATGATATGTTCCGTCCCGCGCCGGCCAAACTGTAAGGTTCAACCTCGCGGTAGCGAACGACGCCCTAACTATAACAAACCGCCGACCCGTTGTCAAGCGGTTTTGACAATCAAACGGCAAAAACAAAAATATCACCACGATGACACGAGGAGCACGAAGAAAAACAAAGTCCTTTATCCACAGATGAACACAGATGAGACGAAAGAAAAGAGACTTCCCCGTGCTCCCCGTGTCCCCCGTGGTTAAATCGCTTTTGACGTTCTTCGCGCCTTCGCGTCTTCGCGGTGAATCCAATCCCGGCCTAAATCTCCATTACTACCGGGATAACGACCGGGCGGCGGTTTGTTTTCTTCCGGAGGTAGCGCGAGACCGTGTCGCGCAGGGAGGTGCGCACGTTGTCCCAGTCGGCATCCTCTTCCCGCTCCATCGATTCCAGTACCTCGACAATTTTCGCGCGAGCGCCTTCGAACAGCTCCTCCGAATCCTCGGGATGCAGGAAGCCGCGCGAGATGAGGTCCGGCCCGTAGATGATCTCGCCGCTCGCGCGGTCGATGCCCACCGTCACGATGACCGTGCCATTGTCCGCCAGGTGCCGCCTGTCTCGGAGGATGAACTCGCTGACGCCGCCCTCGGAAATACCGTCCACTAGCACGCTTCCCGCCGATTCGATGGGGTCGAGGTAACGGGAAATCTTCTCGCCCTTTTCGTTCTCCTCGAACACAATCCGATCGCCGATCTCGACGAACAGAACCTTGTCGGACGCATGGCCCATCTCCTCCACCATGTCTGCGTAGGCCGACATCATGCGCGGCTCGCCGTGATACGGAATCACGAACTCCGGACGGGTCAGGTTATACATCAGCTTAAGCTCTTCCTGATTCCCGTGCCCGGAGACGTGGACCGGGGCGATCATGTCGTAGAGCACGCGCGCCCCCAGCCGGAACAGCCGGTTCACGGTGCGCCATACCGCGTCCTCGTTCCCCGGAATGGGTTTCGACGAGAGAATCACGGTGTCGCCCTGCTCGATCCGAATCTTGTGGTCGTCGCAGGCCATGCGGGAGAGCGCCGAGAGCGGCTCGCCCTGGCTCCCCGTGGTCAGAATCACGATCTCGGAGGGGTCGTATTCTCCAATTTCTTCGACCTTGATGCGGTCCGCGTCGCGGTATCTGATGAAACCCAGCTCGCGAGCCACCTCGATATTTCGCGCCATAGAGCGGCCCGCCACGGCCACCTTGCGGTCGTAGCGCGCGGCAATATCGAATACCGTCTGAACCCTATGGATGTTGGAGGCAAAGGTGGTAACCAGCACGCGGCCCTTCGATTCGCGGAACTCCTTGTCGAAGAACCGGCCCACCAGCCGCTCGCTCGGCACCCAGCCGGTTCGTTCCGCGTTGGTCGAATCGGAGATGAGAACGAGAACTCCCGCGTCCCCGATCTGCGCGAACCTGCTGGCGTCGAATAGCTTTCCATCAATAGGTGTCTGATCGATCTTGAAGTCGCCCGTATGGAGAATGGTCCCGGCCGGAGTAAACAGCGCGAGGCTTACTGTGTCGGGGATAGAGTGGGTGACACGGATCGGCTCGACCGTAATAGCGCCGAACTGCACCCGATCGCCGGGCACGTAGACGTGGAGCTTCACCTGGTCCAGCAGCTTGTGCTCGTCCAGCTTGCACCGAACCAGCCCAATTGTGAGCGGAGTGCCATAGACCGGGACGTTGAGCTGCTTGAGAACGTAGGGCAGCGCGCCGATATGATCCTCATGCGCGTGAGTCAGCACGATTGCGTGGACCTGCTCGGCATGCTCCTTCAGAAAGGTGATGTCGGGGATGATGAGGTCGACGCCCGGATGCTCTTCCGTGGGAAAGGCCACTCCCGCGTCGATGACCACCATATCTTCGCCGTAGCGGACGGCAACCATGTTCTTGCCGATGTCGCCCGCGCCACCGAGCGGAATAATCTCCAGCCGAGGGGCATTCCCATCTGATTTTCCTGTGTCAACCGAGTCGATAGGGTCTGGGCGCTCCTCTTGTGCAGGAGCTTTGTTAACTTTTTTCATAATCAAATTTTACCCGGTGCGCAAAGGAAACGCGCACTGGACCAGAGTTGCTGAGCAGATGGTAGAATGAATTGTTGACGAACTCCCAGATGTCTTCTATAATAGAGACACAATACCATCAGTTTCTTCTATGTGAGCGTGGAAAAGGCAATGACAGTTTCGAACAAACCTTCTGAACAGCCCGCCGGAAAGGCGCCCCAAGGAAAACGCTTTCTACCGGATGCCGCCCTGCTCGGCCTTGCTATCAGCGCGACGGACGAGCTGCGAATGGCTGTCGAGCGAGGCCTGGAGTTTCACAGCTGGGAGGCCGTCCGAATCAATGCCGGTCTCACGACGAAGCAGATGGCGGAAGTGATCCAGATGAACGTGAAGACCATTGGCAGGCGCAAGGAAGCAGGCCGGTTAACTCCGGTTGAATCGGATCGGCTGTCGCGCTTGTCGCGGATTGTCGCGCAGGCCATCGGGCTGTTTGAGGGCGACAAGAAAGCTGCTCATCTGTGGTTGGTGTCACCGCGCGAAGCGCTCGGCGGATCGACGCCTTTGGAACTGGTGCGGACGGAGGTGGGCGCGAGGGAGGTCGAGCGTCTGATTGAACGACTCGAGGACGGCGTCTTCTCCTGATGATACGCGCGTATCGAATCGTCAAGGAGAAGCGCGCGGATCAAGCGCTTACAGGAGAGGGCGCGCGGAAGCATGGCGGCCGCTGGAATTCTCCCGGAACCAGGGTGGTGTATGCATCTGGCTCCGCCTCATTGGCGGCGCTGGAAATGTTTGCGCACCTGGACTACGCCGCGCTTCTGTCCGCGTTTGTCTATTTCGAGATACTGTTCGATGAATCGCAGGTGACGGAGGTGGAGGGTGATGCGCTCCCAGCTGGATGGAGCGGCGGCCAGGCCCCGCCGGAACTGCAATCCCTCGGAGATGATTGGGCAGCCAAACAGACGTCGGTCGTGCTGCGCGTACCGAGCGCGGTTGTGCCCATTGAATGGAATTATCTGGTAAATCTGCTGCACCCGGACTACCTGCGCCTCCAAGTCTCCGGGCCAACGCGCTTCGAATTCGACCGGAGACTTAAGCGCCTGTAAGATGGGCAACGAAATCGATCCGTTCTCTATCCTGCGCGTCTAATTGTTTACGAAGCCGTGGGTCCGGGCGCGGCGGGAGGCGGTGTCACGCCACCGAACGTACCATATGGAACGCGCGGGGGACGAGATGCCTGTTCCACTTTAAGGCGGCGGTTCAGCGCCCGAAGAATGAGGAACGCGACGTAGGCAAGCGGCACCCACACCGGCGTCCAGACGGCGACCCAGATCGCCATGCTGAGCAGGCCGCGGCCGAATTCGACAAGCGAGCGTATCGCGTCCGAGCTCTCTTTGGCCGCGCTATAGGATTCCGCCGGAACAAGCGCCTGAACCTTTGCCTTGTCTTTCAGCGTAACAGAGATAGTCGAGAAGGCGATGCGGTGCGAGAGAAAACGGACGCGCCCCTCCAGCTGCTCCACCGTTTCGCGGACGCGATTCAACTCCTTCTCGATGAGAAGCGTATCGCTAAGCTTGCCGGTGCGGCCTAGATGGTCCAGGAGGCGAATCTCAGTGCGCTTCAGGTTGCGGACCTTGGCCTGCGTGTCCACGAACTCCTCGGTCACGTCCTGGGCGGTCACCTGCTTTTCGAGCACTTTTCCCAGGTCGGAGAGCTGCTGCATTGAGCTGTCGAAGACGGTATAAGGGACGCGGACCTGCATCGTGGCTGTCAGCCCGCCTATTCCGTCCGCCTGCTCGTGCATGTCCGAAACATAGCCCTTCGCCGCCTGCACCGCCTGAACGAGCGCAGTGGTCGCCTTCCGCACGTCGACGGTCTCGACAGACATGGTCGCGTTCTTGATGAGATAGCGGTCCGGCTGGCTGTCCGCCATCGCCGCAAAGGTCGTCATGTCGGTTTCGGGTGTCTGCGCTGGACCGGACGCGTCGGGTTTGGCCTCCCCAGCGCTTTTCGACATAGCTCCTGTCCGTCCCACCGCCTTGTTGGATTCCATAGGTGCTGATACCGCTTGGGAGCCAGCGGTTCGCTGATACTCGATCTTCGATGCAAGCGGGCTGTCCTTGCCACACCCCGACAGCAGTGCACACGCACCCACAAGGGCAAGACTACAACATAAGCCATGAAATCTCATGATTGCTTCCTCCTGTTCGGTTTGTTACGTCGCGGGGTGGAATGGTTCAGCCTGTCGCTAAGAATGTGCTTTCCGAGCCCAACGGCCTACCCATCCCCCGGCCCCCTCCCGAAACGGGAGGGGGAGCTTAAGCGGAGGTTCGCACTCTTGCCAAGGTAAGCATCTTCCCCTTCCCTTCCACGGCTTTCAGGCCGGGGTTTATAGGGAAGGTGGGTGGGGGTTAGGGCCGTGCTACGGCTCCTTGATATTGAGAGGCTGGTTGGCGGTTGTTGCGCCGATGGACTGGACCTGGCCGCTGGGCCACTGGATGTCGATTCCGTCTGCCTGAGCGGCGGCTCCGAGGCCGAACAGGGGCCGTCTGTCACTCTGCGACAAATAGCTGGACGCGCCCTTTACCGTCTGCGTCAGTGTCTGTCCTCCGGCATGAACACGGATCCGCGCGCCGATTGCATCGCGATTGCTGCGCGTCCCCGTCAGGACCAGTCTCAGCCAATGGCTGCCCGTGCGGTTCTCGTTATGCAGGAGGCGGGCGGGTCCGTTGTTGGCAGTCATCACGATATCCGGGCAGCCGTCGTTGTCGTAGTCGCCCCACGCCGCGCCGCGCCATACGTCCTTCTGTAAAAGGGCCGCACCGGCGGCGTCGGTCCGGTCCAGGAAGTTTCCGCCGCCCATGTTCTGAAACAGCAGCGCCTGCTCTTTATACGATACGCCCGTCTGCCGCGTTACAACGTCGTCCTGGATGTGACCGTTAGCAACGACGATATCCTGCTTTCCGTCGGAATCGTAGTCGAAGAAGAAGACACCAAATCCGAGATAGAGCTGGCTCGCGTTGCCGATTCCGCTGTGCGCCGCCGCGTCCAGATAGAGACCGGCCTCGTCGCGGCGGTAGAGGGTAAGCTGCTCGCCCGCGAAGTTGGTAATGACAATCGATTCACGCCCGTTGTTCAGGTCGTCTCCCACGTCGATTCCCATCCCAGCCTTGGGCTTGCCGGTCTCTGTATGGGCGATTCCCACCTCCACCGCGATGTCCTTGAAGGTGCCGTTTCCCTGATTCCGATAGAGTGAGTTGGGCGCGGCGTCGTTCGCCACGATTATGTCCGGCCAGCCGTCCTGGTCTACGTCGCAGAGCGCGACGCCGAGCGCCTTGCTCCGCGAATTGAGGATGCCCGCCCGCTGTGTCACGTCCGTAAAACGCCCGCCGCCCTCGTTGTGATACAGGCGGCACGATTCGCCCGGATACTGTTGCGGAGTCGCGTACGATTTCTTGACGCCATCCATGCTGAAGAAGAGGTCCTTCGAGGGGGACCATTGCACGTAGTGGCAGACGAAGAGATCGAGCCTGCCGTCGCGGTCGTAGTCGATCCAGGTCGCGCTGGTGGCCCATCCGGGGCTGCGGACGCCCGCACGCTCAGTGATGTCGATGAAACGATGATGAAGGTTTTTGGCCGCTGGGTCGTTATGAAAAAGGCGGCAGCCGCCTACGCCCGTCACGAAGATGTCCTCATAGCCGTCGTTGTCAAAATCGCCAACCGCGACGCCCATTCCGTACATCTCGACGTCGAGACCGGTCTCCTTCGTGACGTCCGAGAAGTGCTTGCCATCCACATTCCGATAGAGCTTGAGCGTCGGCCTTTGATCTCCGGCGGGAAGCGGCTGGTCCGGCCACGGCGATCCATTCACGAACAGGATATCGAGTCTGCCATCGTTGTCGAAGTCGAGAAAAGCGCATCCGGCCCCCATTGTCTCCGGCATGAACTTCCTGCCCGTCGCGCCGTTGGTATGGGTGAACCGGATTCCCGCCTCGCTTGTGACATCTCGAAACGTCACCGCTTTTGGCGGAGTCGCATCCGCGACAGGCGCAGTAACCGGCTGCTTACCGCAACCCAGAAGGAGGATGAGGAGAAGGGAGGAAGGGAGGCGATGAGGCGGGTGAGGCGACTGAGGCGAAACGGCAGCAACCCAGCAACCCAACGACCCAGGGTTCCCGCGCGCGCCAGAGTTCTCGGGACGCCACTGGTCCGAGTACCGAGAGGTCCGAGCGCGTGGGACGACCCAACGACCCAGGGTTCCCGCGCGCGCCAGAGTTCTCGGGACGCCACTGGTCCGAGTACCGAGAGGTCCGAGCGCGTGGGACGACCCATCGACCCAACGACCCATTGACCCATTGATCCATTGACCAATTGACCCAACGACCCAACGACCCAACGACCTCCTCATCTCCCGCCTCCCAACTCGTGTACGTGCATTCTTAGAGATTCGCGCCGTAAACCGGGATGGTTTTGAAGGAAAGGCTCGACGATGGAGGTTAGTGGCTCGTCGTCCTGGAGCGCCCGGAATATCGCCTCCTCCCGGCGAGCGTCGGTAAGGCGATTCATAGCGGTATAGCACCGCATCAAATTGTAGTGAGCAGTCGCGTCGTCCGGGTCGACCTCCAGCACGCGGCCGAAGGCCTCGGAGGCGGAGTCGTACTGCGCGCTCTTCAGGTAACAGAGACCGATATCCTGCCAGAGCAGGCGGTCTCGCGGGAACGCGCGGGCGAGAGGCGTCAGAATCGCGAGCGCCTTCTCGAACTGGCCCATCCTGAGGAACGTCGTACCGAGCCATGCCTTTGCCGGGGCGGATTGTGGATCGACTCCCAGCGCCTTCTCGATCTGCACACGGGCCGCTAGAAGATCGCCCTCCGCGAGGTAAGCGCGGCCTAGCGCGACCAGGTAGAGCGGGTTCCCCGGAGCGAGGCGCAGCGCCTGCTGAAAAGATGCCCGCGCCTGCGCCAGTTGGGCGGGTTCCGCGTCCGGCCGCAGAAGGGCGACGCCGTATGCGAAAAAGCTGGGCGCGTAGCGTGGATCGCCGGCCCTGTCCGGAACATGGCGGGCCGCCCCGGCGGATTCGGCAACCGCAAGCTCAATCGAATGCTCCGCCAGCACTGTCGCTAGAACGGAGGCGGGCGGTAATCCTGCTTTCCGATGTAGCTCCTCACTGTATGGCCTGTACATAAGCTTCGCCGTTACTCGAAGCCAGCCACCCACAACGCGCGGTATGGTAAATCTGTAACGGGCGACGTCGCCTTCACCAGACGGAATCGAACGAAGGTATACGGGCGCGACCATGGTATAGAAATCTTCGGCCCCGATAGGCTCGCCCTTGCGGTTCAGCGCAACCAGCCCGTAGGAATGGGTCGTTGGGTCGTTGGGTCGTTGGGGCGCCGGGTCGTCGGGTCGGTCGCCTCCCTCCCCCAGCCTCAACTCCAGCCACGCTTGCCGCATGGTCGGTACGCCCGTTGGAAATGAATGGCCTATGTCGCGATTCTCGACGAGCACGTCCAGGGTCACGGTTTGGCCCGGAGCGAGCGTCACGGGCGTATGCTCCAGCGGGGCGTCGAGTTGTTCCATTCCCCCGTGCCGGCCATCGCGCCGCAAGGCAAAAACTTCGACGTGGAGCGGATATACTTTCTGGCGGGATTTGGCCATTTCCATGCCGTTATCGCCGGGGAGCGGCAGGCTCGAGGCGCCTCTGCTACTGTCCTGGGGGCAGGCGTGGATATGCTCTGATTCCGTCGGGCCGGACCCGGCTACTGGCCGCATGTGGCATGAAACGCAATTGGCAGTCCGGGCTGGGGGAGCAAATGCGTGCGTCGATTCCCCGGAGTAGCCGCTCGCCTGCCAGTCGCTCCAGGTGTCGTCATAGCGCAGGAACTTG
>JBBROJ010000092.1:0-20321 GCA_038229495.1 Chthonomonadales bacterium
AACACGCGCCGGCGTTCATCCGCCCGTGTTTATCGGGTTCAAGAACTCAGTGGCACACGGCGTCGCGGGGCAAAAACATCTAGTGCTGAGTAATGAGTGCTGAGTGCTGAGTAGGGAGCAACCTCCGCGTTGCGCCGTTCTTTATTCCACGTTGCGCCGTTCTTTATTCCGCGTTGCGCCGTTCTTTATTCCGCGTTGCGCCGGTCTCTCTTCCGCGTTGCGCCGTTCTTTGTTCCCCGCCGCGACGCGCTTTTGACGTTACTCAGCACTGCTAATGGCTGCCATAGTGCTGGAACAGCTCACTCACGGAAGTGTCCGCGTGAATTCTTCCGATAGCGTTCGCCAGGAGTGGCGCGACCGACAGCACCTGAATCTTGCCGCTCTGCTTATGCTCGGGCAGCGGAATCGTGTCGGTTACGAGGACGCTTTTCAACACGGAGCTGTTAATCCGGTCGATTGCTTCGCCGGACAGAACGGCGTGCGTACAGCATGCGTGCACCTCTTGCGCGCCCCTATCCACCAGCGCCTTTGCCCCCTGCACGATGGATCCCCCGGTGTCAATCATGTCGTCGATCATGACGCACACCTTGCCCGCGACATCGCCAATAATCTCCATGATCTCGACCTTGTTAGCTTCGGGGCGGCGCTTCGCAATGATGGCGATGGGCGAGCCGAGGTGCTCGGCGAGAGCCCGCGCGCGCGCCACGCCTCCCACGTCCGGTGAAACGACCGTCGTCTCACCGTTGAACATACCGCGATTAATCAATTCGTCCGCAATGAGCGGCCCGGCATAGAGGTGATCCACCGGCACGTCGAAGAATCCCTGAATCTGGCCGGCGTGGAGGTCTACGCAGAGCACCCGGCTCGCGCCCGCGCCCGAGATCAGGTTCGCGACGAGGCGCGCGGTAACGGGCTCGCGCGGCTTGATCTTCTTGTCCTGGCGCGCGTATCCGTAGTAGGGAAGGACGACCGTGATTCGTCGGGCCGACGCGCGCCGAAACGCGTCGATCATGATGAGAAGCTCCATCAGGTTGTCGTTGATGGGCTGGCACGTGGGCTGTATGAGAAAGACGTCCAGGCCGCGGGCGCTCTCTTCGATCTTGACGCTGATCTCGCCATCGGAAAACTTCTTGACGGTAATGCAGCCAAGCTTGACGCCAAGTTCGTCAGAGATACTATCGGCAAGAGCCGGATTCGCGTTGCCCGTAAAAATCCTCAGGTTGTCCATTTCCCGCATCGCGTCATCCCTCGCGCCCGGCAGACTGCGCGGCAGCGCTCGAAACTCGAACGCGTGACCCTGATAACCCTGATAACCCCGGTAAACCTGGCGACCCAGTATTCGCGGCAACCCCGGTTGCGTGGAACGGCTATTTGCCGGCTTGCGACCCGGCTTGCAATTTAGCTTGCGACTCGGCTTGCAATTTAGCTTGCGATTCACGGCGGCGAAGCGCCCACTGCGGTTTAATGGTCGTGCGGCTGCGCGCCAACGCCAGCGCGTCGGCCGGTACATCCTGGTCTATTGGGCTGCCCGCCGCGACAAAGGCCCCGTCGCCAATGATTAACGGGGCAATGAGCGTGGCGTGCGTTCCTACGAATGCGTTCCTGCCGATGGTAGTTCGATGCTTGCTTACACCGTCGTAATTGCAGGTCACCGCGCCCGCGCCGATATTGGTCCCCTCGCCCACCTCCGCATCACCGATATACGACAAATGCGAGACGGACACCTTTCGGCCCAGTGCGGCATTCTTCAACTCGACAAAATCCCCAATTTTTACCCCCTCATCCAGCCGGCAGTCGGGCCGCACATTCGCGTAGGGGCCAATTTTCACGTGGTCGCGCAGCTCGCTCTGGACCACCTGGGAGGAGAGTATCGTGCATCCGCTGCCGACCACGGCATCCACGAGGCGGGTGAAGGGCCCTATGGAGCATCCCTCGCCGATCACCGTCCCGCCATGCAGGAAGGTGTGCGGTTCCAGGGTAGTGTCTTGCCCCACCCTGACTCCCGCGTCCACATAGGTGGAAACGGGATCGACCACGGTCACGCCGGAGAGCATGAGATCGACTAATATCCTATTACGAAGTATTGCGCCGGCCTGCGCCAACTCGACCCGATTGTTTACGCCCAGCGCTTCATTGGCATCCGTGCACGCCACAGCTTCGACCCGCTGTCCCTCTTGCGAAAGAAGCTCGATACAATCTGTCAGGTAGAACTCGCCTTGGTCGTTGTTTGGTTCTATACGATGGAGTGCGTCAAACAGCGCGTCGGCTTCAAAGCAGTAGATCGAGGGGTTGCATTCGTGAATCACCCGCTCGTGCTCCGCCGCGTCGCGATGCTCCACGATTCGGGCAACCGTTCCGTCTGCGCCGCGCACGATTCGGCCGTAACCGGTTGGATCCTCGAGTATGGTCGTCAGCAGCGTGGCCGACGCCCCGGTTTCGCGATGGTGTTGAAGCAGGCGGCGGACCGTCTCAGCGCGGAGGAGCGGCACGTCGCCGGCCAATACCAGAACTGTCCCTCTAAACCCAGCCAGCGCGGATTCCGCGGCGCGCGTGGCGTCGCCCGAGCCTCTCTGCTCGACTTGAATCGCATACTCGACGTCGCCGCCAAGGCCCGCGCGGACCGCGTCCAATTCGTGTCCTATGACAACGACGTTTCGCTCTATTCCGGCGTTTCGGCATGCCTGGATTACATGCCGGGTTAGGGGTAGTCCGCAGAGGGGATGAAGAGGTTTGGGCAGCCTTGACCTCATCCGCGTGGATTTGCCGGCGGCGAGGATAACCGCGGCGCAGCCTAGATGAGCCGCGTGGGGATGCGCGGCAGACATATCGGACATGGCAGGCAGAGTTCCTTAACGTGACTGCAAATATATGGTATCCGAAGCGGCTGCGCGCTCGGAATGCCTACATCTTCCGTTGCGGCCCGGGTGTGGAACAGGCCTATCACGGCTGCTGGGCGGTCCTATTATAGACAAGCCGCAGCTCAACTGTCAAGGTAGACATGGGTGCTAGAAAGGTATGGTCAAAGGTCGCGGGTAGAGTCCATTAGCTTCTTCACGTTCTCGGTCGCGAATCCCTTTGCGTCGGGATGCTTGCGCTGAATCAACTCGTGAATCACGCCTGTATCTGCATGCGGTCGCGTGAATATCTGGATGAGGTCGTCGTTCTCGATCTGCTTCTCGGAGAGAAAGGCGACTCCCTTTTTTCGAGCATCTTCCACCGCGGCCGGCAGGTCATCGACAGCATAGGCGATGTGATGAATATTGTTGCCGTGTTTCTTTACCCACTCTTTCACGACGCCGCCGTCGCCCACACCTTCGGACACGAATATCTGAATCGGGCCGGCGTTTAGAGCGGCGCACCTCGCCTTGGTTCCATCCTCGAAATCTACAAAGAAGCGGTCCGCCAGTTCGCAGCCCATCACCTCCGTGTAGAATTGAATCGCCTTTTCGAGGTCAGCCACGCGAAAGGCGACGTGATCGATAAATGCTTTCATCTCTGCTCGCTTTCCATGCCGGGCCTTAGGCCGGGTTTTTCGTGCCGGGTTGCCGCTCCCACCGATATAGGGTTCGTTCCGCGCCGCCGGAACTCCTTTTCACAAATTTGATGCCGCCGCTCGAACGCTGAATGCTCGCCGGCCCGGCAGGATTCCTTGACCGCGCCCCTCGTCGGGTGTATACTATATTGCTACTGATTCTTATTTATACAGCTCTCGCCCTAATGAATCCGTGACGCGTAACAGATGCATCACAGACACATTCATGCGTAAATAGGCGTAGCGAATTACTCACCAGACACTCTAAATGGATGTCGGGCGCGCAGGCGGTATTGCCGAACGGCCAGGCGGTCCCAACAAACGGTCCTAACAAAATAGAACAGGAATTGGAAATGACTCTGGAAGAAACCCGGCGGGCCGCGCGCGACCTTCGCGCGCGAGTGAGCGACCTCGGAGACCATCTTTGACCTAGCCGTGAGACGGCAAGAATTGGAAGCGCTGGAACGGAAGGCCGCGGACCCGGACATCTGGCTGGATTCTGAGCTGGGCCAGGCCACTCTGCAAAAGCTGGCGCAGGTGCGCGACGGCGTGGATCCGGTTCTGAATTTGCAGCGGCGGACCGGGGACCTTATCGACCTGCTCGACATGGCAAGCGAGGCGGCTGCAGAGGGCGAGAATGGCGAAGCCCTGGAAGCGGAATTGGCCGCCGAAGCGCAGAAGATCGGCGAGGACCTCGATCGATACGAGCTTGAGACGCTGCTTTCCGGCGAACTTGACGGACACAACGGCATCGTCGAGATAAACGCGGGAGCGGGCGGAACCGAATCGTGCGATTGGGCGGCCATGCTCCTGCGTATGTATCTTCGGTGGGCCCAGAATCGAGGATTCACGGTCGAGATAGTCGATGAAGTCGCGGGAGACGTAACCGGCTTCAAAAATGTGACGTTCATCGCGCGGGGCCGCAACGCCTACGGCTACCTGAAGGCGGAACGCGGCGTTCACAGGATGGTGCGCATCTCGCCCTTCGATTCGAACAAGCGGCGTCACACCTCGTTCGCTTCCGTGGACGTTATTCCGGAGCTCGAGGAGACGGAAGAGGTCGCCATCAATCCCGACGACCTCCGAATCGACACCTACAGGTCGAGTGGGGCGGGCGGACAGCACGTAAATAAGACAGATTCGGCGGTAAGAATCACCCACCTGCCGACCAATACTGTGGTTACGTGCCAGGACGAGCGGTCGCAACAGAAGAACCGCGCCATGGCAATGAAGGTCCTTCAGGGACGGCTCATGGAACGCGAGATTCGGGCGAAAGAGGCCGAGATGGCCGCGCTCCGAGGCGAGCAGCAGGCAATCGAGTGGGGCAGTCAAATTCGCAGCTACGTGTTCGACGACCGCCGGGTTAAGGACCACCGCACCGGGCAAGAGACCGGCGATGTTATGGGCGTCATGGATGGCGACCTGGACCCCTTCCTGCAAGCCTATTTGCAGTGGCAGGGGAGGAAGAACAGAAACGATCATGCGAAGCAGTAACAAGCTGAGCAGCAATAGAATTGCCATTGCCAGACAGCGTAACTTCACAAGGATTATACAGGCGGCAGCTGCGTCGGCGATGTTTGTGGCGGTAACCACCGGGAGCCCTCCGCGCGCGCTGACGCGTCCTAACGCCGCCGGCATTCAGGTCGTTGCCGAATTGGCGACGAAGAACGTGCGCGCCGAGGAGAGTAATCTTGCGGACGTGGTCCTCGATGCGATTCGCGACGTTGATAAGACAGACGCGGCTTTAGTGGCCGCATCATCATTCGTCGAGTTGACGATTCCAAAGGGCACGATCACTCCGAACGACATCCTCAAGGCTTTGGAATACAAGGACGACACGGTCGTGGTCGTCAAATTGACAGGCTTGCAGATTCGGCGCGCCCTCGAGCATGGCCTGACCCTCCTGCCGCAAAAGAACAGCGCCTTCCTCCAGGTGTCGGGCGTGTTCGCCAACATCGACGCTTCCGCGGAGAAGGACAAGCGGGTAACGTCGCTCCGCGTAGGATCATCGACCGTCAAGGACGACAAGAACTATACCGTCGCGATGCCTTCGCCTCTTGCCAACGGAGCGCTGGGCTATTTCAAGGTGTGGGACAAGGCGAAAGCCATCGACCACGACACGAACAAAACATTGGGGCAGGCCGTTACGGACTATCTCAGCGGGGTCAAATCGCTTGGAGCGAAGGGTGAAGACCGTCTTGCCATTAAGAAATAGAATCTTGCATTCAGGCTCGATGAAGGGGATCGGCGGCATTACCGCTCCCCGGTTCGCGCCCCTTGCCTATGTGGCGTCTGCCGCTTTCCTTTTGGGCTGCAACGGCGGAAACGCCAACGGCCTAAAAAACGAGTCGGTTCGATCCGCGACACCCGTGGTTGACTCGCGCCCCTCTCCCAGCGAAGCGCCGGCAACAATCACTGGAATAGCCCCGACTAAACGCCCCGCGTTCGATGGCGAGAAAGCATACGCGATTCTCAAAAAGCAGTGCGAATTTGGCCCACGCCCTGTTGGAAGCGAAGCCCACCGTAAAACGCGCGATTTTCTAATGGACGAGATGCGCAAGTACGCGGATAAAACGGTGGCGCAGGACTTTCTATACCGAGGCCTTCCGCTTACGAACATAATCGGAGTCTTCAACCCCGAGCAGAAGAAACAGGTTCTTCTGTGCGCGCATTGGGACACGCGTCCCAGGGCGGACCAGGAGATTGACGAGGCGAAACAGAACCAGCCCATCCTCGGCGCGAACGACGGAGCTTCCGGCGTGGCGATTCTTATTGAGATTGCGCGCATGTTCAAGGAGCAGAAGCCGAATGTGGGCGTCGTCATCGTGCTGCTGGATGGCGAGGACTACGGCTCCTTCGAGAAGGACGAGGGCGTTCTACTTGGGGCCAAGCATTTCGCAAAGAATCACCGCGACTACAATATCGAGTATGGAATTCTCCTGGACATGGTGGGCGACAAGAATCTGGACATTTACCGGGAGCAGAATTCGCAGCGGTATGCGCCCGGCACGAACGAGAAATTCTTCCGCGCGGCCCGCGAGCTCGGCCATGGCAAGTTTATCATAGATGACGTAAAGACCAACGTCACGGACGACCATATTCCTCTCAACGTATCGGGCATTCGCACCATCGATATTATCGACTTCAACTACGCTCCCTGGCACACGCTGGACGACACGCCCGACAAGTGCAGCGCCGAGTCCCTGATGCGGGTCGGAGACACCACCGCGGAAGTCGTTTATCGCGAGCGGTAGAAGACCTCGGTTTCATTCGGCATCAGGTGGAAATTGATGGATGGAGAGTACGCGCCGGGAATCACAAACGATTCCCGGCGCGATTCATTTGTGCAGGAACACGAGCGGGGGCTTTTACGTTACATAGATGTCCGTGCCGCGCGGATTGTGATAGATTCTGCGATAAATCGCGTGGCGATAAGCCGAAATGAGCGGTATGCACGTCAACTCTTAACGGCCCGAATGCCGGTGGATGGACTCGCGTTCGGACAGAGGGATTTAGCGATGTTGTGGCATGACAACAGACCCCGAGAGGCGCCGGTATACGCGGCGTCCGACCTTAAATTGTGCGATCTGTGCGGCGCTTTGAATCTGAATTCGAACCGCGAATGTTTCGTCTGCCGCTGGCATGGCCGATTCGAGCATCGTCCGGATGTCGTTTCCATGGCAATGGAGCTGCTCGAACGTAAGCATGGCCGCCTGGAGGTATGCCTGCTGTCGAGTTCTCTTGTCTCCAGCGTTCCACTCCAATCCCGCTTCGTTTTCCGCATGAAGGCCCTCTACCTGACCCTTCGTAATTGGTTCCTGCGATAGAATCCGCAATAGAGCGTGTTCAGAGATTCATCGGCACCAGCCGCAAGCCGGTTTTCGAGAGCGTGGCGAACAGAATTCGATTTGGCGCAACAAACATTCCGTCCGTGCCCATATAATCCCACTTATAGCTGGCCGGAATACTGCGCTGTAGATCGATGGAGCCGGCGGTTATGCTTACCACCGCAGCGCCGCTCGGCAGCGTTGGATAGATGGCCGTCACAACTCCCGACTTTCCATCTTCGCTATTTTTGCGCACGACAAGCTTGCTCTCCCGCACCGTGTCCGGCAACCCGGTTCGTGAAACAGCCACGCTGCCGTTTCGATCGATTATCGAGATGAAGCCGCCGTCCTGCCGCGATCCAAACACCACATAACGATTAAGCGACGGAAGCCAACGAACATTGTAATAGTAGAACTTGATTCCGTCCGTTATCTTAAACTCTTCGGACGATGTCCCGTCCGGGCGGATGAAGGCGCCATGGAGCGTACCGGCCGGATATCGCTGCCAGACTTCGAGGGCGTCGGTCGGCGATGCGGCTATTACGGGCCACCAATCTCTCTTGTCGGCCGCCTGATTCACGGAAACCGGTATGGCGCGTGACATAGTCCCGTCGTCGTTGACTATTCTGGCCAACACATCGTCGCCCGTGCCCAGGTTATCCACGCCGCCCCCGTCGACCCATCCATAAGAATACGCCACGACGAACCGGTTTCCCATCGCCGCGACATGGCCCGAATGCCCCCCGTCGTGGACCAAAGTTCCATACTCTTTTATAGGATTCAAGTTTGCATCCCACATGCCGGCGCGTTGAGATATGTCGGGATTGCCGTCCTCGCAGCTCATCAATATGCGCCCGTTCGAGTTGATCGCCGTGCTGGCGGGTTCCTGCGCCTCCGGCGCGGAAACGAGCGTCTTTGGATTTACTTCAGGGTTGTTCGGATCGAGGCACGAATAGTAAACATCGTGGCTCCAGTTGCCGCCGGGGTTGGGGGTTGGATCGGGCGTATCGCCCCACGAGCTCCAAACGAGGAGATGCCGCGGGCCTACTTTGACCAGGTCAAGGCCATGCTGCCAGGCCCGGTGATCGGTGTAGGGCGCAACGGTTGTAGACGCGGAAGAAGCAGCGCCTTTTTCAACGCTTGAAGCCAGGGAAATATTTACCGTTACGGCGCTTGATGCATCAATAACGTCGTCCTGCGGGGGCCAGGTCGCGAAGGCCGCGCCCATGGTTCCTATGCCTATAACTGTCAATAGTGGATATCCGCTTCTCATTTTCATGCCTCCGCACAGGCGATGAGTCGCAAATACCCCGTTGTTCAGTTGTGGTTTCACCGGTAAATGCTGCTCGACCGGCTCCCACAGGCAGGTAGTGCATCGCCCGTGTCATTTCTTGCCGCGAAGCAGCAGCGCATTCTCGTTTCGAATCACCGCCGCTCCGTCGCCGCTCTGTGACAAGGACGACCCCGGCAGGACTCCTGTTCCAGAAGACAGAACAGCAACAGAAGAGCAACAGAAGAGCAACAGAGGAGATTAGCCCGCGAATGGTCTATTATAAGGCCGTCATTTTCCTAAATTTTCTTCTGAAAAGGACGTGCTTATGACTGATACCGGAGCCGTGCGCTGGGGAATTCTCGGCGCCGGATCTATTGCCAACAGCCTTGCCAAAGGCGTTGCCGCGCTGCCGGACGCCGAAGTGTTCGCCATCGGCTCGCGCGACCATGCAAAGGCCCACGCATTCGCGGAGACGCACAACATCCCTGCCAGCCATGGAAGCTATCAGAAGTTGGTGGATGATCCGCATGTGGACGTCGTGTATGTCGCCACCCCCCACCCGTTCCATGCCGAGCACGCGCTCCTGGCGCTGAACGCGGGCAAGCGGGTCCTCTGCGAAAAGCCTTTCACAATCAATGCCCGCGAATTGGAAGAGGTGGTTCGCGTCGCCCGCGACAAGAAGCTCTTCCTGATGGAGGCGATGTGGACGCGCTTCTTCCCTATCATGTTCAAGGTCCGGGAACTGGTAAAGGACGGCGCGATTGGCGAAGTGCGGATGGTAGAAGCCGACTTTGGGTTTCGGGCGGGCGTGACCCCTGAGGGCCGGCTCTTCAACCGCACTCTCGGCGGCGGCGCCCTGCTCGACGTAGGTGTCTACCCCATCTCCTTCGCCCATATGGTCCTCGGCGCGCCGGACCGAATAACCGGCCTGGCAACCATAGGCGAGACCGGCGTGGATGAGCAGTCGGCAATGATCCTGGGATTCCCCGGCGGCGCGCTGGCGATTCTATCCACGGCGGTGCGGACCAACACGCCGCATATCGCGCAGGTCATAGGAACCGAGGGCCGAATCGCGATTCCTACGAACTGGTGGAAGCCGGAAAGTCTCATACTCACCCGAAGCGGGCAGGCGGATGAAACGATAGAACTGCCTGCGAATCCGGCCGGATTCATGTACGAGGCCGAAGAGGTGGGCAAATGCTTGCGCGCCGGTAAGCTGGAGAGCGACATCATGCCCCTTGACGAATCTCTCGCCGTCATGCGGACGATGGACACGCTGCGTTCACATTGGGGCCTTAAGTATCCAATGGAGTAGGACGAGTGACTGCATATCATCAGGCACGCGTAGGGCGCAACCTCCGCGTTGCACCGGGATTCTGACGCGCGCTGCGCCGTATCATTCGTGCGCATCACAAAGGATATTGACCATGCAATACGGCAGCGTGCCGGGAATTAAAAAGCGGGTATCCCGACTGGTGCAGGGGACAGTCCCAGTCAGTACAAAAACGCTGGAAGCGAGCTATGCCCTTCTCGACGCGGTGCTGGAGCAGGGAGGAAACGCTTTCGATACGGCGCACGTCTATGGCGGCGGCGATAACGAGCGGGCCTTCGGCACGTGGGTCAAAGAGCGAGGCGTCCGCGAAAAGATAGTGATCCTTGCCAAGGGCGTTCACCATAACCAGGATCGCAAGCGCGTGACTCCCTACGACATCGCCGCCGACCTGCACGATTCGCTCGCCCGAATGCAGGTTGAATACGTTGACCTCTACGTGCTCCACCGCGATGACCTCCACGTGCCGGTCGGCCCCATCGTGGAGGCGCTGAACCATTGGAAGAATGAGGGGCTGATTCGCGCGTTCGGCGGCTCAAACTGGTCGCATACGCGGCTTGTCGAGGCCAACCGCTACGCAGAGCAGCATGGTCTGACGCCCTTCGCGGCCAGCAGTCCCAACTTCAGCCTTGCGGACCAGTTGAAGGAGCCGTGGGCAGGCTGCATCACCATCAGCGGCCCGAACAATTCGGAGGAACGCGCCTGGTACGAGCAGACTCACATGCCGCTCGTTACGTGGTCCAGCCTGGCGGGCGGTTTCTTCTCCGGGCGGATTACTCGGGAGAATACGGCGAGCTTTGAGGACTATTTCATGAAGCTGGCGGTGGAGTGTTATGCCTCCGAGGAGAACTTTCTACGGCTGGACCGGGCAAAACAGCTTGGCGTCGAGAAGGGCCTCGCGCTTCCGCAGATCGCGCTTGCCTACGTGATGAGCCAACCGCTGAATATCTTCGCGCTTGTGGGCTGCAACAACGGCGAGGAGTTTGCGGCGAATGCCCGTGCTCTCGAAACCCGGCTCACCTCATCCGAATGCGAGTGGCTCGACCTGCGAGCCGATTCACGTTGACGAATTTGTGGGCCCAGCGAATAGACACCTACGTAAGGAAAACATTGATGTTTATCTCCCGTATCACCGTCCCATTACTCGCCGCTATATTCACCTGCGCAGCTTCGATTGCTCCGGTTGCCCAATCTACTCGCCCCCTCCCCTACCGCTGGGTCTGGATGCAGATGAATCTGCTCCCCGAAGCGAACCTGCCGAAGGTCGAATCCGTCATGCGGCGGGCCGCGAAGGCCGGTTATACAGGCATCGTTCTCTCGGATTCGAAGTTCAGCATTCTCGGCAGGATGGATGAGCGATATTTCAAGCATGTCGAACAGATCAAGACGTTGGCGAAGGAGCTGAAGCTTGAGCTTATTCCGACCGTCTTCGATATCGGCTACAGCAGCGGCATCTTCGCGCACGATCCGAATCTGGTCGAGGGACTTCCGGTGAAGGACGCGCCGTTCGTTGTGAAGCACGGAAAGGCGGACATCGCTCAGGATGAAGCCCCCGCGCTGAAGAACGGCGGATTCGAGGAGGCGCGAGGCGACATGGCGACCGGCTGGGGCTTTCAGGACGGGCCGGGTAAGGTGAGTTTTATTGATCGCGCTGAAAGGCATTCCGGCAGCGCGTCTCTCCGGTTCGAAGCCGCCGCGCCCAACCCCGATTCTCCGAACTGGCGAATCAACCAGAAGCTCGCGGTCAAACCGTGGCGATACTACCGGCTATCCTTCTGGATCAAGACTCGCGACCTCGATAACAACGGCAGCATGAACTGCGCGCTGCTTCCTCCCGCCGAGCCCGGCCGAAGCCTTTCGCACCTCAGTCTGAACGTGGAGCGCACGCAGGATTGGAAGCTGCACCAGGTAACCTTTAACAGTCTCGGCAACAGCGAAGTCCTCGCTTATTTCGGATTGTGGGGCGCGAAAATGGGCGCGTTCTGGCTGGACGACGTGAAAATCGAGGAGCTAGGACTGGTAAATGTGGTTCGCCGCGAGGGATGCCCGCTCGTCGTAAAAGGCGAAGATGGCATGGCCTATCAGGAAGGCCGTGACTTCCAGCCGGTCAATGATGAGCGCATGGGCGTGATGCCGTGGGCGGGCGAGTTCGAGCTTTTCCATGCCGCCCCACCCATTACACTGACGGCCGGCTCGCGGATCAAGGAGGGCCAGAAGCTGCGCGTCAGCTTCTACCATCCGGTCTTCATCTACGGCATGCAGACCGCCTGCTGCCTCTCGGACCCCAAAGTCTACGACATTCTGCGAGACCAGATGCAGCGAGTCGAAAAGCTGTTCCACCCAACCGCCATTCTGATGAGCCACGACGAGATTCGGGTCGCCAACTGGTGCCAGTCCTGCCAGGCCACCCACAAGACACCCGGCCTGCTTCTCGCGGATAATGTTCGCAAGTGCATTCAGATCGTGAAGCAGACCAGCCCGCAGGCACGAATCTACACGTGGAACGACATGTTCGACCCCTTCCACAACGCCACCGACAGCAAGACCTACTATCTGGTCAATGGTCCCTGGACCGGCTCCTGGGAGGGCTTGAGGCCTGACGTCGGAATCGTGAACTGGTACTTCGAGCCGCGCAAGAAAAACCTCCCCTTCTTCGCGAATCGCGGTCATCAACAGATTCTTGCGGGCTACTATGACGGCGGCGTGGGTTACACTCGAACCTGGCTGGAGGACGGCAAGGATGTGAAGGGAATAAACGGCGTTATGTACACGACGTGGCAGAGCAACTTCAGCGAGCTGGAGCATTTCGCGGAGGTCGTGTGGGGCGGAAAGCCTGCCGCTCCATGATTCCATAAATCCATAAATACGCGGTAAGATCCGCCAATTGCCCGCCAGTTTGGGAACCTGTTCGTTTAGGACTACGTAGTACAACTCGTAGCCTGACACCGCGGAGCGCTCTATGCCGGCCCTGCGACGGTCTCAGCTTCGTGAGTTCGTATGAGTTTAGCTTCGTTGACAGTGCCGCGCGATATGGAGTATAACGGGGCGGTCTCACACGAAATGATCGAATCGCGCCCGCCCGACAAGGATTTGGGACGCCCTGAATAATCTACCCGGAGGATTTATATGAGTAAGGCCGCTTCAGTTACAATCGCGGATTGGGAAAGTGTTGTCGAAAAATCGGATTTGCCGGTGCTGGTGGACTTTTGGGCAACATGGTGCCAGCCCTGCGTACGCCTCGGCCCGACCATCGACCAGGTCGCGGAGGATTTTGAGGGAAAGGCAAAGGTCTTCAAGGTCGACGTAGACCAGGAGCAGGACCTGGCCATAAAATACGGCGTAATGCAGATCCCGAATCTGGTCTTCTTCAAGGGCGGCAAGCAAGTCGACCAGGTGATGGGCGTCGTACCTAAGAGCGTTATCGCCGACAAGCTGCAAAAGCTGGTCGGATAGGAACTAGTCAACGGGTTAATGGGTCAACGGGTCAATGACTGCGCTGAACCATTGACCCGTTGACCCCATTGTCTAATTGACTAATTGGCCCTTCCCCCATGCGCGCCCTCATCCTTGCCAACGGCCTGCCACCCTCCGCAGCTCTGCTAAAGCGTCTCCATGCAGAAGCCGACCTCTTTCTCGCGACGGACGGCGCGGCAAACCACCTTGTCACGCTCGATCTAATTCCGCATGTCATTCTGGGCGACTTCGATTCCATAGCATTTGATTCCACAGCATTTGATTCCACAGCAATTGATTCCACAGCATTTGATTCCACAGCAATTGATTCCACAGCATTTGATTCCACAGCATTTGATTCCATAGCGGAGGAGTTTCGGGCGCGCCTGTACTCCGCCGAGCTCATTCATACCCCCGATCAAGAAGCATCCGATCTCGACAAAGCGCTTGAATACCTTGCCGAGCGGGGGGCGCAGCGTGTTACTATCACCGGCTCCTCCGGAGGCCGGGTCGATCATTCTCTCACCACCATCAGCCTGCTCTTCAAATATGGCGACCGCTTGGACCTCCGAATTATCGAGGACGATTGCGAGCTTCACCTGCTTTCGCGCGATGTCGTTATCGAGGGTCGCGAGGGCGATACGGTCTCCATTGTCGTGTTCGACGCAGTGCATGGCGTAACGACCGAGGGGCTTTCCTGGCGGCTGAATGACGCCACGCTCTACCCTGGCTCGCGCGGCGTCAGCAACCGGCTCGCCGCGTCGAATGCCCGTATTGCGATTCGCGAGGGCCGTGCGGTCGTGTGCCATTTGCGCGCGTCTTCCTGAACCCCTCGGGCCCTCAGTAATAATCTATTTTCGCAGGCTGCCAATTTTGGCACGGTAAATGCAACAGGCTTAGGTGATCTTGGCTGTCTGCGCGATATCCGTGCATGAAGCCGGTCGCCCGGTCTGTTCCTCTCTTTCTAATCGGCAAGTGGTTGAACGACGCCAAAGGAGACTCCGCATGGCAAGAAAGCTCGCCCTTCTATTTACACTCGCGCTTGCGCTGGTATTGTTCTCGCGCCCTGCGTCCGCGCAGACTCTCTACAACGCCTTTCTATCAGGCACGCAGGAAGCGCCGCCCAATGCGTCGCCCGCGAGCGGCTTCGGGACGGCGCTCCTGAATCTCGCGGAGACTCAAATCACGGTAGACCTCTCTTTCTCGGGCCTGCTTGGACTTGCTACCGCCGCGCACATCCATGGTCCCGCCCCCGCCGGCACAAATGCGCCGGTACTCTTTCCGTTGACAGGCGTTCCGGCTGCGACCTCCGGCACAATCCCTGAGCAGTCATTTGCAATCACGCCGACGCAGGTGGTAAGTCTTAAGGCCGGCCTGTTCTACATGAACGTTCATTCCAATGTTTTTCCCGGAGGCGAGATTCGCGGGCAGCTGTTAGCCGCCGTACCCGAACCTGGCACCCTCGCGCTGGCAGCGGGATGCCTGATACCCGGCATGGTTCTCGCTCTTCGCCGCAGGCGCTAACGCGGCTCCCCCGGTTCCGCAACCAGGCAGGCGGCAGTATTTGCCGCCTGCCTGGTTGTGAGTATGCGATCATGTTCTTGACACGAGTGGATTATTGGCGTACGCTGTGCCTATGGTTCAGGCCGATAAGAGCACGTCCGATGACAAACCGCGCGGCAGGCGACCCACGGCTCGTCACGCAATCGCAATCCTCTCAATTCTGCCCTGCGCCGCCCTCTCGTTCATCTATTGGTTTCGTCCGGACTCATTCGCTGCCATAACGGTGTGGCCGGCGTGGATTTGGGCGCTCGCCGGACTCTTCCCCCTGCTCTTTTGCATTAGACGCAAGAATAATCGGCTTATTGCCGCGGCCGCCGCCGTCTGGCTCGTCTATTTGGCCGTGCTTGCGGAGGAGCCGCGAAGCCTTTTGCGCTTCAACAGATTCGATTCACAGGAGTGGTCGGGGGCTCGAACAGCCCGCAGACTGCGCGTGGTCTCGCTGAACTGCGCGGGCGGCAGCGTGGAAGCGATGCGCGAAGTGGCCGCCTACAAGCCGGATATCGTGCTCCTCCAGGAATCACCGCCTTCCAAGGACGTCGAGGCATTCGCGCGCGCACTTTATGGAACGGAGGGAGAAGCGCTCCCCGGCCTGGATGCCTCGCTCATCGCGCATGGCCGCCTGGTGCCGGCCGCCCTGCCCCGTACGGATTCCGCCTATTTCGTACAGGCCCGGGTTAAGCTCATGAACGGCCTCGATATTGAAGTTATCAGCGCTCGCCTCATGCCCGCCGTCTTCCGCGAGGACCTGTGGTCACCCGACTGCTGGCGGGTGCATACCGAGAACCGGCGAGCACGGCGGGAGCAGCTTCGCGCCGTCGCAGATCGAGTCGCGAAGCTGCCTTCGGGCATGCCCGTGCTGGTGGGCGGCGACTTCAACGCTCCACAAGACGACGCCATATTCGACCTGTTCCGCCCGCATCTGTCGGACAGTTTCAAGATCGGCGGATCGGGATGGGGTAATACTATCATCAACGAGATTCCGGCCCTGCGAATCGACCAGATATGGACCAGCGCCCAGCTTCGCCCCGTTGCCGTAGTTGCCCGCAGGACGATAAACTCGGACCACCGCATGGTCATCGCGGAATTCATCGCAGAGACCGCTGCCGGTAAGTAACCAGCTTCACGGCAGAGCGCCTGTCACTGCCGCAGACTGTAGCTGGTGGTACGTCCGCCCGCCTCGTCCTTGAAAAGAATCCCCTTGTCTATTAGATCGTGGATGTCACGCAAGGCTGTATCGTGCGAGCATTTTGCGATTTTGGCCCATTTTGCGGTGGTAAGCTTGCCTTCAAAACTGTCGAGAAGCCTACTCAGCATCATCCGATGACGCTCGTTGAGGAGTGTATTTGCGTGGTCACGCCAGAACTGCGCTCTCTTCAGCACGGAGGCAAGGAGTATTTCCGCGTCCGAAAGCGCGCGGTCCAGGCAGTCGAGAAACCAATGAATCCAGGGCGTAACATCCAGATCGCCCTTCAGACTCCGTTCCAGAATCTCGTAGTAACCCTTTCGCTCCCTGCGCACCTGCGCGGAAAGGCTGTAGTATCTATGCGGCAGCTCCTCGGAGCGTGCCAGCATTCTATCTGCAATGGCGCGCCCAATTCGCCCATTACCGTCGTCGAACGGATGTATGGCAACAAACCAGAGATGCGCGAGGGCTGCCTTAATGACTCCGTCCATTCCATCGTTCTGGTTGAACCAGACAAGGAATCGCTGCATCTCACGATTCAATCTTAAGGCTGCCGGAGCCTCGTAATGAACTTTTTCATGCCCGATGGGGCCGGATACCACGCGCATGGGGCCGCCCTTATCCGTTCGCCACGCGCCAATCGTAATACGCTGCATTCCGCTTCGGCCAGCTGGAAACAGAGCGGAGTGCCAGGCGAACAGTCTATCCTCAGTCAGAGGCGCGCTATATCTCCGAACGGCATCGAGCATCATTTCGACCATGCCGTCTACATGTCGATCCGGTAGTGAAAGCGCGCCAATATCCATTCCCATGCGAAGAGCAATGGAGGATCGCACGCTGTCGGCATCCAACATCTCTCCCTCTATCTCGCTCGATTTTTGCACCTCTTCAGTGAGCGTCATCAAGGACGCTTCCTGCTGCTCCCGAAATCCAAGAGTGGTCATCCGTCCGATCAGCTTCCCCTGTTGATGGCGTACTTCGGCAAGCTTGCCCGCCAGAACGAAGGAATCGAATCTAAATTCCGGCCACGCTTCCAATTCGTGGATATACATTCGTAATGAGACTCCTTGCGTAGAAGACGCATTACAATCTACGCGGATTATGCGTAGATTATACCGCATATTCTACGCATCACCCAACAGGAGCTCCTTCCGCCGCAAGACGATGCCGTATTCGACCTATTTCGTCCGTCTGAAAACTATTTCATGAATGGTCAACCCTTTGGCACAATTCATGCAGGTATATCTTTCAGCAGGCAATAGTGATTGTTCTCATGGGAAGCATTTCGGACTTTTTTCCCATAAAAGGAGACTTGCATCACGTTACGGATTCACCGAAGTATGCTGGTCCTCACCGCGGTTGCCCTCTTTAGCGCCGCTTCGGTTCCAGGTTCGCAGGCGCAGGTTGTCACCCACATCTATGAATTGGACGGCAGTTATTCCGATTCGCTCGGCGGACCGGCGCTCAGCCCGCTAGGCGGCACCCTGAACCCGACGAACTACTCTTTCGCGGCAAACCAGGGGCTCACATTGAGCAATGGGCTTGTAGACCCTGCGAACTACTCCATCGAGACTATCTTCAACTTCACTACTTTGAGCGGATTTCGCAAGATCGTCGATTTCAAAAATCGCACCTCCGATAACGGTCTCTACGACCTGAACACTGCGCTCAACTTTTTCCCGGTGACAACCGGGCCGGCGGGGGCTTTCTCAGCCGGTGTTAACGCGCATCTTGTTCTTACTCGCGACGGCGTGACAAAGCTAGTGACCGGGTATGTCAACGGTGTTTCACAGTCATCATTCTCGTTCACGGATAGCAGCGATTTCGCGGTATTCACCGGGCCATCCAACATCGCTCAGTTCTTCATCGATGATCCCGGTACCGGCGGCGAAGCATCCGCCGGTGTCGTGGATCGCATCCGTATCTATGACGGCGTCCTCTCCGGGGCGCAGGTAACGGCTCTGTTCAACGGCGGTCCGCCTCCCGGCCTGCCGATAAATGGCGTGCCCGAGCCGAGCGCCATGGTAATGCTGATGGGCGCAGGTGCGGCAGGACTCGCGCTCCTTCCACGCCGAAAGCGCTAACCTCAATCCCCTGAATGTTCGGAATGCGACGGGCCGCCTCCAATGAGGCGGCCTGTTTTGTGTCTCCTTTAAGCTTTACTTGCGGTTGAGGCAGTAGTTCTTGCACGCGCCGAACAGGTAGTTCCAGCCCTCGGTAAGATTCTGCTCCTGAGCGTCGTCGATCCGGCCGACCACCGCGTTCGAAAGGCGGAAATGGGTAGCTCAGCTCTCGCCGTCGGAAAGCGCGAGCCGGCACATCGTAAGTGACGGACCGCCATAGGTCGGCGTCATGTGTCCAATAATCTCGATCGCTTCGCCAAGCAGAATCTTTGCAACGGGGCCCCATAAGATGTGCTTCCCGTCCTGCGTCGATTCGAACAGCCGCCCGCCCGCGAACGGCTCGAACTGCATGCGCTCCGCGCCGGGCAGCGCCAGGAAATCCTTCGGCCACCATTTCGGAAGCTCGTTCAGCATAATCTTCCACACCCTTTCTTTCGGTGCGTTAATCTCCACGTCAAAAACAATCTCTCTCATCTCAGGATTCGTTACTCTGCTCCTCCTTTTGGCTCTCGATTTCGCAGTTAAGGCGAAACGCCGATTCTGCAAGACGCGCCGTATGTCCGGTCACCCACCGCTCGACAATTGCGTACAGCGGCGCGGGATTGAGATGGTTGATCCGCGAACAGCCGCGCCGCTCGACGACTACCAGCCCAGCTCGCACCAGCGTTTCCAGATGCTTCATCACCGTACATTGGTCTAGCATCGGAAGCGCCGAGCAGAGCTCTCCCGTCGCGCGAGGCTCCTCCTTCAATAGATCGAGCAGTTCGCGGCGGGTCGTCATCCGGAAAGACCGGAAATGCCGCCAGGCCAATGATCCATAAAGTGTCCTCAAAATCCATTTCGGTGCACGAGTAAAAGTCATTGCTTCGCGACTCAAAGAGCTTGTTTCCCGAATCCGGAGCCCTGACTCTCGAATCCGGAAACCTGATTCGCGCACCGGGCGTCGATTCCTTCTTAGAGGACCGCCATCTAAATCGACTGATTCCAGAGGCCAGCCGCGGAACCGCCATACAGGCAGTTCCGCGGCCCTCGTACACACCGCTCGCCTACGGATTGAACTGCTCGCTGGTGTTTGGGTAACCAGGCAGCGGGTATGGCCCGATCTTGTCCGGCGTGTAGGCGCTGGCCCAAAAGTCCGGCGGTCCCTGGCTGGGCGGCGCAACGTTGCTAACGGCCTTGATGCCGTGCTTCAGATAGGCGATGATGGCCCAAAGGTCCTCGTCCGCCTTGTGCCGAAAAACGTGCCAGGGCATCGGCGGGGCGAGGTAGTGGGGCGTGGCGGGGAAGTTGCCTATTCCCGGCGTGGTCGAAGTGATGAGCACATCCGGCGTATCGGATGGATCGAGACCGTACCGGAGCGCATTGAAAATCTGGCGTTCAGTGAACTTGCCTATGCCCGTCGCCACGTCGGGCGTCAGATTGGCCGCGTAGGTCTGAAAGGGACCGATATTGAACGTGCCCGGTCCCGCCCCACCCGCCGGGCCGATAAAACCGGCCATCCACTTCGGGTCGCTCGGATCGTCCTTGGCCCGGTTGTGGCAATCCGTACAAGAGCACGTGGTCACCAGGGCGCGGCCTCGCGTGACCTGATCCAGCATGGCCTTGTTGTTCGGCAGTCCACCGGCGCCGCCATTGCCCGAACCGCACCCGACCAGCGCCAGTACTTCCAGCGTACCGGTCAGGAGCAGAGCCAGTGCGGCCAGTTCGATTGGCGGCGAAGGCCTTGCGAATACTCTCATGGGATTCCTCTCCTCTCACAGGCGTGCGTGCGACATAGTTACCGCACGCAAGAAAGTGATTCCATAGACGGAGGAGGTATTCCTGCCAAGAGGATATCAACAGGTGCGCTTCACAATTCGGAGACCCCTGAATAGAGTGGACTAGTAGAGCGTTCAGTATATAACATACCAATCAAGCTCTGTTATGTGACGCTTACTTCGTCCATCTTGTAATACCATCGAAACACAACCGGCGCGGCGTTAATCTCGGCTAGATACAGCTCAATCCGGTCCACGAGTTCCTGTTTCGAACTGACTC
>JBBROJ010000093.1:0-20276 GCA_038229495.1 Chthonomonadales bacterium
CACGAATGCCACGTCACAACGCACGCGGCGTCAAACGTAAGATGTCGAACTACCCTCTCTGCTCACGCGGCAGGCGAGGTGCAAAGGAACGCTGTCGCGCATCGCCCACAATTGAAATATGCTAACCGAACAGTATTGGCCTTAGCCCGAATTATTCACGTAGTGAGCGGCGCTACGGTATGTGGCAGAGGTTGGTCCCTACACGGTATTCATGAATAAAGCGGGTTAGGGATGCCTGCTCGATTATCCGGCAGCGGCAATAGCCCCGGGAAGGCTCAACGCGCCGGCGTAGAGCGCCTTGCCGACGATGACCGCTTCCAGATTCGGCGCGCTGACGCACGCCACTTCAAGAATGTCGTCCAGCTTTCCCACCCCGCCGGAAGCGATAATGGGGACCGCGACCGCACTCAGCATCTCCTGAAGCGCCGCCACGTTCACGCCCCCCAGCATTCCGTCGCGGCTGATATCGGTGAAGATAATCCGTTTTGCTCCCATCTTGACGATTCTGCGCGCGAAATTGACGGCCGATTCGTCCAGTCGCTCCTGCCAGCCCGAAACCGCCACGAAACCATCACGCGCGTCGATGCCGATTACCAGCTTCTCGCCGAACTGATCGATGGCTCCCTGGGCGATCTGGTCGTTCTGTGCCGCGCTCGTTCCGAGAATAACCCTGTCCACACCGAGCCTCAGCATCCTATCCGCGACAACCTCATTGCGAATCCCGCCGCCCAACTGGACCGGAATCGAGACACGCCGGAGAATCTGCCGGAGCACGTCGAGATTCGCGGGCTGGGGCATGCCGGCCTTCGCGCCGTCGAGATCGACGATATGGAGGCGGGTCGCTCCCTCCTGCTGCCACCGAAGCGCGTATTTGACCGGGTCTTCCGTGTATATCTCTGCTTTGGTGAACTCGCCCTGGGTCAGGCGAACACACTTTCCGCCCTTCAGGTCTATAGCGGGAATTACTTGCATTGTGTTGGCCCCCTTTCAAGGAATCGAAAGCGGCCCATTCCATTCCTTAACCTCTACGCGACTAATTGCGTAAAGTTTCGCAGAATCTGTAGTCCAACGTTGCCGCTCTTTTCGGGATGAAACTGGGTTGCGTGCACATTTTCCCGCTGAACGGCGCAGCAGAAAGAGTACCCATAGTCGCTGGTCGCGGTGACGACAGACTGATCGGCCGGCAACGGATAGTATGAGTGAACGAAATAGACGCGGTCACCCAGGCTCACGCCGGAGAACAGCGGTGCATCCGGCCGGAACGACAGCGTATTCCAGCCGATGTGCGGTACTTTCGGAAGACGGAAGTCGGTAGCCGGAAGTCGGAAGTCTTCGGAGCCGAAGTCGAATTTGACGACCTTGCCGGGCAGAACTCCGAGGCCGGGAGAACTCCCCCGCTCCTCGCTGGCCTCGAATAGCATTTGTAGACCGACGCAGATGCCCAGGAATGGCCGGCCGGAGTCGATGAACGCGCGCGTGGCGCTCGCAAGATGTACCGCTTCCAGCCCCTGCATGCAATGCGTGAACGCGCCTACGCCGGGAAGCACGAGGCTGTCAGCGCGGGCGACAACATCGGAGTCAGAGGTTACCTCCACGTCCGCGCCAATATGCTTGAACGCCTTGTAGACGCTGCCGAGATTACCGGCTCCATAATCGATAATGGCTATCATGATAGTCTCTTACTGTTTCGGACGGTCACGCTGGTTATGCGGCACAAAATCACTGAATGCAATATCCTGGCGGCGCGGAAAATATTGGGCATCCAGCCCCCATCGCGGCTCCTCGCCGCCCTTTGCCAGCTTCGCGCGCTCGATAACCGCGCGCAGCAGCAGGTCCCGGTCCCGCGGGTCGATCAGAGACGCCGAGATGGGACCGCGACCGGTTTCCAGGGTAAACGACCCGCGCCGGACGTCGACCCGCCGAAGCTCGCTCCAGGTGATTCGCCTTGCTCCGGCCAGAGAATAGGACGTCAGCCCACCCTCTTCCACGACGACGCGGCGGCGCAAAACGACGGCGGAGAGAATGCAGGGGAGAAGCAGTATGGCCGGCGCGAGCTTTCTAAACCACTCCGCTTGCCGATCCGACGCGGCCAGGGAGACAATCGCTACGAGGAACGCGGTCATCGCTAGAGCGCCGATGATGCCGCCGACTACACGCAGCGTGGCCGAGGGACGGAACGAAATCGGACCAGACTCAGCGCTTTGCTCCCGTTGCATTCGCGGCGTCTTAGAGAATGCCCTTCGTAGAGGGTATGCCGGTAACTCGCTCAGAACGCACGACCGCTTCCGCAAGCGCGCGGCCAAAGGCTTTGAATGCGGCTTCGACGATATGGTGTCCGTTTGTTCCCGCCATCTGGCGGATGTGCACCGTAATGCCGGCGTTGTTGGCGACGGCTCGAAAGAATTCAGGCACCATCTCCGCAGCGAACGCTCCTATTTTCTCTACCGGGCATTTCAGCTCGCAGACGCTCATCCCTCGTCCGCTGATATCGAGCGCGCAGAGCACTAGCGCCTCGTCCATGGGAAGAATTGCGTGGCCGTATCGCACGATTCCCGCCCGATCCCCAAGCGCGTCCCGCAGCGCGTTTCCGATAGCGATTCCCACATCCTCGACCGTGTGGTGGTCGTCGATGTGCAGATCGCCCTTCGCCTTGACGGAGAGATCCAGCAGCCCGTGACGTGCAATGTGGGTCAGCATATGGTCAAAAAAGCCCACGCCGGTATGAATCTCGCTCTCGCCCGTTCCGTCCAGATTGACGCGGACGGCGATATCTGTTTCGGTAGTGCGCCGCTCGACCACAGCTTCACGATTCGACATAGTTTGTCCTTAAAGGCAAATTGAACCACAGCGGACACGGCGCACGTCTGAGAAATTGATCTGCGAATGGTCACGAAATAGATACAGCAATTTACTATCTCTCCGTGCTCGCCGTGTGCGCAGTGGTTCAATACGTTCTTCGTATCTTCGCGTCTTCGCGGTTAAAGTCTTTCTTGCCGGAGCCGGACGGCGCGGACATGGGCGTCGAAGCCTTCCGCTGCGGCGAACTGCTCCAGCGTCGGCGCCGCCTGTCGCAGAGCTTCCGGCGAGTAGTAGATGTAGCTCGACTTCTTTAGAAACGTATCCACGTTGAGCGGAGAGGCGAACCGCGCAGTTCCGCTCGTCGGGAGCGTATGACTGGGTCCGGCGTAGTAGTCGCCCAACGTTTGGGGGGAGTAGTCGCCCATCAAAATGGCTCCCGCGTTCTTGATCGAGCCGAGCGCGGCA
This sequence comes from Chthonomonadales bacterium, assembly GCA_038229495.1. Classification (GTDB taxonomy): domain Bacteria; phylum Armatimonadota; class Chthonomonadetes; order Chthonomonadales; family CAJBBX01; genus JBBROJ01. Next base: position 3,265 of record JBBROJ010000093.1, read on the forward strand.
AAGGGATCTCGAACCATCAGCGCGAGGTGCTCCGGCGCGCAGACGTTCACAAGTTCGAAAGCCTGATCAAGCGATTCGGTAACGACAATAGCGCCATGCTCCGCGAGCGACCGGCGCAGGATGTCTCGGCGCGGCAGCGTCTCCATCTGGCGATCCAGTTCGCGGCGAACCGTCTCAGCGAAATCGGCGGAGGGCGTTATAAGATAGGCCGCCGTGTCCGCTTCGTGCTCGGCCTGCGTCAGCATGTCCGCGGCAGCGAAGACAGGATTCGCGCCCTCGTCGGCGACCACGCACACCTCGCTCGGCCCGGCCAGCATGTCTATATCCACGATCCCCCAGAGCATCTTCTTGGCAAGCGTGACATAGGCGTTGCCGGGGCCGGCGATCTTGTCAACCGCGGGTATGCTCTGCGTGCCGAACGCCATGGCCGCGACGGCCCCGGCTCCGCCGCACTTGAATATCTGATTGATTCCGGCCACCTGCGCCGCGAATAGAACTAGTGGATGGAGCGTCCCATCCTTGCCGCAGGGCGAGCACATGACGAGGTGCGGAACGCCCGCTACACGTGCCGGAAGCGCGCACATCAGCACGCTGCTCGGATAGACGGCGAGGCCGCCCGGAATATACAGTCCCACCCTGTCCAGCGGGCGGATGAGCTGCCCGGTGACCCGCCCCTCCTGCACGTCCATCCAGCTCGCCCGACGCTGCTTCTCATGAAACGCCGTGATGTTGTTGGCGGCTGATTCGACCGCATGTTTCAGCGCGGACTCCACCTGGTCATGGGCCGAGTCCCACTCCTGCGGAGTGACTTCCAGCCCGTCCATCGTTGGACAATCGAACCGCCGCCCTAGCGCGAGAAGCGCTTCGTCCCCACGTTCGCGCACATCGTCGATGATTCCTCGAACGGCCTCTTCCAGCCGGGCGTCGCCGTCCAGAGGCGCTCGTTTAAGCGCCGCAGCTGCCGCTTCATATCCGTCGGTTTTTACGTGGATGGTGCGCAAATGAATCGTGCTTTCTACGAAGCGATGTTAATCCTCAAGATTGATACCCAGTGTGAACAAAATACGCTCCTCAACAGCAGCCATCGTCTCATCGCTGACCTCGCCGAGCTTGTCTCGCAGTCTGGTTGTGTCCAATGCACGAAGTTGGTGACACAGCAGTACCGATTCCGCCGTCAATCCACCTTCCCCTACCGCAATCTTAACGCTAGAAGGCAATGCGGCTCTGCGCAAGTTTGTCGTGAAAGGGATTGCCAGAGCGGTCGCAGTGAATCTGTTGATAGTATCATTTTGCACGACGAGGACGGGCCCCGCCCCCGCTTGCTCTGAGCCTCGCGTCGGGTTGAGCTCGGCATACCAGATTTCTCCGCGCTTAACCGTCACCGTGCATCCTCGGTGGCCAGGGCGTGAGCATACTCTGCTAACCCTTCTTCGGCCAGTTCGCGATCTTCCTCGGCAAACTCGGCATACAAGGCGGCTAGCGAGGTTTCTTCCGGTACGGGTATCCTGCGTCGGCGCGACCGAAACTTCAGAAAGGCCACGTAATCGGCTACCTGTTTGAGTTCCGACTCCGGCAAGCGCTCAAGTTCCTGTACCACTTTTTCTTTCAGCGACATAGTGGAATCTCCGAATGAACTTCCTATAGTCTGTCACAGCAGAGTAGGCATAGTGAAGGAGCGCGGCCCGCTCCATAAGCATTAGTCGCCACGACCGTGCGAGGCTCGCCCCAACCCATCTAACCCTCAAGCAGAAGGCTCTCCGGGTCTTCGAGAAGCTCCTTAACGCGGACCAGAAAGCGCACCGCCTCCGAGCCGTCAACGATTCGATGGTCGTAAGAAAGGGCGACGTACATCATGGGCCGTATGACAATCTCGCCATTTACTACGACCGGGCGATCCTGAATCTTGTGCATGCCCAGAATGCCGACCTGCGGCGTGTTCAGGATGGGAGTGGACATAAGAGAGCCGAAGGTTCCTCCATTTGTGATCGTGAATGTTCCGCCCGCCAGATCAGGCAGCGTCAGCTTGTTCTCCCGCGCGCGGGTCGCCAGGTCCACGATGCCCTTCTCGATGTCGGCAAAGCTCTTGCTGTCCGCGTCCCGAAGCACCGGCACGACTAAGCCGCGCTCCGTGGAGACCGCGACCCCGATGTCATAGTAGTGCTTGACCAGAATCTCTTTTTCCAGAATCTCCGCGTTCAGGTACGGAAACGCCTTGAGCGCGCCGACTACCGCTTTCGTGAAGAACGACATGAAGCCGAGATTAACGCCGTGCTTCTCCTTGAACGAATCTTTGCGCCGCCTGCGCACGTCCATCACTGCGGACATGTCGATCTCGTTGAAGGTCGTTAGCATCGCGGCCGTGTTCTGCGCCTCCTTCAGGCGGCGCATGATGGTCTCGCGCATGCGGGTTATGGGAACCCGCACTTCGCGGCGCTGCTCGGAGAGCGTGAGAGTGACGGAACCTCCCCCAACCTCCGGTCCTGCGGCCCTCGGACCGCGCTTCGCTTCCTCCTTCGTAAGGAGGGGACTATCGGAACCTCCCCCAACCGCCTCCTGCGTATCGATGGGGCTATCGGAACCTCCCCCAACCCCCTCCTTCGTAAGGAGGGGGCTATCAGCCCCTTCGCTTTCCCCCCTTAATGAGGGGGGGTCGGAGGGCGTGTCCCTGTGACTCGGCTTTACGGTCTGCTCGGCGATCTTCTTGGCGGTGCGCGGCGCGTCGGCCGTTCGCTCTGTGTAGTTGGCTACGTCCTCTTTTGTCACCTTGCCACCGGGACCCGTGCCCCTAATCTGGTTGATGTCAAGATTCTTCGCCTCCGCCATTTTTTGCGCGACGGGCGTCGCCTGCGGATGCCCATCGCCGTTAGGCGAAGCGCCTTCCTTCTGTTCCTTGCCGTAGTCGGGCGCGGCGGCCGGAGCTTCCTGCGCCTGACCGGAATCTGCTGTTACGAACGGTGTGGGCGGTGTGGGCGGTGTGGGCGGTGTGGGCGGTGTGGGTGGTACGGGCGGAGTGGATGACGCGGGCGCACCCGCGCCGTTTTCAGAGACTGTGCCCAGAGATTCGCCGATTGCGACCGTAGCGCCCGCCGGCTTCGTGATCGCGCCCAATACGCCGGCTTGCGGCGCGTAGACTTCCATGTTCACCTTGTCGGTCTCGAGCTCGACGACAGGCTCCCCGGAGGCAACCGCGTCGCCCTCCTTTTTCAGCCAGTTCAGCACCGTGGCCTCGACGACCGACTCACCCAGCGGCGGCACGACAATCTCAACGGGCATGAGTCACTCCATTCTTCTTCGCGCCCGGCGGCTTCGCCATCAGAGCCTCGGGAGCGCCCGAAAGCGCCTCCGACACGATTCTCGCCTGCTCTATCACGTGGTCGTCCTCGACACCCTCCGCCGGGCTTGCCGACCTGGGGCGTCCGACATATCGCAGCTCGACGCCCAAGGGCAGGGCTTCTGGGATACGCATTGCGATAAACGTCCAGGCGCCCATGTTTGCGGGCTCCTCCTGTGTCCAGGTTACCTCCCGCAGGTTTGGGTAGCTTGCTGCAAGCCCCTGGATTTCCCGCGCCGGGAACGGGTACAGCTCCTCCAGCCGAGCGACCGCAATGTTCTCGGACGAACCAAAGTCCGCGCTCTTGCGGAGGTCATAGAATATCTTGCCGCTGCACAGCACAAGCCGCGTCACGCGGTCGCGGCGGTCGCGGGTCAGCGGGTCTTCCAATAGCGGCTTGAATGAACCGGCAGCCAGATCAGAAATCGAAGAGGCCGCGGCTTCGCTGCGGAGGAGGCTCTTCGGAGTCATTACGATAAGCGGCCGCGATTCGCTCTGGAGCAGCGCCGCCTGGCGGCGGAGCACATGAAAATACTGCGCGGCGGTCGTACAGTTTACTACGCGAATATTCTTGTTCGCGGCGAGCTGCAAATAGCGCTCCAGTCGGGCGCTGGAGTGCTCGGGCCCCTGGCCCTCATAGCCGTGCGGAAGCAGGAGCGCGAGCGACGGCGTCTGCTGCCATTTCTCCTGCCCTGAGACCAGGAACTGGTCGATAATGACTTGCGCCCCGTTTGCAAAGTCGCCGAACTGCGCTTCCCAAATAACGAGCGCATCGGTCGCGTGAATGCTGTAGCCGTATTCGAAGCCTACGCAGGCGTTCTCTGACAGCGGGCTGTTATATACGCCAAACGATGCCTTTGCCGAAGGGAGCGCCTGGAGCGGAGAGTACCGCTCGCCGGTCATTGGGTCGTGCAGCACGAGGTTGCGATGGCCGAAAGTGCCACGCTCCGAATCTTGGCCGCTGAGCCGGATGGGTGTTCCGTCCGCCAGTATCGAGGCGAACGCGAGAATTTCGGCATGACCCCAGAGTATGCCGCCGGGACGATTAATCGCCGTTCTGCGAGGCTGCAAGACCTTGTCTTCGAGCTTTGCGTTGCCCGTGAATCCCTCGGGCCGAACCAGAAGCGCCTCATTCAGCTCTCGCAGTTTAGCAACCGCCACTCCGGTGACCAATGTTTTGCCGTGGCCGTTCAGGTTGACTTTGGCCGGGACGGGAGCCTCTCGCGCCTCAATCTCCGGGCTTACATGTTGATTCTCGCGCGCGTGCTGAAGCCGCTCGCGCACCTCCGCAACCATCGCGGCGGCTTCGTCTCCGGCGATTACGCCTTCGCTTTCAAGCTGCGACGCCCATATTTCGCGGACGCGCGGTCGCTGCCGAATGATCTCGTACATGCGCGGCTGCGTGAAGGCCGGCTCGTCGCCCTCGTTGTGACCGTGCCGGCGGTAGCCCACCAGATCGATCAGAAAGTCCTTGCCGAAGCGCTCGCGATAGGCGAAAGCCATCTTGGAAACCGCGATGCAGGCGACCGGGTCGTCGGCATTTACGTGGACGATTGGAATCTCGAAGCCCTTGGCCAGATCGCTCGCATAGAGTGTTGACCGCGAATCGTGCGGGGACGTGGTAAACCCGATCTGATTATTGGTAATGATGTGAATCGTTCCGCCGACGCGGTAGCCGGAGAGCTGCGACAGGTTGAGGGTTTCCGCCACGATCCCCTGTCCGGGGAACGCCGCGTCGCCGTGAATGCTGATGGCGAGCGACGCGTTCAGATCGCGGCGGGGCCTGCCCGGACGATCGCGGCGCTCCTGCGCGGCGCGCGCGCGGCCCATCACAACAGGATTCACAAACTCCAGATGACTCGGGTTAGGCGCAAGCGTGATGGGCACCTCAGGAAGGCCCTTCTCGCTGTAGGCCCAGCGCGCCCCTAGATGGTACTTAACGTCGCCCAAATATCCGAGAGCGCCCGCTCCCGCGACGGAGGCTCGCTCATTGCGGTTGTGGTGCTCGAACTCCGAGAGAATTGCGCCGTACGGCTTGTTCAAGATGTGCGCCAGCACGCTGAGGCGTCCCCGGTGGGCCATGCCCATGACGATCTCTCGCGTGCCCGCAACCACTGAATCATGGACGATCTGGTCGAGCATCGGGACGAGCATGTCCACGCCCTCGATGGAGAACCGCTTTTTCTTGTTGTAGGTGACGTCGAGGAATATTTCGAACGTCTCGACTTCGGTGAGGCGCTTGAGGACTGCCTTCTTCTGAGCATTGTCGAAGCCCTCGAAGAATCGACCCGATTCCACCGAATCGCGCAGCCACACGCGCTCTTCCGCAACCTGAACGTGGTCATCTTCGTAACCGGCCGAGCCGCTATAGGCGCGGCGCAGTCGTTCCAGCGCTTCCAGGGCGTTCGCGGCCCCCTCGGCGAGAGGACCGCCCACCACCGTGGGAGGGAGCGATTCCAGGTCGGCAGGTTCCAGCCCATGGGTCTCCAACTCCAGGCTGGGATCGCCGGGAGGGGGGCTTCCCAGCGGATCGATTCGCGCCGCAAGATGGCCGAGCTCGCGCACCATGCGCGTAACGCGCGCGGCGGCAACAATCTTCTGAATATCTACGGGAGGGCCCCCCGGCCCCCAATCCTGGGGGAGAAGGACCCCCCCCGGCCCCCAATTCTGGGGGAGAAGGACGCCCCCCTGCCCCCAATCCTGGGGGAGCTGACCCCCCGGCCCCACCTTCACAAGGGGGGGGCCGCCGGAATCGGGGGTCCATTGCTCGAAGAGCGCGCGCGTCGTCGCGTCAAGCGAATCGGGGTCCTCGCGGTAGCGCTCGTAGAGGTCCAGCACATGCGCCGCGTTGGGCCCATAAAACAGTTCGAGATTGCTCATTATGAAGGTGGTCCTGGAGGCCGCTCCGCCTCGTGGGCGCTCACGGGCACATATCAAAAACCTGCTGCCTGCGTACCATATCGCAGTCAATTTGGTTCGCGCGCGCCCATTATCGGTCGAAAGACTGCACGTATACGTGACATATTGTACCTGCATGTATATTGTCCCGTCCATCGGATGCCGCTCTGGGCAGCGCTGACGGCCACAACACCTCCCATTTAGGCGCCTGCTCAGCGCGGCACGAAAGAAAATAATGGCCGCAGCGCTGCAAGGCTATTGACGGCGAGTGCAATCAGCAGTATAATCATCAATGTACGTCGTAATTGAGCCGATGCGAACGCAGAGTTGACAGATTTTGGCGCAATAGCCCTTTTTCTTTTGTCATTTCTCTCATCTCGTTCGTTATTTGCTTGTCAGCATGTCCGCCCATAGCCGTTGCAGGATGTGCCGTGACCTTCCGCTTTTCTCGCTTCGCTGGTTGATGGGATGCCGGATGCAACGTTTGCGCGTTGCATCGCGTCCCGGAAAGGACCTAAAAGCTCCATGCGTCAGACGCGAACTCGTACTTCTGGTTTTACTCTGATTGAGCTGCTCGTGGTTATCGCAATTATCGCGATTCTCGCCGCAATTCTCTTCCCCGTGTTTGCTCAGGCGCGCGAGTCGGCTCGGAAGACTAGTTGCATCTCGAATCAGAAGCAGTTACTCACCGCAGCGATGATGTACTCTCAGGATTATGATGAGATGTACCACCGCATACTTATGGGCGCGGTCAAGTTTGACAACAACCCAGGCGGAACGGACCAAGGATTCGGCGCCGAGGATGCTCTGACTCCCTACATTAAGAACGGAGGGTTGTGGAAGTGCCCGTCCGATCCGATCCAACGTGACGATTGCACTGGTCCGTCTGGTATCGGTTACCCCATCAGTTACTCGTTCACTCATTACCAGAGTGGTCCCCAAGACAAAGACACTACCTTCGGCCTGTGTGCCTACTACACCACCCAGAGTTCTCTTGGAATGGCAGCAGTTGGTGCTCCCGCCGAGACAATCATGATGTACGAACTGTGGACGACGATCTCATATTCCCGGTACATATCCTATTGGCGATGGGATGACCGACAGATTGCGGACCCGCTTTCCGCTATCCCGCAGTACCCGAAGGCCCTGTCCCTGAACTGGTGTGGGAGTGGCGACGGTCGGGTGGCGATTGGCGCCCACCAGGAAGCAGCCAATTGGGGATTTGCCGACGGTCACGTGAAAACTCTCCGACGTAGCCAACTCATGGTCAAGCCGTGGACGAACGCGGCGATCGATTCGCGCACTGCTGCCGGTCAATCGAATCGCAACTTGCTCCACTTCAACGGCCAGTATAAGTAAGCACGAGGAGTGAGCATGTCAAACAGCGACGCAACGAAGAAGGCGGTTATAATTACTGTAGCTGTCCTCGCTATTATCCTGGCCGTCTTCATCGGATACCGCTCGTTTAGCGGCCCGAAGGAAGAAATCGTCGGAACACTGCCGGGTGCGAGCAAAGCGCAAAGCATGAAGAGCGCAGACTCGATCCCGGCATCTGGAACCAACCAAACACCGAAAAATGGTCAGGCCACTGGCGAAGGAGCTGGAGGCGGAGCGGGCCGAGAAGGGCTGTAGTAAGGCAAGGTAGTCCGCTCCAATAGTCGCGAGTTCGTGTGCATACACAAACGAGGGCCGGGGGGGAATTCCCCTCCGGCTCGGCCTGTTTTGTCGTAGGTGGTTGAAAAAGGGCTTGATACTATGTCAGATGTGATATATACTCTTGGCATGGAAGATAAGCCATTGTCGGGCTGCCACTTCGCATAGCGAGGTGAAAACTCCACACTTCTCCAGCGAGGCCAGGGTGGAAGCAGGACACCTCCGTCGCCTTCTCCAGCAAGGTGAGTCCCTATCGATGCCGCAGTCTCGCCCGATGCCCAATATCGGGCCAAGGTGCCACGAGCTGCGCATTCAGGACACCAACCTCTTCTGGCGGATCATCTATCGGATCGATCCCGATGCGATTGTGGTGACAGAAGTCTTTGAAAAGAGGACGACCAAGACGCCACAGCATATTATCGACGTGTGTAAGCAGCGTATGGCTGGCTATGATAGAGAGGCGTAATATGGACGAAGCAAAGCGGGCGCGCCTGGAGGCTGCTGGGTTCAAAATTAGCACAGTCGCCGAGTTTCTGGGGCTTCTGCCAGCCGAAAGCGCGCTGGTGGAGACAAGATTGGCTCTGAGCAATGCCCTGAAAAAGCGCAGACAGGAAAAGGGCATTTCGCAGTCCACTCTGGCACGACGGATGAGGTCAAGCCAGTCGCGTGTCGCCAAGATAGAAGCAGCCGATCCAACTGTTTCGCTTGACCTTATGGCCCGTGCTTTCTTTGAGACAGGCGCTTCCATACAAGAGTTCGCGGCCGCGCTCGGGGGACGAGACAATAATGAGCTCGCCGAAGCTTGACACCCCTTTTATAGCCGAACTTGGATATTAGATCGAAACAGCGCCATGAGCCGTCCATTACGATGGCGTAGAGCTGACAAGGTCTGCCGGCTCCAACACCGTAATTCCGGGGTACCGCGTGAAATCGGATTTGTTGAACGTTAGGATAGTCGAGATTCCGTGCTTGCGCATGGCGGCCGCGATGCGAGCATCGTGATTCTGCTTTCCTGTCGCGCCACAAGACCCTACCAGGTTCCGCCATTCTGTAAAGATGGCGCTGACCTCGTCCAATAGAGGGAATAGTCGCAGAATTCGCCTTATCTCCGTCCCGGCGTCAACCTGAGTCATTCCCAATCCATTAACAGGGGCAGGACGGGTGGCCACTGCCCGGAACTCCACAATGATCTGAGGCACAAGACACGGCAGATCGCCCCGTGCCCGGAGATTCTGAACGGCCTCTTCTGCGGCGCGGAACATCGGATCTCCTGGGTCGGTCCCGCGCAGCAGGATATTTGTATCGAGAAGGACAAGCGGCATTATCCACGACCCTCATAGATGTTATCCCGGTCCATCGCTTCGTCACTCAGCGGGATCGGGCGTGGCGAGTGGCCTTCCGCCCAGTCCCGAAATGCCGCATTCCATTCCTCTGCCGTGGCTGTCTCATAAAACGGCTTCTCATCATCGGAACTCAATTGAGTCAGCCGGAAGCGCTCCTGCGGTCGCTTTCTCAGGTAACGCTCCAATTCTTCTCCTGTACCCTCAATCGTTTGGGGCTGCGGCATCACGCTCACCTCTCATTTCAGTAGTCGGCCTCCGCCTGATTCCATTCATTTTATTGTATCACGTCTACGTTCCCTCGCAACATCCACCGCGCACCAATAGGGCCGGCGGAGAATTTCCGCCGGCCCGTTTGCGCACGTCCAAATTAAATGAATGAATCAGCGCTACCTATCGCTTCGCTCCAAATCGTAGATTGGAACCACAGCAACGTCGTCCGGCGGTTCTGCCCCACGAAACAGCGCCATGAGCCTGCCGGTTGTCTTGAGAGTGAATCGAGTCTCACCGCAGATGGAACAGACCTCCGCAGGTACGTTCCTTACCACCGCCAGGCCGCTGGCCGAACGCGGCAGGGCGAGAGAGATGGTCTTGTCCTCGCACGGCTCTCCGCACGATGCGCAGCACACATTAGCCGGCGCTGCATAGGCTTGCTTGCTCAATCGAGTCGTTCTCCTTAGTCTCTGCCGCTGACCCTATTCTATACAATTTGCACGGCTTTTTCTTCCGCAAGAATACGGTATTCAGCCGGAAGAGGGGTAGATTCCGGTAACCATGATAGGATGGAGACGGCAGAAACAGGAGATGAAAAGGGCTTGAACCACGAATAGACACCAATGAGATCGGATAAGGACGAAACAGCTTCTCGCCGTCCCTCTGTGTCCAGTTGCTGCCTGCTATTTGCTACTGCCCCGTGTCTCCGTGGTTTAATTGCCGTTGGCGAATTGCCTTTAGCGATAGCTGCGGTTCAGGCCGAAGAGGCCAAAAATCTCGTTCTCCGTCAATGACGCGCCCAAATCAAGGCTCACATCGTCCACCACGTGCTCGAACAGGCCACGCTTGTCCCGCAGGAGCGCGTCAATTCGCTCCTCGATGGTATTCTGGCATATGTAACGGTAGACGGTAACGGGATGAGTCTGCCCCATGCGATGTGACCGGCTGTCCGCCTGCTCCTCCAGCGCGGGATTCCACCAACGATCCAGATGGAACACGTAGGAGGCTGCTTGCAGATTCAATCCCACTCCGCCTGCTCGCAGCGACAATATGAGCGCCTTGTGCTTCGTGTTTGTAGTGAAAATATCCACGTTGGAAGTCTTTTGTTCAGCCGACATGGCGCCCGTGAAAGTGAGCGGAGAGAATGCGTTTAGTCGCATGGCTATCATCTGCACGCCAAAACTTGAGTCTGTAAATTGTGAGAAAACGAGCGCTCGATGTCCTTCTTCCACGAGTGTTTCGATCCGATTTTCAATGTCATCTAGTTTGGCCGACTCATTGGTGACCGGATGGTTATTGCAGATTTGCTTGAGTCGCATGATGAGCTCAAGCACGTGGGTAACGGTGATGGTGTGGCCGGCTTCTTTGAGGCGAACGATGCCTTGCTGTTCTGCCCGATCGTAAGCCTCGCGCTGATTGGGAAGCAAATCTATTATCTGTTCAATTACCTGTTTGGGAGGCAGCTCTTTCAGGACGTCTTCTTTTTTTCTCCTGAGCTGTACTTCTTTGAGGCGTTCTCGTATCTCAGAGGGACTCGATTTCCTTAGTTGGGCATGTTCTCTCCCGCCCGATAGAAAATCGAGGATGGATATTACATCGTCTATCCGGTTTTCAAGGGGAGTGCCGGTCAATGCCCATCGCCGCTCTGCGGGAAGCGCCTTACAGGTGGTAGTGACTCCCGTTTCTCGGTTCTTGATTCTGGATGCCTCATCAAGGACGACTACCCCCCAACGTTCTCGGCACGGACCGCATTGTGGGCTGCCGGTGTAATCAGACCGAAGTGTCTCATAGGATACAAGCGTGATATGTGCCTGGTAGCGCCATTGCCTCAAGCGGATATCTGGTGCTCCGGCAATAACCATTACTCTAAGCTCACGCGCCCAGAAGGTGATCTCTCGCATCCACTGTTCCAACAGGCCAGCGGGAACCACGATAAGCGCCCTGCTCAAGTTTCCACGGTGCAGCAACACGCGTATTGCTGCAATGGCTTGGATGGTCTTGCCGAGCCCCATGTCGTCGGCGAGCAACAGTTGCTTGCGCTGAATAAGCAACCTGATTCCATCCCTCTGAAATGGGAAGAATGAGCTCGGCCACTCGAGAGGACCATCCAAACGCAGCAGCAAATCTGGAGGTGGCTGAAGGATCGCAAACAATCGAAGCCCAAGGTCTAGTTCTGAGGGAGAAGTACCTGATCCGCGCGGGTGTATTCCGGCTAGTCCCGCCGATTTTGACAACGTGCTTTCATCAGTTTCGAACGGCATAGAATCAGAATATTGAGGGGCGCGCGCCTTTTGATGTCGCATGAAGCCACGGAAATCTACTGACTTCGCTCGCCATACTTTTACGAAACCTCGTTGTCCTGATGCAGTATCCACCGTAAAGCCATTGTTCCAACAGTCCAGTCTTATCGCTTCTTGATCGGTGTTTATGGTGAGCGTGCGAGTGGAAAAGAAATGGCTAACCGAAGAGAGGTGAAGGAGTGAAGCTTGAGGGTCCGAATCGCCATGTGACTGCCGCAGATATGTGAACAAACCCGAACGGCGCGGAGCGGTATTGATAGACCACCAGTCTGGACTCATTCGGGTGTTCTCAGCGCCTCGCCATATGTTTCTAAGAGGCCGGCGCTTGCCCGTTCGAAAGGTTCAAGTATTAGTCCACGGTCCGCCAGGTGTTGAAACAGGTCGGCGGCGATACCATCAGGTGGACCAGGAGTCCAAAATACGTGAATCTCGCGTTGACCCCCATCAGCATCCGCAGTGTGGACATTCTGAAGCCCTTCTGAGGCTCTATATCCAATAGCTTTATGCGCTGTCGCGACTCGCCCTACAGGCAAGCCTACATTTATATGGCCGTCAGGCCCGAACACGTGTGGCTCTACAACATCCGCGCGACACAGAAGAAGCGCCGGCGTTAGCGTTGATGCATTGAAAAGCGTAGCGGCTAGTCGTCTTGCCACGGCTCTAGACCGGTCTGAAGGACGCCAGAGGGGATGAGTTAACAGCTCGATTCGATTGTAGACGAACTCCACCGGTTCACCGCGAGCATTTATGAATAGAAGCGCTCCATACCGAATATCACTTCCTGAATCTGCCTGTTCAATGTGTAGATACGCGGCAAATCCAAGGGCATCAACATCGTCGGCGTCATGAAATGGGATAGGCAAAGCTTGCTCCGCGCCGCTCAATTACATCATGATGACTGGCTCGTCATCCTCTTCCGGGGTTTCCTGTTGGAGGTCTACATCCTCATCATAAGTGGGAGTTATGGTGTCCGCAATAACATTGGCGTCATACCCATAAAGCCGCCGCAAGTCCCAGACAGTAATCCAGCTTCGTATGTATTGCCTCATACTGGTACTCATGGAGTACTCCCTATGGTCATCGATCTCGGGCGCCTGCCAATTATAGGCTAATGAGTGGAGACCGCGAACCGTCGCATAAGTGTCCATCACCTGTTCGGGAGTCAGTGGTCGAAGGTCTAATGGTTTGTAACCGCGTCCCTCAATGGTACGCATGCCCACCTCCGCCGGCAGGACATAGGCTTCATCTCTTGTGCCATCCATACGCGCGGAAACGTTAACGATGTCATTCTTTCTGCCCCGGAGGACTTGTCCGGTGTAATCTTTGGTCAGTGTGAAGACCGTGGCCAACCCCGGGATCGATATGCCCGTAACCAAGCCCATCAGTTGAGCAAGATGCGCATAGGACTTCCCACGTTGGCGGAGTGAATACTTCGATATCATCTCCGTTTCGTCAACAAGAATGACCCATCCCGCGTAACCCGCTGACCGAAAGAAGCGACTGAGGAACTGGAATCGCTGCAGCGCCTGGCCCTTCTGAGGCCTGCGTATCTTGTAGGTCGCACCCTCCCCGATCTCTCGTAACGCAGCTCTGAGATCTGGCACGCGCATTGGATAACCAGTCCACTCTGCGATAATCCTGGCGCGTAGCTCTTCATCCTGGCTCCGCTCAAACAAAAAGAACGTTGCGGCAAAGCGCGGGTCTATCTCCGGCGTCTTCTCCACCCATTGAAACAGTTCACGCTGAAATTCTGAGTCGGTAAGTTTATATGTATGCCCTATCTCTTCAAGGGCAGGTCCCAGCTTGTCAGGAACGACCGCCGACTCCACACACGATCTATACAGTTTATTGAGATCATATAGGGGAGTTTCCTTGCTTAAGACAACCGACGAGCAGACGAAGTTGTGTTCGAGGGCAAGATGGCGATAATATTCAAGCCAGTGCGACTTCCCGGTGCCAAAATCTCCCTCGATGAGCAACCCGGGCTGCTGTTTAGCATCAGACCAGCCGTCCTTCGCAGACTCGAGGAGGTCATTGAATCGTTCCTCCATGTCCACCTGAACAGGCTTCAACTGGCGCACAACATCGCGGTTGGGCACGCCTGCCCGCAGAGCCTCAATGGCACGCCGCCGTTGTACGACGTCTTTATCCACTGACGCCTCCCTCGGAGTAGCTGCTGTTTAGTCGAACCAACGCGTTGAGCGGATTGGCGCGGTCACGATCACGAACTTCGTCCGCAATGCGGAGCTTAAGCGCGTCGTAATTCTCAACACTCTTGGGACCTTCAATCAGTCCTGGGCTGGCAATAGCAACAATGAGGACATGCGCTATCTCGTCAGTATCATCTATGAACTGGCGAAGAACCTCGTACAGGTCCAACAGTGAATTGCGGCTGTAGCGCACTACACTCTCCGCCGGCTGTTCTGCAGCCAGGGCAGGCCTGAGATCGAGGATCAGAACCATGCCCGCACATCCAACTTCGTGGAGCCATACGGCTAACGATCTGAGCAATATTCTCGCGTTGTGCCGGCTTATGCGCTGGAAGATGCCAATCCGCTTTAGCGACGCCAGTCCGCACTTTTCCCCGAATAACCACTGGCGGATGACGTCCGTATCCCCTTGATCGGAACTCGGAGGAGCGAAGGCGCCATATCCAAGAGTCGCTACAGCGGCGCGAAACTCTTTGCTCATCGCGTAGTTGTAGAGAGACGCTGTGGTGATCAGACTCTTGATCTCGCGGAGCAGATCGAGCTTTTCTCGCTTGTTGGCCTCTGCGAGTTGGTCAAGATCACGAAGTGATTTGTCCTCGCTCACCTCAATGCCGTTGGTGCGCAATAAATTACGAAGCCATTGGTCTGTTAGCTTCTCCCAGGGAACCAGACGAGCAACGGCGTGAAATATCTGATCTATCATATGCACGCGTGTTTGTCCGGCGTCTATGGTCGCTACGAAATAGCCATGGCTTCGAGCCTCGGATTTAATCGCGGCCATGGCGGAGGTATCGTGATCGTCGGGCGTTATGGCGAACTTAACAGCGGAGCCACCAGAGACGATGAAGTCTTCGAGATATTCACGCCCTAGCAGACGCACCCATTCATCAAGGGCGATGGCCATTCCGGGGAGACCTCCGTACGATGATAACTGCTACGGTCGCTATCCGGGCGGAGTAAACTTAACCGCCGCGTACTGCTTCTCGTACCCATCCCGCGTTACGAACTTTAGGAGCTTGGAACTCTTCTCCTTGCTCACCGTGCTTGCTGGGAGGCTGAGTCTGAAGCCCTTTTTTGTTTCGGCGATGCCGCTTATATCCAAAAAGTAAATGTCCCGCGTGAAATCGAGAACTGTGTACTCCTTTTCGGAGCCAGGCAGGAGTGTTAGAACCTCGTAGATGCGGGGAAGGGGAATATCCGTATATGTGGGGAGATTCAACTTAGCGCGAACCAGATCGTAGCCATCGAAGAGCGCCTCGATGAAGCGATCGGATTTGGCCTTCGGGTCCTTGCTCTGCCTCTTCTGTAAATCTGCTGCGAGGGTGTCCGGGCTAAGGGTGTATACCAGCTTCTTGTCTATCCGAATCGCGGACATCTCAGGCTCGGTCCGTACGAGGACAGGGTAACAGAAGATGACGCCGTCGCGCTCGTACATACGAACGCCCGCGCGCTTCGCGGCCGCTTTCAGCTCGTCGAGAAATCCACCCGATTCAGAGAGATACGCTGGTGCGTCGAACTCAAGGGGTCCGGTGTTATCGGCATGCTGGTACGTCGCAACTGAGGCGGCTCGCGCCGCCTGGCGAAGTCTTTCGAGGTCTTTCAGATTGCCTGTGGAAACGGACTTCTGCAGCTTCAGAACTGCCGTTGTTTCTTTCTTGCACTGGTCCAGCCATGCAGTAACCAGTCGACCGTATTCGCCCAATACATTGGACAACTCCATACAGTATCCCCCCGAAGGTTTTGTTCATGTTCAACAGACCACGATGCATGTCCTTCCGTCTGAATGCAAGTGCAAGAGCACGTTTGCTTGGAAGAACTGCCCACACGGCGTTATTTCATGCTCGGCAAGCAAAGATCGCCGGAAAGAGAAGAAGTCGTGCGTCTCGTAAGGGCAATCTCGCCAGCCGTTGGAATTTCGTCCATTTCATGCTCTAACGTTCGATGCTGCGGCACTATATCCCTCTCGGGAATCGCATGCTCTCCTTCTCCCGCCCTGATTTGAATTGGCTCCACGTATGGCGGAGTGTCTCACTCTATATTGACATAAAGGGCTCAGCACGTTGCAGGACGCCGAGGGTCGTATAGTGAGCTTCGGCTACAACGCTTCCGATGCGCTTGAACGCATCCAGGGCTGGGCGGGCAGGCGGACGAGCTTCCTGTACGGCAGGGCTAGCGTGGCCGGAAAGCTTCCTCTTACGACGGCCTCCCTTGCTTCAGACGTTGCCGAAACCGGCGAACTGCGGCAAGGACGCTTGATCCGTTGTAGAAGCTGTCTAACCCTCAATCGCAGCGAGAAGGCTGATTTGCGTTCGCGCATCCGACCTGCCATAATACCGGCATGTGGCAGAAGCTGCTCATCGTTGGTCTCGGCGGATTCATCGGCGCGAACGCGCGCTACCTCGTGGGGGAGTGGGCCCAGCGAAAGTGGGGCGTCGGCTTCCCCTATGGCACGTTCATCATCAACGTGACCGGCTCGTTAGTTCTGGGCATCTTCGCGACGCTGGCGCTCAGCCTGAACTGGCGGCCTGAGTGGCGGCTGCTGGTTGCAGTCGGATTCGTCGGCGCGTATACAACGTTCTCAACCTTCGAGTTCGAGACGCTCCAGCTAATCGTCCAGGGCAGCCGATTCAAAGCCGCGGCTTTCAACCTGCTGGGCAGCGTAATCGCGGGATTCTTCGCTGCGTGGCTGGGAGTGGTCGTGGCGCGGCTCCTCCTGCGCGGGCGAGCGTAAAGAAACGAAGAGACAATGAAGATCAAGGGACCCGGAAAATTGGCGCGGATCTATGTCGGCGAGGCCGACAGATGGCATGGCCAGGCGCTGTTTACCGCCATCGTGATTCTGGCTCGCAAAGAGGGGCTGGCCGGCGCGACGGTTACCCGCGGCATTGAAGGGTTTGGCGCAAACAGCCGAATCCACACGACCTCCATCCTCCAGCTGTCCGAAGACCTCCCTATCAAAATTGAAATCGTCGACACGGCTGAGCGAATCGAGAGCTTTCTTCCGCTGCTCGACGAGATGGTGACCGAAGGCCTCATTACGGTTCAGGACTGCGAAATTGTGAAGTAC
>JBBROJ010000094.1:0-19988 GCA_038229495.1 Chthonomonadales bacterium
AACTGTCCCCAAATCGCAATCCAAAATCCAATACCTAAAATCTAAAATTCCGCTTGACTAACCGTTGACGGAACTGGTATGATACCAATTCGTGCGTCGAACAGGAGGGTCCAGCATTGAAGGAAATCCAACACGCCTCGAAGAAGACTTCCCACACCGTCGATATTCCCAACCTCGTAGAACTACAGCTAGATTCCTACCGCTGGTTTCTCGAAGAAGGCCTTAGTGAACTCTTTGCAAGCTTCTCTCCCATATACGATTTTACCGGCAACACCAGCATCTCCCTGGTAGACTTTACCCTCGGCGAGCCCAAATACACGGTCGACGAATGCCGCGACCGCGACATGACGTTCGAATCGCCCATTAAGGCGAGAGTGCGGCTTACCCAGGCCAGCAAAGAGATGATCGAATCCGAGGTCTACCTCGGCGACCTCCCGCTCATGACCGACAAAGGCACCTTCGTCATCAACGGTGCGGAGCGTGTCGTCGTGTCACAGCTCGCCCGCTCGCCCGGCGTCTATTTTAAGGACAACCTCGACTTCAGCGGACGTGTTATTTTCTTCGCCACGCTCATCCCCTCCGAAGGGGCCTGGGTAGATGTCGAGTCCGACGCGACCGATCAGGTGACGGTCCGCATCGGCCAGACCCGCAAGTTCCCGATCACCACGCTTCTCCGCGCGCTCAACGCGTTCCCGAACGGCGTTATACCGATCGAGATGCAGCTCGGCGCGGTTCGCGAAAAGCTATGGATCTATAAGAACGTGGAGACCGGTCCTCAGACACGTAAATCTGAGCGTGATTACATCATGCCGATGGCGCTCGTGGAAGCCGTCGTGGAGAAGAAGACCGGCGAGATTCTTGCCGACGCCGGTATGAGAATCACCGATTCCATCGCCGAGCGCGACCAGCGCAACAGTTGGGACGACGGCAGCCGCTACGTCTCGCTGGAAGAGCTGGCCGAGCGCGTAGGCGACCACTATGTCCTGAAGCTGAACTCGCCCTGCGAGGCCACCACCGACATCGTCAAGCTCTTCTCCAACCGCGTTACCCTGGAAGGTGAGGACCTGACCGCCGAAAACCTCATCGCCAAGCGCGCCACCGCCGACATCACAGACGCCAAGAGCGAGAAGGTTCTCCTCCGCGCCTTCGGCAAGATCGACAAGACCATCGCCACCGCCATCGTAAAGCTCGGCCTCACCAGCATCGAGCTATACGAAGTACACCGCTACGTAGAATCGACGCTCGAGCAGGACCCCGCCTATACCAAGGAAGAGGCTCTGCTCGACATCTACAAGAAGATTCGGCCCGGCGATCCCGCCACCGCCGATTCGTCGCGTAACCTCATCCAGTCCATCTTCTACGATACGCGCCGCTACGACATGGCAAAGGTCGGCCGCTTCAAGATGAACAAGAAGCTCGGGGCAGACGTGCCGCTCCGCGCCCGAACGCTGACCCGCGAAGACCTGGTCTCAATTCTGCGCTATGTTGTGAACCTGAGCGAAGGCACCGGCACCACGGACGACATTGACCACCTGGAAAACAAGCGCGTCCGCAGCGTCGGTGAGCTGCTCTCGTCGCAGCTCCGCATGGGCTTCCTCCGCATGGAGAAGGTTGCCAAAGAGCGCATGACGTCTATGGACACGGACAGCATCATCCCGCAGGTGATTCTCTCGGTCAAGCCGATTTCGGCCTCGATCAAGAGCTTCTTCGGTTCGTCGCAGCTGTCGCAGTTCATGGACCAGACCAACCCGCTCGCCGAGCTCACGCACAAGCGCCGCCTCTCGGCCCTCGGGCCCGGCGGTCTGTCCCGCCAATCCGCCAAGCTCGAAGTCCGGGACGTGCACCATAGCCACTACGGGCGAATTTGCCCCATCGAGACCCCGGAAGGACCCAACATCGGACTCATCGGCTCCATGGCCGTCCATGCGCGCGTCGATCAATACGGCTTTCTGGAAACTCCGTTCCGCAAGGTGAGGGGCGGCATCGTCACCAACGACATCGTCTGGATGACCGCCGACACCGATCACCACTTCCACATCGCGCCGGCCAACATCAAGCTCCTGGACGGCAAGTTCGTGGATGGCGACGGCATCACCGAGCTGAAGCAGATACAGGTCCGCTTCGAGGATTCCTATCCCATCGTCCCTCCCACCAAGGTTGAGCTGATGGACGTCTCCCCGATGCAGATCGTCTCGGTCGCAACGGCGCTCATTCCGTTCCTCGAGAACGACGACGCATCTCGAGCCCTCATGGGCTCCAATATGCAGCGCCAGGCCGTCCCCACCCTGCGCCCGGACGCCCCGCTTGTCAAGTCCGGCATCGAGCGCCGCGCCGCCCGCGATTCGGGCGCGGTTATTATTGCGCGGCGACCCGGTACGGTCACTCGAGTCACCGCCGAGCAGATTGTGGTCACTACGGAAGACAACCGCCTGGACACCTACAACCTTCTCAACATGCTGCGCTCCAACCACGCCACCTGCATCACGCAGCGGCCGCTAGTCAACAAGGGACAGCGCGTTCGTCGCGGCCAGGTGCTCGCCGACGGCCCGTGCACGGATAAAGGCGAGCTGGCGCTCGGCCAGAACGTGCTCGTCGCGTTCATGCCGTGGGGCGGCTATAACTACGAAGACGCTATACTGCTATCGGAGCGATTAGTTAAGGACGACATTTTCACCTCGATTCACATCGAGAAATATGAGAAGGAAGCCCGCGACACCAAGCTCGGACCCGAAGAGATCACGCGCGACATTCCGAACGTCGGCGAGGACATGCTGAAGGACCTCGACGAGAACGGAATCATCCGAATAGGCGCGGAAGTCCGCCCGGAAGACATTCTGGTCGGCGAAGTGGCTCCGAAGGGCCAGGGCGAGCTGACAGCGGAAGAGCGGCTCATCATCGCCATCTTCGGCAAGAAGGCGGAAGAGACCCGCGACGTATCGCTGCGCGTTCCGCATGGCGAGAAGGGAAAGGTCGTAGACGTCAAGGTCTTCAGCCGGTTCAAGTACCAGTGCGTCCGCTGCAAGACCATCTACAACTTCTCGAAGCGTCCTGATCGCACGGTCTGCGAGCGCTGTGACGGAGACATGGTTCGCCTGCCCAGCGACGAACTGAACGCCGGCGTCAACCAGCTTGTCCGCGTCTATATCGCCCAGAAGCGCAAGATCATGGAAGGCGACAAGATGGCCGGACGCCACGGTAACAAAGGCGTCATCTCCAAAATCCTGCCGGAAGAGGATATGCCCTTCCTGCCAGACGGGACGCCGGTCGATATCGTTCTGAACCCGCTTGGCGTGCCTTCCCGCATGAATATTGGGCAGGTTCTCGAAACGCATCTGGGCCTCGTAGGCAAGCATCTCAACTGCTCCTTCGTGAACCCGGCCTTCGAGGGGTCTACGGACCACGAAATCCTGGGTGAGCTGGACCGCCTCGCGCAGCATCTGCGGCGCAAGGTGGTTACCAACTATGTCAATTCCGAGCTTGCAATGGGCCTTGAGTTTGCGCCTGAAGCGAGCGCCGACGATATGCTCGCCCAAATCAGGGCCGAGATGCAGACCTACGATGGCCACCGCCTGGAGGAGATCTCGCGAATAGTCGCCGGTCCCGCCGTGGAAGGGGCGGTCCAGTTGGAGTTGGAGCAGCACAACACGCTGAAGACCGACTTGCGTGACGAGGCGGCTTTGGAGACTGCAGAGACTGAGCCAGAGGAAGAGCTTCCGCCGCTGCCGGTACCCAAGGGCTTCGACTTCGACATTGTCATCGAGCAGATAAAGAAGAACGCCTGGTGGCGCAGCGGCATCAGTCCCACGAGCGGGAAGTGTCACGTTCGAGACGGCCTGACCGGCAATCAGTTCGACCACGAAATTACTGTGGGCTTCATCTACATGCTGAAGCTGGCCCACCTCGTAGACGACAAGATTCACGCCCGTTCTACCGGACCGTACTCGCTGGTCACTCAGCAGCCGCTGGGTGGCAAAGCGCAGTTCGGCGGCCAGCGGTTCGGCGAGATGGAGGTATGGGCGCTCGAAGCCTACGGAGCCGCGTATACACTGCAGGAGATCCTGACCATCAAGTCGGACGACGTTCTTGGACGGGTCAAGACCTACGAGGCGATTGTGAAGGGCGACAGCATGCTGGAGCCGGGCGTGCCGGAATCGTTCAAGATTCTTGTTAACGAGCTGCAATCGCTCGGTCTCAAGGTTGCCGTCGAAGATGAGAACAACCGCGAGATCGACCTAAAGGATCGCGACGACGACATCGATCCGCACGAGGACCCGATGAAGGCCGCCGCCCGCCGCCGCGCCCGCCAGCTCCCGCGCGGCACGGAAATGGAAGAGTCGTTCTAGCCTCGCCTGGTTGTAGAGAGCACGGGGGCAAGCATTTCGCGCCTGCCCCCGTTTTCTGCCGTAACAGGGAAAGCGCAGGAGGACGTGGATTGAGCATGGTCAGAATCGACCGTAGGAGGGTGCTGGAGTTCTTCGACGAGATTCCGAAGAACAGCTGGAAGCACGCGACCGCCGTATGTTCAGTCGCGGGCGAGGACCTGGGAGCGGGGCTTCTGAAGCGGTATCTGGAGACCGAGTATGACGCAAAGGCGACGATTCTAGAGGGTCCGGTTACGACTGGAAAGCAGAAGGGACCTCGACTTGACCGATGGGTCGAAGTCGCATACCCTGATGGCGGCATAATCCATTACCAGATTGAGGTGAAAAACTGGTCTGCGCATGCGATAGGCGGAAGCAAGCTGAAGCTCGACGCTTCGCCGGCCGAGGTTTCCGCCTATAAGAGAAACAGTTGGAATCTGCTTTGGGATCAAGACGCACAGACCATCAAGGCGGAGTCTTTAGTCAAGGTACTGGTCCAGATGAAATGTCCGGTCGGCGCAAAAACAGTTGAGCCGGTAGCGTGTTTGTGGAGAGCCGTACACCGTGAAGGCGCAGACTCACCGTGGTTTAGCGTTCAGATTGATAGTGCTGACTGTTGCTTCAAAGTGTTGCATGTGTTCTCGATGTCGTCTTACCTTCGGAACTTGACTGAATCGCACATAGAGATAGAGATGCCCGATACTGCTCGGCGACTCCAGTGGCTCAACTTGATGTTTTAGCCATGTGGCTGAATCCGCGACGAGGTGTCACAAATGAACCTCACAATCGATCTAGCACCAGACGAGCAGAGGCAGGTTGAGAATCCAAAACAAGAGCTAATGGACCTCCGTCGGGAAGGAATAAGCAGAAAACAAGCCGCCAAGATTCGCGCTGGCTTTGAGACCTTCGCGGAAGACTGGGATGTGCCTGAGATGGATATCTATGACCGCTATGATTCGGTCGTGAGGAATCGGTGAGACATGGATCGTTCGAAAATTACAAGCGAGCTGGTCGCGGAACGCGGGCAGGCGCTCTACGATCAGGGAATCAAACAACAGGTTGAAACAGACGAGAATGTCGGAAAAATGGTCGTCATCGATATTGAGACGGGCGAATTCGGAGTGGACGACACTGGCATCGAAACCGCGAGGCGGTTCCACGCCAAGCATCCTGATGCCGCACTGTACGGAATCCGCATTGGTTACAACGTCGCGGCTTCGTTTGGCGGTGTGATGGAGCGCGTGTCCGTTTGATTGCTGGGCGCGTAGAGCTACGTAAACCCGAAGTATTCGTAACATTGAATATGCCCGGACAACCAGGCATATCCGTAGGTTTCGTCGTGGACACCGGCTTTACGGAAGAGCTCGCGATGCCGGCAGAGGCTGTCTCTGTGCTCGGACTGCCTTATCTTTATGATGAATCGGCCGGTGTAGCTGATGGGCGCAGCGTCCAGGTGCGGGTTCATAGGGCAGTTATCGATTGGCATGGCGTTGAACGATCGGTCCTCGTGCTCGCAATGGGTCGAAGGCCCCTCCTGGGTATGAGCCTACTCGATGGATATGAGCTTAACGTTCAATGTGCGGATGGTGGTTTGGTTAGTATCGAACCACTTTAGCAGGATTACTAATACAAAGCGGAATGAGTTCGTTTCGTAGATTTAGATTCAGCGATTTGTACGCCAGTGACTCCGACAGGAGTTTGAATCATGTTAACAACCGTCGCCGGTATCTATAGAGATGGCAGAGTTGAGCTCAACGAAAAGCCATGCAACGCGCAAGACGGCGCGCGCGTGTTCGTAACCTTTATGGGAGCGAGCGAATCGGACCTGCGGGCACACGGAATCGATGAGCGGCAGGCCGCAGATATT
Organism: Chthonomonadales bacterium; assembly: GCA_038229495.1. Lineage (GTDB taxonomy): Bacteria > Armatimonadota > Chthonomonadetes > Chthonomonadales > CAJBBX01 > JBBROJ01. The sequence continues at coordinate 6,229 of JBBROJ010000094.1, forward strand.
CGAGCTAGCTTCGCAACGTTCGCGGAAGATTGGGATGCGCCAGATATGGAAATCTATGACCGCTATGATGCGGTGAAGTCTGGTGGCTAAGCGCGGTGATGTGGTACTCGTTCGATATCCAAACTCGGATCTTCTAACGGCGAAGATAAGGCCTGCTCTTATTGTCCAGGCAGATGGTCTGGGAAGCGGATTGCCGCAAACCATTCTCGCCATGATCACGAGCAACATGGCGAGGGCCGGGCATCCAAGCAGAGTGATTATCGAGATCGAATCGTCTGAAGGTCAGCAGTCCGGTCTTCTCGTGGATTCAGTGGCAATGACAGACAATTTGGCGACTGTACTGGAATCAGCGATTAGCCGTGTCGTAGGAATGTTGCCGATGGCAGACGTGGAAGCTGCTTTGACTTTCACGTTGGGCATGAATAGAGAACCATGAGGGCCGAAGACGGCTTCGTTTCGTAATTTTACGGTTCTCCAAACCTCAAATTGGGTTCGTTTCGCAGTTTTGTACTTTGACGCGCAGTTCTTTTGAAGTCAACCGCTTTCCCCGGCCGCGAACCGTTGCGGGCCGGGTTCTATAAGGGAGGAGCCCTAATGGCGGACGCCAGTACCTTCTCTAAGATTCGAATCGGAATCGCTTCGCCGGACGAGGTTCGCGCCTGGTCCTACGGTGAAGTCAAGAAGCCTGAAACAATCAACTACCGCACCTTCAAGCCGGAGCGGGACGGACTCTTCTGCGAGAAGATTTTCGGTCCTGTCAAGGACTGGGAGTGCCACTGCGGACGTTATAAGAAAGTCAAATTTAAGGGCATTATCTGCGACCGCTGCGGCGTTGAGGTGACACGCTCCAAGGTGCGCCGCGAGCGCATGGGCCACATCGAGCTCGCCGCGCCGGTGTGTCATATCTGGTATCTCAAGGGTGTTCCCAGCCCGCTTTCACTCATACTCGATATCTCCCCGCGACCACTTGAGAAGGTGCTCTACTTCGCCTCCTATATCGTGACCGAAGTCGACCGCGCCCGCATCAACAGCGACCTGGAGGACATCCGGCAGGCCGTTCAGCAGGAGATAGAGCAGATCACGGAAGACCGCGGCGGAATCGCCGATCGCCTCCAGCGCGAGTTTCGCAAAGAGGTAGCGGAGCGGACGGCGGAGCTCGACCCGGACATTCCTGAAGAGGAACAGCCTGAGCGGTGGGATGAGGATACGATAGCCGACAAGCAAAAGTACCTTCTCGATCGGATCAAACAGGAGGAGAAGGACGCGGAAGAGCGCCAGAAAGAGCTTGCCGAGTCGTTGCTTCTGCTCGAAAAGGTCGCTAAGAAAGAGCTGATCAACGAGGACCAGTTCCGCTCGCTCGAGCGGCTCATTGAAGTCCTTACTCGCCGCCTCGGCATCTCGTATGAAGGGATCGTCCGATCCGGCCTCGGTGGCGCGGCGGTCAAGGAGCTTCTGGAAGAGATCGACCTCGAGAAGATGAGCGAGGACCTGAAGAATGAGGTCGCAACGACCCAGGGTCCGAAGCGCGCCCGCGCCATCAAGCGGCTCGAAGTCGTGGACGCGTTCATCGGCTCGAAGGCCCATCCTTCTTGGATGATTCTCGACTGCATCCCGGTCATCTCGCCGGAGCTGCGCCCGATGGTTCAGCTCGACGGAGGACGCTTCGCGACTTCCGACCTGAACGATCTCTACAGGCGCATCATCAACCGCAACAACCGGCTTAAGAAGATCACGGAGATTCGCGCTCCTGAGTCTATCGTGAACCATGAGAAGCGGCTTCTTCAGGAGGCGGTGGACGCGCTGATCGACAATGGGCGACGCACGCGGCCTGTCGTCGGTTCCAACAACCGGCCGCTCAAATCGCTCTCCGACATGCTGAAGGGTAAGGAGGGCCGCTTCCGAAAGAACCTTCTTGGCAAACGCGTGGACTACTCCGGACGATCTGTCATCGTTGTCGGGCCGCACCTCAAGCTGCACCAATGCGGGCTGCCTAAAGAAATGGCTTTGGAGCTTTTCAAACCATTCGTTATGAAAACTTTGGTGGAGAGAGGCTACACTAGCAATATAAAAACCGCTAAGCGGATGATCGATAAGATGAAGCCGGAAGTGTGGGACGCGCTGGAGGAGGTGATTCGGGAGCATCCGGTTATGTTAAACCGCGCGCCGACGCTTCACCGCCTTGGGATTCAGGCGTTTGAGCCGGTGCTGGTGGACGGCAAGGCGATTCAGGTGCACCCCTTGGTCTGCCACGCCTTTAACGCGGACTTCGATGGCGACCAGATGGCCGTGCACGTTCCGTTGTCGGCGTACGCGCAGGCCGAAGCCCGAATCCTGATGCTGGCGACGCACAATCTGTTCTCGCCGGCGAGCGGCGCGCCGATTGTGGCGCCCATTCAGGACATTGTGCTGGGGTCGTACTACCTGACGACTATCGAGCAGAACGCGAAGCCCAAGGACAATGTGTTCTCGAGTCCGGACGAGGCGATTCTGGCGTACGATTCGGGCGAGATCCGGCTGCAGGAACCGATCAGGGTGCGCATTCGCCGCGACGATGCAACCGGCGGAGTTTCGGGGAGCTATGTGGCCCTGGAGAATATAGCGCTTGGCGGCGGCGAACCGATCGACTATTCGGTGCCGACGGAGATTGTTGGGACGGGCGGCCCGGACGGAACGGATGTGAAGCAGCAGACGACGGTGGGCCGGCTGATTATGAATCAGATTCTGCCCCCGAAGCTGAAGTATACGAATAGATATTTACTGGAAACGATGACGAAAAAAGGGGTTTCCAGCGTTGTCGCGGAGGTATATGAGAAGCACGGGAAAGAGGCGACGATTCGGTTCGTGGATGAGCTGAAGGACATAGGGTTCAAGTATGCGATGGTCTCTGGGACCACGATTGCGATGAGCGACATGGTTATCCCGGAGAAGCGAAAGCAGATTCTCGCGGAGACCGAGGCGAAAGTTACGCGTTTGAACACGCAGTACCGTCGCGGAACGATTACGCTCGGCGAGCGCAAATCTCAGGTGCTGAACCATTGGCTGGAGGCCTCGGAAGAGGTTGCGAAGGCCATCATGGACGGAATTGAGCAGTTCAACCCGATCTACCTGATTACTGATTCCGGGGCGCGCGGTTCTACGAAGCAGCTCACGCAGCTTTCGGGGATGCGCGGGCTTATGACGGACCCGTTCGGAAACCTGGTGGAAGAGCTGCCGATCAAGTCGAACTTCCACGAGGGGCTGAACGTTCTGGAGTATTTCATTTCCACGCACGGAACGCGAAAAGGGTTGGCCGACACGGCGCTCCGAACGGCGGATGCGGGTTATCTTACACGGCGGCTGGTGGACGTATCGCAGGACGTGATTGTGCGCGGAGTGGACTGCGGGACGACGCAGGGAATCTACGTTCAGGAGATTCTGGAGAGCGGCGAGAGCATCGAGAAGCTGCACGAGCGGATTCACGGCCGGTATGCGAAAGACGACATCATTCACCCGGAGACCGAAGACATTCTGGTGGAGATGAATACCGAGATCAGCGACGTGATGGCGAAGGCTATTCAGGACGCCGGCATCAAGCGGGTTGGTCTGCGGAGTGTACTGACATGCGAGCTTCGGCAGGGCGTTTGTCAGTACTGTTACGGGCGCGACCTTGCAACCGGGCGATTGGTGGACATCGGCGTTGCCGTGGGGATCATCGCGGCGCAGTCGATTGGCGAGCCGGGCACGCAGCTCACGATGCGCACGTTCCACACGGGCGGCGTGGCGGGCAAGCACCTGACGGGGGTGGCGAACGTCAAGCAGAAGCGGCAGAACAACCTGAAGGAACTGTACCAGGATATTCAGAGCGGGCACGTGACCTTCGAGGAGGAGGGCGGGTCGGATCGTGAGCGTTCGCGGTCGATCCAGGCGGTTTTGAAGGTGCTGGAGGACACGGTGGGCGGTCTTCTGCGCGTGGTGGAGCTGTTTGAAGCGCGCAAGCCGAAGGGCCAGGCGATTGTGACGGAGCTCGGCGGCAAGGTGATTACGATTGAGACGAAGGGGCTGCGGCACGTGGTGCTCAACTCGCCTGTGAAGATGGACGATGTTCCGTCGCACTTCGTGGGCGAGGTTCCGGGCGAGGATATTCACGACGACGAGGGCAACCTGATGGCGAAGGCCGGGGAGACGATTACGGAGAAGCAGTTCCGCAAGATGAAGGAGGTGCATCCGAAGCACATCATTCTGCGGAAGACGGCGCTAGTTCCGTATCGCGGCGAGCTCCAGGTGAAGGCGGGCGACGAGGTTTCGCCGGGCGACCGGCTGACGGAAGGCCCGCTGGACCCGCAGAAGGTGCTGGAGCTGAAGGGACCGCAGGGCGTGCAGGACTACATGGTGCGCGAGATTCAGAAGGTATACAAGGGCCAGGGCGTGGACATCAACGACAAGCACGTGGAAGTGATTATCCGCCAGATGCTGAAGAAGCGCAAGATTCGCCATCCGGGCGATTCGATTGCGTTCCTGCCGGGGCAGGTGGTGGACAAGTTCGCGTTCGAGGATGAGAACACGCGGATGCGGGATGCGGGCCAGGCGGAGGCGACTTCGGACTGGGTGCTTCTTGGAATCACGGAGGCATCTCTTGCGACGGACAGCTTCCTTTCGGCGGCGTCGTTCCAGAAGACGACGCGCGTTCTTACGGAGGCGGCGGTCCGCGGCAAGAAGGACGAGCTGGTGGGGTTGAAGGAGAACGTGATTATAGGCCGGTTGATTCCTGCGGGCACGGGTCTTCCGCGCTACCGGAGCCTGGAGCCGGCGACGCCGAACGGGGAGCAGATTATCATCGAGCCGCCGGTTCGGGAGGAGCGGGTTATCCTGCCGGTGGACGTGGATGAATCGCTTTCGCCGGTTGGGTCGAACTTCGCGGGCAAAGCGGACGGCCCCCCGGCCCCCAATTCTGGGGGTGTTGGCCCCCCGGCCCCCAATTCTGGGGGAGAGGAGCCGGCTCCAACGAAGGGCGCGAGGAGCGCGGACGACTTGCTGAAGGCGTTGTTCGAGGACCCGCTTCCGGACGTGGACGAGTTGACGGACGCGGAGCTTGACGAGGGCGACGACGTGACGCTGGGAGCGGTCGAATCGCTTCCCGGCGAGATGGAAGTGCCTGTGGAAATAGTTGAGACGGAGGAAGCGAAGTATTCGGGAGAGTAAGAACCCGATCACATACGATAGAATCATGCCCCTCGGCTTCGTTCGAGGGGTCTTTCTCATAGGAGAAGGCCATGACGATTCGAGAACGTCTATATGAGGAGATCGAGCGAATCCCGGAGGAATCGCTGGACGAGGTTCTTCAGATGGTAGAGGCTGTGACTCGCGCGTAAGCTGAACCTCAAAAAAAAGGCGAACACATCCTCGAACATTTGATGGAACATTTGATGGAACATTTGATGCGGATTCAGTTTGATGGGCCACCAGACTAATCCGAGAATCCGGAGCGGTATCCGAGCGGGGAACAGCGAATCGATGCCGTACCGGAGAAGAACCTGGGCGATCTGCTTGAGGTCGTACAGGAGTTTGCGCGTGATAAGAAACCGGCTGAGCAGGACGGTAAGACGAAGTGCGAGAACGAGACGATTTTTGAAAAGCTGCTGAAGCACCAGTTCCGGGGGCCACGAGATCTTTCAGAGAATTTCGAGCAGTATGCCAGCAAACGGAATTCCGTGCTCTGATGCGCGATTGAGCTCATGTATACTTACTGGAACTGGGCGCGGCCATATGGCCGCGCCCTTCGTATTTTCGCTACCAATCGGGTTGATCTACGTCGCTCCAGGACCATGTTTGAGACTTTGGAGACAGTGGAGGCGGGGGTGACTCTGGCGACTCGGGCGATGGCGCTTCGTCCTGCCAGATTTTGTCGAACTGCTTTTTGTAGCGTTTGTGATGGCGCGCGTAGGCGGGGTCGGATTGGAGGGCGTGGACGTCCTCTTTCTTGAAGAACCACCACTGCTTTCCCGCCGTGCCTTTCTTCTTTGGCGCGATGTGATGCCCCTCCAGCCGGTTGCGCAGTCGCAAGGACTGAACTGCCTGAATGCAGATGCCGAGCAGGTGGGCAGTCTGGCGCGTACTATAGAATTCGCCCCATTCGCGGCGGGTGTTGGCGGTCTCGTCCGACAGGCGGTAGGGCTGAATCCGCAGGTCTTCCCACTCCTCGACGTGCGGCTCCTCCGATAGCCTGGCCCGTTTCCACTGCTCGCGCCGCTCGACGTGCTCCGGCCTATTTGCCATTTTGACGACGTGGCTATTCGGGACGAGGATTGGCGACCCCTGTTTGGCGGGAAACTTCTGGTAGCAAGGAAGCCTGCCGCGCTTGCAGAGGTCTACCACGCGGGCGCGGCGCACGTCCAGGATCGCGGCGGCTTCGGTCGTCGTGATCCAGCCGTCGAACTCATTCAGCTCCATCTTCTTCGCGCGGCTGCCCCACCAGTCGTAGCGCTCAGCCGGCAGGAGAAGGGTTTGGCGGCCCATACGCTCGTTGGCCAGCCTTTCTATCTCGACGGAATCGTATAGCCAAACGGAGCGTCCCGAGGGCCGCACTCTCCGCTGGATTTTGCCGAGCTTCGCGAGCATAGCGAGGCGGGAGTGGGAGAGATCCAGCATGCCGCATGCCCCTCTCCAACCGATCCAGCCGATTGGAAAGTCCCGCTGCACTGGACGTTCCGATGAGGCGATAGGGGGATGAGGCGATAAGGCGACCTGCGGAGGCGGAGTTGGCTTTCCCTTGTTTGGGTTGCTGTAGCTGATGGGGCGTGAGGGTTCGCGACGCTGTTTCCTGGGTGGATTGGCTGGAAGCGCTGAGGCTATAGTCTCTGTCGTTTCCTCAGTCTCCGTCGTTTCCTCAGTCTCTGTCGTTTCCTCAGTCTTCCCCGTCGCTTCAATCTTCGCCGTCTCCTCAGTGGCATTCTTGCCTTCCAGCTTGGCGAGCTCGGCGGCATGCCAGGCGTCGATTTCGCGCTGCTTACGCAGGTAGTCCTTGCGAGACTGGTCAATCCGCTTTTCGATGATGCCGGCGGCGTCTTCTACGGGAACCGGCTGATGGCTGAACCCGCCGCTACGGTCTAATTCGTCCAGCTCGGCCTCTTTGCACACGTACTCTTCGTACTGTTCGGCAGAGAGGTATTCGCCGTCGATCCATTTGCCGGACGGGCGGGCTTCCGATTTCGATGGCGGCGCGGCAGTGGAGCGAGGCTTCGCGGATTTCGATTCGCGGCGCATGCGATCGGAGTAGACCAGGCGGTCGAGATCGTCTTGCAAAATCCAGACGCGACGGGAGGAGGGATCTTTCCAGACGTTGAGACGTCCGTCGGCAATGCGGTCGAGCACATAGGCCCGAGAGCGGTCGAGCGCCTGCATCGCCTCTTGAATGGATACGAGAGGTCCGAGGTAGGGCGGCGGTTCGGGCCGGTTGATTTCGTCGAAACGCTTTTTCCAGCTTGCAAGATGACGATATTCGAGCATTGTATCGCTCCCCCTTATAGTAGCATTATGTATACTATATTGACGGAGAAATTTGCGGAACGGTTACAACTTATTACCGGGGATGGGGCGGGGCAAGGAGCGGGAGCTCGTCTAGCAAGCTACGATGCGCTGAAGTGATAGACTGCAACGAGAGGCGCGGATAGTCCTGGAGAATGCAGGGAGTGAAGGTATTACCCATACACTCTACTCCCTTCCGATACCCAGGCCGTCGGCCACGCGATTCACGTAATTGAAAAACGAGGCGATAAGGTTGATCTGCAGGATGGCTGTGTCGTCGAAGCCGTGCTCTCGGAGCCTCTGCACATCCTCGCGCGTCATTCGGGCCGGCGTGAGCGTCAGCTTGGCAGCATAGTCGAGCATTGCTCGATCCGCCGGGTCAAGGTCCGCGCGTTTGTAGTCTCTCTTTATGGCCTCCGCTAGCGACTCATCCAGAGTCACCCGCCGCAGGAACTCGGCGTGGCTGGTCAGTCAGTAGCGGCACCGGTTGAGAGACGAAACCGTGGCGGCGATCATTTCATGCTGGCGGCGCTCCAGCGGCAGTTCGGGCGAGAGCAGCGTCCCGTAGAGCGAGAAGGCGTGGTAGAGCGCGGCGGGGATGAGGCTGTGGGACATCACAATTCCGGCCCCGTCCGTTTTTTCGCCCCTAGGTTCCGTGCCCTCGACCGGCGGGCGGTATTCCGGCGGATAGAGTTTGTCCTGGCCGCGCACTGCGTCCAGCAGCTCCGGTGACGCCTCCGCGATGGGGACGGTTTCGATCCACGCGCGGCCTTTCGGCCGGTTTTCTACTTTTTCTGTAACATCTTTTTCCATAGCATCCATGATACGAGCGGCTGGAGCGTCCTGTCAAGAGGCTGTTGCGCCTATTCGGAAGGACAACGGTGATTCAGTGAAGAATCTAGCGGCAGATGGAAGACAAGGGCGTCGAATTCTATCCATGAGTGCCGCCCTAACGTGCTTCCAATAGTTTTTCTCGCTCTGAGCGACACAACCAACGACCCGAAACGGAGGATTTTTCCTTGTCTGTACGCAGTGAATTCGAAATATCGCGCCGCCGGTTTATCGAGCATTCGCTCGCCGCGGGCGCTCTGGCTGGGCTTCCCGCCTGGTTTGCCAAAGAAGCGGAAGCCGCGGAAACCGAGCGAGTCCTTCAGACGCCGCGCCGTATTGGGGCCAACGATGCGATTCATATCGGAGTGATCGGTCCGGGCGGGAGCAAGGGCGGGTTTCGCCAGGGGCTGGGCGACACGCGCGGAATTGCAAGCAAGCCGGGCGTCAAGTGCATTGCCGTCTGCGATCTGGACGACCAGCATCGCGATGAGGCGGCGAACATTTTCGGCCCTGATACCAAGAAGTACCACGATTACCGCGAGCTTCTCGCCAACAAGGAGATCGACGCGGTGGTGATCGGCACGCCCGACCACTGGCACACGACTATTGCCAACGCCGCGATGAACGCCGGCAAGGACGTCTACTGCGAAAAGCCGCTGACGCTCACAATTGCGGAGGGTAAATCACTGGTTGCCACGCAGAAGAGGACGGGTCGCGTGTTCCAGGTCGGCAGCCAGCAGCGCTCGGACGCGCGATTCCGCATGGCCTGCGAGCTGGTACGCAACGGGCGCGTGGGCAAGTTGAAGCGCGCGGAGGCCCATCTTCCGGCGGGACCGACGGGCGGCCCTTTTCCCGTGCTGCCTGTGCCTTCCGATTTCGACTGGGATATGTGGATCGGGCCGGCTCCGCAGGCGGAGTATGTCAAGGAGCGCACGCACGGTACGTTCCGCCACTGGCTCGACTACTCCGGCGGCATGATGACGGATTGGGGCGCGCACCATAATGACATCGCGCAGTGGGGCATCGGCGCGGACGGCTCCGGTCCCATCGCTATCGAGCCGGTGCGCGGCACGCGGCCTGTCGGCCATAACTGCTACAATGCGTTCAACGAGTTCGAGGTGAACTACTACTATCCCCACGACGTAGCGCTGAACACAAGCAGCAAGGGTGAAAACGGAGTTCTGTTCGAGGGCGAGAGCGGCTGGATATTCGTGAGCCGCGGGGTCATCAAAGCGAGCGACGACCGCCTTCTCAGCGATCCTCTTCCAGGCAGCGCGACCAAGCTGTACGCGTCCAACGATCACCACGGCAACTTTGTGGACTGCATTCGCAGCCGCAAGCCCACCATCTGCCCCGCGGAGGTCGGCCACAGATCGGTCTCGGTGTGCCACCTGGGTAATCTCGCTCTCCGACTGGCAGATCGCAGGCTCGAATGGGACCCGAAGACCGAGACGTTCAAGAACGATCCGGAAGCGAATGCGATGCTGAGTCGGCCCGCGCGCAAGCAGTATAAGAGTTAGGCACAGCGAAGATATCATAGGACTTGAAGCGAACGGGCGGGTGAGTTGTTTCGACGCGGCTGCTTCGATGCATTAGGAATCATCTGATGACACAGGAGAAAATAATGAAACGTATTGTCGCACTGGGAGTTGCCGGCATGGCCGCTATCGCTCTGGTTGGAAGCATTCCGCGCGCCGGAGCGCAGGTTACCAGGATGGGAGATTCCTATCTCTTCCGCATGAAGTATACGAAGGGACAGAAAATGAGCTACGACGTCATATCGAGCGTTCAGGTGCCTGGCGGCTCAGGCACAATGAAGATGGACATGCCGATGACGATGAACGTGAAAGACGTTCAGGGCAAGACGGCGACGGTTCAGCTTGACGTGGGCCCCATGATGATGAACGGCAAGCCGGGAAACGTGAAGAAGCAGTCAATGGAGATCAAGCTGGACGATCGCGGCAAGACTTTGAGCGGCGGCGCTCCCGGAATGCAAGGCGTCTCCACGCAGCTTCCGGAGAAGCCACTCAAGGTCGGCGAGACCTATGCGTCAAGTAACACGGTGAATGTTATGGGGCAGCAGCTAAGCGTGAAATCCGTCAACAAATTTCTTGGGATTAGGAAAGTGGGGTCCAGAACGGTTGCCGCTCTGGGCACGACATCGACCGGATCCGGGGCCATGAAGGTGAGCGGTACCGGCACCGCCTATGTGGATGTTGCCGACGGGTCGCTGGTCGCCATGAACATGAATCAGGAGATGATATTCACGCAGGGTGGAAAGTCTCAGACGATGAAAAACCTCGTGACCGTGACTCGGAAGTAGGGATCTAAGGCATTGTCATCCAGTGGGGCGGCGCGCGTCGCCGTCCCATTCGTTGTTATGCTGGAAGGCTAATCCGATAGACACATTCATCTTGAGAAACTGCCCAAGGGTAAATTCCAAAGCAGGTTGAGGTATTTGGTTTCGACCGAAAGATGTCCAGTACCCGCTGACGGACACCCAGGGCAGCGAGCGGGCGGTGACGAGCAGCACGGAGACGGTAACCGGCAAGAAGGGTCTGCTCTCGACGACCGCCGACGCGAACAGTCGGGTTATTACGAAAATCGCGTAGGGAGCAACCTCCGCCGCATACCGTAGCGCCGGTCACTACGTGGATAATTCGGGCTAAGTCGACTGATCCTCAAGGGCGCGCCGCAATTCGGCATCTGTGGGCTCAATGAGCACAATGTCATCGATGAGAAGGGTGGGCACCTTTCCCGATCCACCGTTGCGGGCGCGCATTTCGTCCTCCGCGCCCGCAACGGTCTCGATGTCGATCTCCGCGTACTTAATACCCATCTGCTGCAAGATGCGCCGGGAACGGGTGCAGTCCGGGCACCAATGCGTTATATAGGCAACCACTGACTTTGGCACAGGGCGCGATTCACCTTTCCAGCTTTCGTGCTCTTCGCGTCGATCTGAGCCATCCGAGCTGCTGCGCCTATAAATCGAGGACGGCCATCCTCAATTTTACATGACTTCTTTCGTCACTACTTTCTGTCCCTGCGCCGTGGGGTGGATAACGGCGGTAGCCCCGAGATCTCGCAGGCGGCGGCGAATTGCGTCGGCCTTGCGCTCAGGAACGTTACGCGTGACGGTCAGCGGAAGGTTTTCCATCTGGCGGCGGGCCTCCAGCAGGTTGCAGAAAAGTATCGATTCCAGCGCCATGGCTACTTCGTTACGGTTGCGGCCCACCTCTGTTAGGAGCACATCGAAGTTCTTAAGCACATCGGAAGAAGAGTCGGCGACGACCTGATTCGGGTCGTTCGGGTCCGAGAGGCGAAGGGCGCGGTTACAGTTGTCGCACATATAGGTGGTTGCTTTCGCAGACACCTTGTGTACCGTTTTGCAGAAGGTGCAGGTAATCTGCTTCACCTCCGCCATGCGGCCATTCTCATAATACACGCGCCGGTGGCATCCCTCGCAGTCCCAGTCGAGCGCCGGCTCCGTTGGAAACTCCATTCCGAACCCGCAGTAGGGACAGTTTACCATGACGGTCGGGCTTGTCTTCGCTTTATTCATGCGGCCCGCGCCCATGCCCGCCAGTGCAACCGCGCCGAGCGTTCCGAGCACGCCGGTCACGATGAGCAGGGGGCGCACAAGGACATACTGCATGCTTGCGGTATTGGACCGATAGCTGTGAGCGACCAGGCTGGCTCCCCAGAAAAAGAGTAGAGAGACGACGAGCGCGGCGCCGGCCCCGATGAGCATTTGGACGCCGACCGTATACTCTCGCTCGACTACATCTGACTTCGTTGTTGCGCTCTGGGCCATCTCGGTCTCCTGGGTGCGGGTGTCAGATCGGTGTTGAAAACAGCCCCCCAGCCCCCCGACTCCTAATCTTGGGGGAGTCTATGCTGGCATGGCCCCCTCTGTCTCCCCCAGGATCGGGGGTTGGGGGCCGGGAGCGGGCGGTTGTGAAGATGTGGATAACCGCTCCGCCAAGAATGTAACGGGATGGAATAGGATGGAATGCACCGGGCAGTTGCCTTCAGTATAGCGACCCGGATGTTGGTTGTCAAGCGTGGCAAGGCTCGGGTAACAGTTCAGTTTGTGTGAGAGTGGTTTGATTCAGGCGGGGGAGCGGAGCATCCGAACGCAGGCTTCGAGCGGGTCCAGTCCACGGGCTTGCCAAGTGCCGAACAGACTCATGAGAATTGCCCGCGTATCGGAGCCCTGCTTTGAACGTGTGCCGCCGCTTACCTTGCGCGCTATCACGGCAGGACGGATAGCCCGCTCAGCAGCGTTGTTGTCAGGTGCAACCTCGGGGTGCTCCACGAAGGTAAACATCTCAGGTTCAAAGTGCAGCAGGCGTTTCGCCAGAACAGCCTGAGGAGCGCTCGTCTTCACGTGCGGACGGGCGAGAGTGACCAGTCTGCGCTGAAATCTCTCGCGCGCGCGGATGCGGTCTCGCTTATGAATCCAGCAGAAGGAGGCCGCTCCGACATAGAGTGCGTACACCTGCCCGGCCCATAGCTGCAACTGTTTGTCCAGCGGGTATGTCTCGCAGAGCTTCTTGAGGTCCCGCAACAGGTGAACCCAGCAGCGCTGGTGAGGACCCAGATGATAATTGTAAGCGCCATAAAAGTCGCTTGAGATAATCCCCCGGTACTGCGGACCGAGCACGTCCTGCGGCACTTGATGTCCGCGGCTTTGGTCCCGAACGAAGAAGCGCACAGAAGGCGTCGAGAAGCTCCACAGATACCCGTTCACTCCGTCCTCTCTCCAGCCGGTCTCATCGGCATGAACGAAAGGGCTGGCGCGAACCTCTTCTTGAAGGGCGTCATATGTCTTCTTGCCCGCTGATGCGACCGCTTTGAGCAGGTCGATAATCCCGCCGCAGGAGATGTCGATGCCAAAGAGGGAAGCGAGCAATCTCTTCACTGTGCGCACCGGCGTTCGACAGACGTTCACAAGATGAGCGACATGAGCAGGGTCGCTCATGAGGCGCACTCCGAAGCGGCGCTGACCCACGGTGACCGAGCAGAGAGCTTCTCCCGCGCGGGGCAGTCGCCGCTTCTTGCAGACGCCGCAGTGACGGGCAAGGAGCAGGTGCTTTACAAGCTCAACCGCGATGGGCGGGATGTCGATAACTTCCCGCTCGGAATGCACCCAGCCGCCCGAAAGAGCGCGTCCGCAGTCGGGGCACTGCTCAAGAGCATGGACCTCTGTACGTGTGCAGTTTGGGGCGGCAGAGCGCGCGTAGCCCTGGTCCCTCTGACGTCGCTGCTTCTTGTCTGTCGGCTCTTTCTTGGGCTTGTTCGCTTTGACAAAGTGCGGCAAATCACTCAGACCCGGAGCTTTAGGTCCCTGCTTGCGCAGCTGTTCCCGTAACGTGTGGTTCTCGGCTTCGAGCGCGCCGATGCGCTGTTGAAGGACAGCGACCTGA
>JBBROJ010000095.1:0-19952 GCA_038229495.1 Chthonomonadales bacterium
CCAGCAGTGTCATACTCATGAGGTCGGATATGCGTACGCCGCCGGGCAGGGCGGCCTCTTCCCTAGGCATTGGGCAAACTCTCCTCTCAGAACGATTTTGGGGATAGTTTACCCGAAAATTACATTAACCGAACAGTATTTGGGCTAGAAGGCGAAGCGGTAGAGCGCGTCACGCCGCTCAGGAGCAGTTCCCCGTGAAGTGTCTACGGTTTATGGTCTTCCGCGCTTTCCGATCCAACAATCTCCGGAGGAAGGCAGTCATTTGGGCGCTTATCGTCATCGCGGCGAATGACGCTGATTGTGCCGTCCAACTCCAGAATCGCAAATCCAACGTCGGCCAGGCGAGAGATGCCCTGCTTTCTAACCGCGGACAACAGGTCGTTACGGGAGATGTTGGCGGCCTCCATGGTATCGTTCTGTATGCTGCCGCGTGCGATCAGCAGTAGGGGGTCGCCTTCCAGAAGCACGCGAGCCCGCTTGCTCCGCGCCGTTACCCGATTGAGCAGGCTGGCAAGAATGACCAGTACCAAGGCCCCGACAATTGCGCCCAGCACCGAGTTGTCCTCGCCGATCATCGCGTTCTGGACTACATTCGAGATGAGCAGAATAATAAAGAAGTCGAAGAGTGTCGCCTGCGCAAGGTCGCGCTTCGACAGGAGACGGAATACGAACAGTAGGGCCACATAGACGAGCAGGGGCCGCACGATCTTCTCGGCCCATGAGAGTTTAGGAAGAAGCAGGTCGTGCCAGGGAAGTTGGAGCAGCGCGTTATGCAATGTTTCGTTTACCTCCGCGTCCGGCAACCCAGACGATCAAGCGAGCGGCTCTTCGCAGTACGCGCCCGGCCCGGATGACTCGTGATTTCCGCTTGCTCATTGGCTGCCGCCGGCCATTGCCCGCAAATGCGGGATGTCGAATTTCTCCAGCAGTCCAAAGCAGAACAGCTCGGGATACTGGTCCACTGTCCAATCGCTGCGAATAACGCTCTCAAGCGTCTGCATCTCGCCTACAGGTCGAAGCAGGCCGCCTGACCGCGGCTCCAGCGCCCCGGCGACCCGCGCGATGACGCTCGATCTCATGCCTTCGGACTGAATCGTAACCGGCTCGGCGGAACCGCCTTGCGCCCAGCGAGCGGCGGCCGCAACCTGTGCGGCCTGAATCCCCAATGCTCGCTCGCCTACCGCCGCCATCAACAGGACGTAGAGGTATCCCGCGTGAAATTTGATCTTGGATTCGCCGAAGAAAAACGGATCGATGACGACGACCCGCTGCCCTGCGTCAAGGAGACGTGACGCTTGTTCCGCGAGGGCCGAGCGTCCCTGTTCACTGAAAAGCAGCGTAGTTCCCGATGTGAGTGTTGAAAAAGTAGGTGACGTACCTGCGTGCGGCCCCCCAACCCCCAATCCTGGGGGAGACAGAGGGACCAGGCGGGCATAGACTCCCCCAGGATTGGGGGTTGGGGGGTCGTTTTTCAACAGCGTAGTTCCCTTAGGCTTCCCCCGCACCAACTCCACTGCGGGAACCGTCCACTCGCCGCCCATGCGAAGCTTCCAATATGCTGCGCGGACTCCGCCGCGGCTCTCTTCTCCGATTCGTTCGGCAGTCGCTTCATAATGAGGGGCGCGCAGGAGCTTGACCAGCTCGGCCCGCATCCCGTGCCTCCACTCGCCGGAGGGATTTGGCGGGGGAGGCGTGCGGCGCTTGGAGGTCTGCTCCAGCGCCTGCATTGCCAGCGAATGGAGCGTCGCGTTGTTTGCTGGAAGGGGCACGTTCAGCTGCTCTTCCGTTTTCACCTCGTCCGCCGATGGTATCTCCGCATCGGGAAAGTTCTTCGATCCGGGGAACCACTGCTCGTGCATGAATCGGTACAGCGCCTCGCGGTTGTCCTGCTCGAAATTGTGCGTTCCAGGAACCTGGTTGATGTGCGTCTGGAGGCGATTCTCCGCTCCGTAAAGACGGAACACGGGTTTCGCGCCGTCGACCAGCGGCCCCATGCCTGTGTCCGGCCTGAAACAGCAGTCGTCCTTCTCGTTGAACGTCAGCAGGGTGGGGCGCGGCGCGCGGAGAGCGGTGAGGTGGATGTAGTCGGCGACGGTCGCGAGATCGTTCGGCGTCTGCTCGCTGTCGCCGAGGTCCCGATTCACGATTGCACGCGTCAGAAAGCTGGAATATCCGGCCACGGGGTTCGCCAGGGTAATGCGCTCGTCGAGAGAGCTGAGGAAGATGGTCTGCCAGCCGCCGCCCGAGAGACCGGCCATTCCCACCCGCGCAAGGTCCGCGTTCGGATGCTTAACCAGAATGTCCAGGCCACGACGCATGGCGAGATAGAAGACCGCGACGCCGCTCGATCCACATAGATCCAGTTGATTCATGGCGTAGTGCGGCATCGGCTTTAACTGGCCCATGCCAAGCCACTCTACGTTCAGCACCAGCATTCCTCGCTTGGCAAAATTGATGCACCGAAGCTGCTTATACGCAGCGGCTTTGCCCACCGAATCGTGGCCGTTGACGTTCAGCACGACCGGAACTTTGCCCTTCAGGTTTTCCGGCTCGTAGAGCAGCGCGGGAATCCAGAGGCCGGGCACGGCTTCGTAGCGCAGCTTGCGGATATGATAGCCGGGGCCGCCGGGAACTGTATCGAGCCATTCGACCCTGGCCGCCTTCACCGCGTAGTCCCGCCACCTGCGGGCCTCCTCGCCGCGGAAAACGACCTTATTCAGCACATCCCTGCGTATCCGGCGCGCCTGCGCCTCCCACTCCTCCTTTGTTGCCACTGCCTTCAGCGTTGGGACGCGCTTGAGACAGAAGGGCTGAACCTCTGCCTCCCCCGTTTCTTCTCCGATGATGGGGTGCGCCAGGAGCAATTTCACGTCTTCACTCTGCGCTCTCGTTCCGCCGCGCCTGGAGGCCGAGATGGACATTGCAAGGACGAACAGCATGCAAAACAGGGCGATTCGGCTCATTGTTCGGTCTCCAGAGGGTGGTTGGATTCAGATGCATAAGCAGCGTGAGGGCGGATTAAGCCTGTACCGGCGACGAAACGGCCGCAAGCGGCGTCTTTCGGTACATGTCGGCAAGTCTCAAGGTCACTCCCAGCGCCTCCAGCGCGAGCAGATTGTCGCCCCCCTCGTGAATGGTGTCGATCCACCGGGCAGGCGACTGGCGCGTATTGTGAATCACCTCGATTCGATCCTGCGCAACCAGCACGTAGTCGGTCAGCGATTCAAACTGCCGATAATCCACGAACTTCTCGTCCCGGTCCGATGCTTGCGTGGAGGGCGACATCACTTCCACGATTACGCCTGGGTTCAGAAGGGCGGGCGGATTCTCCAAAGTGAAGCGGGCCTCGCCGCAGAGCGCGGTCACGTCGGGATAGCGGTATTGAGTCGCGCTAACGCGCAAGCGCACGTCTGCGAAGTACGCCCGGCATTCACGATCTCCAAGCGCGTTCCTGAGCGCGACATAGACGTTGCCCGTAATCTCATTATGCACGGGCGATGCTCCCGCCATTGCCACTATCTCGCCGTCTATGAACTCGTGCTTTACCTGGGATTGCTGTTCCATCGCCAGATAATCTTCGACGGAGACTTTGGGCGCGAGCAGCGGAGCCTCATCCACAGGATCGGCGGGCGCAGGAGCAGCGAGGGCAGCGGATTGTGCGGACATGGGTCGATTCTCCTTTCACCCTATAATTGAACAGACCACCGGATGTCACCTGCCGAAGTTCCCTGATTACCCGTGGCCCTAATGCCCATGGGGTACAATGAGAATCTGGGAAACTTATGTTTACAGGAATCGTTGAAGAGGTTGGCACACTGGCGGCTATACGCAAAGGCGCCGTCGGCAATATTCAGAGTCGCCTTACGGTCGATGCTCCCCTGGTTTCTCAGGGCACGCGGCTTGGCGACAGCATCTCGGTGAGGGGCGTCTGCCTCACCGTTGTCGAGATTTCCGGCAGCCTTCTCAGCTTCGACGCAATTCCCGAAACAGTGAGCCGGACCAGCCTGAAGATTGCGCGCGTTGGCGACGGCGTGAATCTAGAGCGGGCTATGCAGGCAGGCGGGCGATTCGGGGGCCATCTCGTGCAGGGCCACGTGGACGGGACCGGTACGCTGCTGTCCGTAACCGAGCAGGAGAACGCGCGAATCCTGAAGATCGGCGCTCCGCCCAATCTGATGCGTTACGTCATCCCAAAAGGTTCCGCGACTCTCGATGGTATCAGCCTGACCGTGGTGGACGTGACGGCGGACTGGTTCACGGTCTGGATTATCCCGCATACGTGGGCAAACACCACGCTCCACCAGCGGCAAATCGGCGATCCTATCAATATCGAAAACGACGTAATCGCGCGTTATCTGGAGAAGCTGCTGGAATCGCGAGGGCTTCGCAAGACGGTACTGACGCTGGAGAAGCTGACTTCGACCGGATTCGCGGAATAGAGTCGTTTTGGACAGTATTGATTACGCTGGTAGGATCGAGGACAGGTAGGATTCAATCCAGTAAATTCCGTCTAAGAGAGTGTTGAAAAAGCCGGTGACGTGCCTGCGCCCGGCCCCCCCACCCCCGACTCCAATCTTGGGGGGACAGAGGGGCCACTCCGGCATAGACTCCCCCAGTATTGGGGGTTGGGGGGCTGTTTCTCTACACACCGTAAAAGGACTGTTCGCATGGGATTCAGCCCCATTGAAGAAGCGATACACGCTATAAGCGACGGAAGAATCGTAATCGTGGTCGATGACGAGGACCGTGAGAACGAGGGCGACTTCATCATGGCGGCGGAGAAGTGCACGCCGGACGCGATGAACTTCATCATCAAGAACGGGCGCGGAATCCCCTGCGTGCCGACAACGGCAAAACGGCTTCAGCAGCTCGACCTGCCGATGATGGTGGGAATGAACACCGCGAAGCTCGGAACCGCGATGACCGTTACCGTGGACGCCAGCCACGGCACGACGACGGGAATCTCGGCCTACGACCGCGCCACGACGGTGCAGGTCTTCGTCAATATAAACGCGAAGCCCAGCGATCTCGCGCGGCCCGGCCACATTATCCCGCTCCGGGCGGAAGAGGGCGGCGTCCTGCGGCGGGCGGGACACACGGAGGCGACCGTGGACCTTTGCACGCTGGCCGGCCTCTCTCCGGCGGGCGTGTTGTGCGAGATTGTTTCCGACGACGGCACCATGGCGCGCGTACCGGAGCTGGAGGAGATTGCACGGCGGCACAACATGCCGTTCATCACCATCGCGGACCTCATTGCCTATCGCCGTCGCACTGAGCGGCTGATCAACCGCGTGGCCACGACAACACTTCCGACTGCGCGTTACGGCGAGTTCACCGTTCACGGCTACGAATCGACCGTCGATCCAAACCCCGCCATCGCGATAGTCAAGGGCGACCTCTCGGGCGACCCGCCGCCGCTTGTGCGGGTCCACTCCTCATGCATAACGGGCGATCTGCTTTCGTCACTCCGATGCGACTGCGGAGAACAGCTTCATCTGGCCCTGCAAAAGATTACAGATGAGGGGCGCGGCGCGCTCATCTACCTGGAGCAGGAGGGACGCGGCATCGGCATGGTCAACAAGATGCGCGCTTATGCGCTTCAGGATCAGGGGGCGGACACAGTCGAAGCCAACGAGCGGCTCGGATTCAAGGCCGACACGCGAGACTACGGCATCGGCGCGCAGATCATGTTGGACCTCGGCCTGAAGAAGGTCCGCTTTATGACCAATAACCCGTCCAAGAAGGCCGGTATCGACGGCTACGGCCTGGAGATTGTGGAATGGGTCCCGTTATTCGTGAAGCCGAATCCCCACAACAAACGTTATTTTGATACTAAGCGCAGCAAGATGGGCCACATTTTCCCAGAAAACGACTACTCTGAAGGAGCGGACGAAAAGGGATGAGGGATGAGGGATGAGGGATGCGAGCCTGAATCTCGTCTCTCATGCCTCTTCCCTCATCCCTCCGAAAAGACATGCCAACTACCTATGAAGGAAAACTGGTCGCCGAAGGGCTGCGATTCGGTATCGTAGTCAGCCGGTGGAACGCGTTCATAACGGAGCGGCTGCTCGAAGGCGCGCTGGACGCGTTGGTACGCCATGGAGTTGGCGAAGCCAATATTACGGTGGCAAGAGTGCCCGGCACGTGGGAAATTCCGGTCGCGGCGCAAAAAATGGCGAACAGCAATCGTTTCGATGCTGTCATTTGTATTGGCTGCCTGATTCGCGGCGCTACTCCCCACTTCGACTATCTGGCCGGGGAGGTGACCAAAGGCATCGGCGCGATCATGATGCAGACCGGCCTTCCGCTCACCTATGGCGTACTCACGGTCGAGAATATCGAGCAGGCGGTGGAGCGTGCCGGCACCAAGGCGGGTAACAAAGGCGCGGAGGCTGCGATGGCGGCCATCGAGATGGCGAACCTCATGAAACAGATTGAGTAGAAGAGGCAGGGATGTCAATTAGTCAATGGGCCAATGAGTAAACGTCCCATTGACCCATTGACCCATTGACCCATTGACCCATTGACCCATTGACCCATTGACCCATTGACCCATTGACCCATTGACTAATTGACCCATTGACTAATTGACCCATTTACTGAAACACCCTTCCTCTGGGAGTTTTTGATGCGGAAGTCGTTTGGATACGTGGTTGTGTTCGCGGTCGGCCTCACCGTGGGCCTTCTGCTGCTCCGCGGAATGGGCGCATTCTCGCGGGCGGGCAGCGATCAGGCGCAACGCAACGTCCTGGCGCTGCTCGACAAGCCGGCGGCTGCTTCAGGTGTCGCCGACTCTCCGCTCGTGCGCGCCGCCGCGAAGATTGAGCCCGCAGTCGTAAATATCGACACGCTCGGCACGAAGAGCGAGACCGGGACGAACATGTACGGGCAGACGATGGAGATGCCCTACAGCTTCCTGGGCAAGGGATCCGGCGTGCTCATCAGCCCGGACGGCTACATCGTCACCAACAACCACGTCATTGAGAACGCCAGTATCATTCGAATCACCACACCGGACGACAAGCACTACGACGCGCGGCTGGTGGGAGCGGATAAGGACGCGGACCTCGCCGTGGTCAAGATTGAGGGCAGGGACCTCCCGTCTGCTGAGCTGGGCGATTCGACGTTCCTCAAAGTGGGTGAATACGTAATCGCAATCGGCAATCCGCTTGGCGTTGGGACGACGGTCACGCATGGAATCATCTCCGCGACGAACCGCCGCAACCTGCCGGTCGGCGATGGACGAATCCTCAGCCAGGCGCTCCAGACCGACGCGCCCATCAACCGGGGGAACTCGGGCGGTGCGCTCGCCAACCTGAACGGGCAGCTGATTGGCATCAACACCGCAATCGCTTCCGCGGACAAGGGCGGCGGGAACATCGGCATCGGTTTCGCCATCCCGATTAACGCGGCACGTAACATACTGAAAGACCTTATCGCGAAGGGGCGCACACTTCCACCGCTGGCCCCGGGAATCCCCTTCCTCGGGATAAGGTTCGCTCCGCTGCCGGAGGAGTATTCCGGCCAGTTCAATCTCCAGCCCGGACAGGGAGTGGTCATCGAGAGTGTAGAACCTCTGACGGCGGCGGCGGACGCGGGTCTGAAGCGTGGCGACGTTCTTGTAGAGATCGATGGCACGCCTATCATGAAGATACAGGATGTTCATGACAGGCTTATCAAGCGGAAAGTCGGTGAGCAGGTGACGCTGAAGGCAGTGCGCGGCGACGGCACGCGCCAGGACGTAAAGGTTACCCTGGGCCGCCGCCCTGTCGGTATACAGTAGAAACAAGGCGGTCAAAAGTACGGCGCAACGCGATCAAAAACACGGCGCAACACGTCAAAAACACGGCGCAACGCGGAGGTTGCTCCCTACGAGGTTGCTCGTTACGCCTTCAACAGCGGGACCAGCTTTCGGCTTCGCTCGTGGAACGTACAGACATGAGTCAGGCCGTGCTTGAGCGCGATTCCGGCGGCGACCTCGTACGATGCCGCGAGATCGGCGGGTTGATGGCTGTCGGAGCCGATGGTGAGCAGCCGGCCGCCCCGCTCGGCATAGAGCGCGACGTGGGCTTCGCACGGATAGGTGTGCCCAACCCCCTGCCGCAAGCCCGCCGTGTTAATCTCTAGAGCAACGTTATATTCGATCATAAGATCGAATAGCTCGGCAAGCTGCCCGGGATAGGGAGTCCAGTCGTAAGGACCGAACGCCGGAACACCGCGCCGGTTCACGTACTCCAGATGGCCCACGACGTCGATGAGACTTACCTCCACCGATTCTCTCACCGCGCGGAAGTACCTTCGGTAAGCCTCCTCTTTCGTCCCTCCCGCGATATATTCCGGCGTCATCAGCATTTTACGGTCCACATAGTGCACCGAGCCGAGCACGAAGTCGAAAGCATGGTCGTCCAGATAGGCGGCAATCTCGTGGTCGAACCACTGCTGATAGTCCACCTCCACGCCCATGCGAATTTTCAGGCGGCTGCCGAATTCGCCAATCGCTTCGTCGATCTCGTCGGCATATCTGCGGTAGTCGAATTGGTCGACGACCGGGTCCGCCGGATCGAAATCCTTATGCTCCGTAAACCCGATCTCATCGAGGCCGATCGCAATGGCTCGGAGGCACTGCTCCCGAATGGAGGCCTTTCCGTCATGGGAACAGTAGGAATGGACTTGGTAGTCGATGGCAAAGTAGGGGCCGATCATTGGAGCGCGAACTTTCTCATTGCTCTGGTATTTGGGTATTCAGGTTTTCAGGACCGTGGACGATCATCAGAAGACGAACTCTCTTATTGCTCCGGTATTTCGAAGGGCGGGTCGGCGTCCAGGTGGTTGATTTTCCAGCTTTGAGAGCGGTAGAGCCCGAGCCACGGTGAGGATTCCACCCGTTCAAGGGTAACATTGAAGTGCGAGGTAAAGTAGTGGATTCCGGCGTCCTTTCGATTCTCGTTAAGATCGATATCGAATACGAGATGCGCGGTTGCGCCGTCCTGTTTCACGCTCAATTTACTAAAGTCGACGGCTAGCGGTCGTCCCTGCATCTCATGCACAGCGGTCTGCACCGCCCCGCTAAGCTGTTCCGTACTTGTCCCGAGCACCCGCGCGTTAGGCATAAACAGACTCATTATGGCTCCGGTATCTCCCGCCTCGAGCGCCTTTCGCCCGGAATCCAGAAACGCCTTCGCCGTCACATCGTTCATCGGGCCGGCGCTTCTGTCGAGGGTTAAGGCGAACAGCATGCCGAGGCCGGCCAGGATGATGAAAGCCGCGCTGAGAGTAAGGCAGGAAGAACGGCGCATATACGCTCCCGATAATTCTGGCGATAGATATAACGTAAAATATGGCGCAAGATTTGGCTGTACCGGGCCGATGTTGTAGGATTTGGCGGTGAGCCATTGTACAGCGTTTAGACCCTGCCGTCAATCGGCCTGCGGATAGTGATGGGTGACTATGTTGGTCGGCCATGACAGGCGGTTGTTGACTGCGATCTTGCGACCGGCGTTCCTTTGCAATCGACATGGCTCTCGAACAGTATACTGAATGGCTGCCTGCCATCGAGCGAATCGCCGGAGATGGGGGCACGGCGATGCTTCTCGGCGGCGTGGATACCGGCAAGACGACCTTTTGCACGCTCGCTGTCAACGCCGCGATTGAGCGAGGAAAGCGAGTTGCGGTAGTGGATGCGGATATCGGCCAGTCCGAAATAGGTCCGCCGGCGTGCGTGGGCTATGGAACCGCGGCGGAACCGATTCGCAATCTAGCGGAAGTCCCGGCCTCCGGCCATGTATTCGTGGGCGAGACCGCTCCGCGCGGCAATCTGCTTGAACACGCGGCGGCAGTGCGCCTGGCTGCCGACCTGTTGCGGTCTCTCCAGCCGGACGTCACGCTGATAGATACGACGGGATTCATACATGGTCCGGGAGCGCGACGCCTGAAGCAGGCGAAGATGGCGCTGCTGGGGCCACGTCACGTAGTCGTATTACAGCGTAAAGATGAGTGTGAGTCGCTGCTGGGCATGCTGCGCTACCGGGAGGACATAGAGGTCCATCGCCTTCCAGTTCCCTCGGTCGTCGTATCCAAATCTCCCGCCTTTCGCGCCCAGCGGAGGGCAAGCCGGTTCGCCCGCGCTTTCGAAGACGCGGAGATGCGGTACTATGCGTTCGAGAACGTCGCGCTAACCGGCACATGGCTGAACGATGCTGCGCCGCTCGCGCCGCACCTCCTCAAGTTTATTTCAAATTCGCTGCGCGTGCGAGTGTTCCATGCGGAGCAGCGGGACCGCCACCTGGGTATCGTGACCAACGCGATGCCCACCGGCGATTCGGGACTTGCGCTCGTGCAGGAGCAGTTTCGCGCCCATGCCATAACGATTACGCCCGCCAGTCGGCTGCGCCATCTGCTCGTCGGCCTGTGCGACGGCAATAATCGGATGCTCGGCATGGGGCTTATTGAAGCGGTAGACTTTCGTCGCACGGAACTTGGTATCTTCACGCCGATACGCGCTCATGCGGGGGTCCGCATCATTCAGTTCGGTCTTCTCCGCGTCGAGTCCACCGGCAAAGAGCTCGGCACGAACCGGCCCGGCGAGGTCTAACTCTGGAAAGTGGAATGTAGAATGTAGAAGGTGGAAGAACGGCCCTTGACCTTCTTCTACCTTCTACCTTCTACATTCCACCTTCCGACTGCGAGGTCTTATTGTTTCGGCTCTATCTGGTGCGGCACGGAGAGACGGTTTGGAATCGGGAGGGGAGGGTTCAGGGCCACACGGACATACCTCTCTCGGCGGGTGGAATCGAGCAGACGCGCCGGCTGGCGATGAGATTCCAAGGCGAGCAGATCGACGCCGTTTGGAGCAGTGACCTGAATCGCGCGAAGACGACCGCCGCGGCGATCGCGGATCCGCGCGGCCTGGGCGTTGTGACTACTTCCCTCTTGCGGGAGACGATGCTGGGCGAATGGGAGGGGCTGACCGAGCCGGAAGTAGCTGCAAGGGGCGACTCGGAGCACTGGGAGCTCTGGCGCAGCGAGCCTACCGTTCACAGGCCGCCGGGGTCGGAACCGCTCGAGGAGGTATGGGATCGGATGATTCGCGCGCTCGGCGACTTGCGGCGCGCCCTGCCGGACGGAACAGCGGTTATCTCGGGGCACGGCGGCAGTCTTCGCGTGCTGCTCTGCGACGCCATTGGCGCTCCGCTGTCCAGCCTGAACTGCTTCTCGCTGGAGAATACCTCCGTTAGTCTTATCGAGTATGCCGAGGCACGCACGTGGGTCCGCTTCGTGAACGACACATGCCACCTTCGAAACACTTAACATTACAAATATCTTATAAAACGTTTTGTGTGACATTTGTCGTATGGAACGCGCCATCATTTGACTTCGGATACTTCGCCTGTTCGTGTCGTGTCGTAGCCGCCCAGCACCTGAAGCTGCGAGCGAATCCACCGGTGATCGAGAGTGGCGATGGTCTGGCGGACCGCCGCTCCCGACAGATATTCGTTTAGAATCGCTATGTCATAGCGGACGGCCGTTAGAGGAACGAAGTGGAGACCGAACAACGCGGCCATCGATTCCGTGCTCATGCCCGCGTCTGCCTCGCCTGCCGCAACCCTTCTCGCCACCTCCTCATGGCTTTGGGCAATAGAATTGAACCCCTCTACCGTTTCGGCAGCTATTCCCTTCTCTGCCAACTCCTTTTCCAGCAGCGCGCGAGAGCCCGCCCCGCGCTCTCGATTCACGATTCGAACGTCCTTTCGAGCGAGATCTGATACGCATTGAATTCCCCTGGGATTCTCGTGCGCCGTCAGAATCCCTTCCTGCCAAATGCCGAGGTTGACAAGTGACACGGGCGCATTCGGCAACGCCGCGCGTACATACACGGCGTTGTCGGAAGCCGAAGCGTCATCGTGCAAGTGCATTCCAGCGGCGTGGACCTCGCCACGGGCGAGCATGGCAAGCGCTTCCGTGCTGTTGGCGTGTATCCAGTGCATCCGCAGGTCGGGATGCCACCTCTGCGCCGACCGAGACCACAGCGAAAGCGCGGGCGCGCATCCCGCCACGATAACCGTCCGCGCAAGCGAATCGCCGTCATCGAGCAGCTTCACCCGCCAGCGCTCGCCGGACGCTGGCGTAACGCCGTCCGCCGGGACCATCTCCGACCGAAACGCGCTCTCGCCTTCCAGCGGGTGCGCGATCCACGTCCCGCCAACGCGCGCCACGGATACCCGAATCTCGCCTGAGCGCGCGCCACGGCTTTCGCTGCCGGCCTCGCTGGGCTGCGCATCGATAGCCGGCCTGTCGTCTTCCAGCCAGAAGATCTCCTCCACCGTGCAGCCGAGCGATCTGGCGAGCTTGAGCGCGACCGACATGGAAGGCGAATAAAGTCCGCCCTCGATTCCCCCAATCGTCTGCCGTGCAACGCCCGCCGCTTCCGCAAGCTGCTGCTGGCTCAATCCAAGCCGGGTACGGGTCGGACGAAGGTTATTGCTGAGCTGCTCTTCCTGTTTCACAATTGTCTCCAGATAATCAGAACCCAATATTTCGGCAGGTATTTCTAACCTATTGACATATATACCTGCCGGACTCTATAATGTTCGCATCTGGAAGAGTATGGCCGTTGCCGGGGAGAATCTATTGCGAGCGCGAGGATTTACACTTATCGAGCTTCTCGTCGTGATAGCCATAATCGCGATTCTCGTGGCAATCCTGTTTCCGGTATTTGCTCAAGCGCGGGAGAAGGCGCGACAAGCGACCTGCATTAGCAATCATAAGCAGATGGGCCTGGCAATCGCTATATATCGCCAGGACTACGACGAAACGAATCCTCGCTATCGATTCTGCCCGGACGCGGCCGGAAATGAGCTGTGCGCGGTTCAAAATCCGGCCCCTCTCGCATGGACCGGTCCGAATGAGATTTGGTGGGCTCCTTATGACAACTCGCAGCCGCCAGAGTCGCCGGGTCCCTATCCCAACTATAAGACCGGATTCTTGCAGCCGTACATCAAGAGCGTGCAGATATTCAAATGCCCGTCCGATCTCAAATGGCAGGCGGGATACGCCATGTCCTACGTTAGCGGCGGTCCCATGGGTCAGCCGGACGCGTTCATTGCAAATCCGTCTGTCTTCTTCGTATGGGACCATGCCAGGACGCCGGGCTGCGCGGACACGCGCGCGGGGAATACAGGGCCGAATTGGAACGCCTTTCCGCCCGACAAGGATACCGCTCACACGCACTATCCCTTCCGGCACAGCGATGGCTTCGTGGGCCTGCGATATGATGGCGGCGCGAAGTTCCGCAAGCCGTCCAGCCTCGCGCAGGCCGATTTTATCGCGAATCCGGGTCCGTAACACCAGCAGGAGAGCAGCTTGATTCCCGTCAAATGGTCTTGTCGTTTCTTAGAGTGTGTTGAAAAACAGCCCCCCAACCCCCAATCCTGGGGGAGTCTATGCCAGCGTGGCCCCTCAGTCTCCCCAAAGGTTGGGAGTCGGGTGGGGTGGGGGGCCGGGTGCGGGCACATCACCGGCTTTTCTAACACTCTCTTCAGCATTGCGCATGCTTCAGCGTCAGCAATTCTATTGATGACTGCATGCGCGGCCGGGGCGCGCGCGGAAGATCTGCTGGTCTCCGCCGCCGCATCCCTGACCGATGCCATGAAGCAGATCGGCAGGGAGTTCACCGTGAAGAATCCCGGCGTGACAGTGCGGTTCAATTTCGGGGCGTCGGGCGCATTGCAGCAGCAGATTGAGAATGGCGCGCCGGTCGATGTGTTCGCATCCGCGGGCTCGAAGGAGATGGACGCGCTTGGACAGAGCCGGAAAATTGATGCGTCGACTCGCCTGGATTTCGCCGGGAATCGACTGGTCCTGCTCATTCCGCTTCGCAGCCAGATTAAGCAGTGGGAGGACCTCGTCGGCCCAAGCGTTAGGAGAGTAGCCCTGTCGAATCCCGATTCCGTGCCCTCCGGCAGGTATGCGAAAGAGACGCTGATTAAGCGCGGCTTGTGGGCGGCGGTGCAGCCAAAAGCGGTCTTCGGCCATACCGTGCGGCAGACGCTTGCCTATGTTACTAGAGGTGATGTGGATGCAGGAATTGTCTTCGCGAGCGACGCAATAACGAAGAGCAGGCGCACGCATGTTGCGCAGTATGCCGTACCGGTAGTCGACCACGTACCCATCAACTATCCGGCGGCGGTCGTAACTGCCTCCCGGCATGCGCAGGCGGCAAAGAGATTCGTGGCTTTCCTCAAAGACCCGGCGGCACAGGGGATTCTAGGCCGCGCCGGATTTACGTCTATCCATCCAATGCGCGTGAATCCGCCCTCCAAATCCGCTGTTAGCCCGCGATAGGCAGCTGAATGCTCCCCGCCCCCGACCTCACTCCACTGTGGCTCTCTCTCAAAGTCTCCTGCGCCGCCACGCTGCTCGCGCTCCCCTTCGGAATCGGCGCGGCGTGGTGGCTCGCGCGCGGCAGGCCGTTCCCCGGCAAAGTAATTATCGAGACCCTGCTGACGCTCCCGCTCGTTCTGCCGCCAACCGTCGTCGGCTACTATCTTCTGCTCGTCCTGGGACACGGCACCGCGTTTGGGAAATGGCTTAATGAGTGCCCGCACGTCGAGCTGCTCTTCACGTGGCAGGGGGCCGCGATTGCGGCATGCGTCATGTCGCTGCCGCTCTTTATCAAGACCGCGGCGGCGGCATTCGCATCGGTAGATGAGGAGTTGATCGAAGCGGGAAGGACGCTGGGCGCGGCGGAGACCGCGCTGCTGCTGCACGTGATAACGCCGCTGTCGTACCGGGGAATCCTGGCGGGGATTGCTCTTGCGTTTGCCCGCGGCCTCGGAGAATTTGGCGCGACACTCATGGTCGCGGGCTCGATTCCGGGGCGTACCCAGACGCTGCCTCTCGCCCTATATGACGCGGTTCAGGCGGGAAACGACCACGAATCGCTCTTCTACACGCTCGTGCTCACCTCCACCGCCTTCGTTCTCCTTGGCTGCGTCAGCGCCTATCAAACCCGCATCGGCCGCTCGCGCGGCGAAAATTAGGGTCGCGTCAGACCTATTCGGAAGCCGGAGGCATCACTCCGCCTCCTCCCAATTCGCCTTGGCGCGTACGAGGAGCGCTCGTGGTGTGTGCCTATTCGTGCCGCGAGGCCCGCGCGCAAACAATCAACCCGCTTCTATGCGAAGTTGGCGTAGGTCGTCGGCGTTCATGGCGAGCTCAAGGACCGTAGCCCGACCGATAGACGTTCGGCCCACGATCGAAGTTCTCCATTGCTCCAAATGATCTTTCCACTGCTGAGAGCGAGGGTTAAACAGGGCGACGAGGCTGCCGGTTTCGGGGTCGATACCTGCGAGGTTCGGTCCCTTATGAAGGTTGCAGTGGTAGCAGGCGAACGCCAGATTCGCGAGGTCGTCGCTGCCGCCATGCTGCCGAGCTACGATGTGTTCGATGTGGAATGTGGCGAGCGGCGCGGCGGCTTGCGGCAGACCGCAATATTCGCAATGGTCTCCAGCCCGCTCGCGAACGCGGCTTCGGACGTCTGCGTCAATCACTGTGCCATCATCGCGCCATTTGCGCTGCGAGAAGCTTGCGGGCCTTTGCCTGAAGAATGCTGATGACGTGGATCGTGCGCACGTACGTCTCGTACTCCTCGCGCTCGGCTGCGCTAAGTAGGCCCTCGGTGTTCTTATCCGCCAGCGTCTCGAGCCGTTGACGCAAATCGGCGTCGGCGGGAAGGTCCACCAGTTGCCGCAGCGCATCGGGCGTGAGGCAGCGCGTTACGGGTTCGAGCAGACGATCCAGGGTGGGAGCGAGGTCCGTTGTGGTCATAGGCAAAGTGTACCACGGAACTTCCAATCCTATCCCAGGATATTACGGGACCCAGTCGGCTACGAAGATGTTAGTCTCGTGAGGCACCTTGCCGTGACGGTTGGACGCCCACACCAGCTTCTTGCCAACCGGGCTAAACATCGGAAAGGCGTCAAACTGATCGCCCCAGGTGATTCGCTCCAGGCCCGCGCCATCGATCCCGATCACATAGATATCGAACTTGCGCTTCTGCGGGTCGTCCATATTCGAGGCAAAGATGATGTGCCTGCCGTCCGGCGTGAAATAGGGCGCGAAGTTGGCCGCGCCGTTATGGGTCACCTGCCGCGCGCCGGAGCCGTCCGCCCTGGCAACCCAAAGCTCCATCTGCGTGGGCCGGACCAGATTCCTCTTGAGCAGTCCAAGATACTCGGTCTTCTCCGCCTCGGTCCGCGGATGGTTGGCGCGCCACACGATCATTTTGCTGTCCGGCGAGTAGTAGGCGCCGCCGTCGTAACCGAGCGTATTCGTCAGCCGCTTCACGTCCGTGCCGTCCAGCTTCATGGAGTAGAGGTCAAGGTCGCCATCCTTGGTGGAGGTAAAGATGATTCGTTTGCCGTCCGGCGACACCGTGGACTCGGCGTTGTATGCGACCTCCTGGCCCGGCCCAACCTTTTTCGGAAATAGGGGCCGCAGATTCGTGCCGTCGGCGTTGGCGCGGTAGATGGCGTAGTACGGATAAATGGGCCACACGTAGCCCTGCGAGCGGTCCGGCTCCGGCGGAATATCCGGGCTGTAGGCGTGCGTGGAGGAGTAGATGATCTCCTTGCCGCTCGGCAGGAAATAGGCGCAGGTGCAGCGGCCCTTGCCGGTCGAGACCACCTTCTTGCCCGATCCGTCCGCGTTCATGACGTATATCTGGTCGGCCTTCACGCCGTCATTGCCGTACGACTGAAAGCTGATCCTCCTGCCGTCGAAGCTCCAGTATGCCTCTGCGTTCTGCCCTCCAAACGTAAGCTGCCGCACGTTCTTCAGGTGCTTCTCGCGCGAATCATGAAGCTCCTTCAACTGCCCGCCCGCCGCAACAGGTGAAACTATTAATAGCGCCGCTACCCAATTCCGCATACCAAACTCCTAAAAAGCAAATTGAACCACGCAGACACTAAGAGCACGAAGAAAGGCGAAGTCGAAGAAAGGCGAAGTCCTTTGTCCACAGATTTGCACAGATGAACACAAATAAGATGCAAGAAAAGGGCCCTTCCTGCTGTTCCCCGTGCTCCCCGTGGTTATATTGCCTTGACGTTCTTTGTGTCTTCGTGTCTTCGTGCTTAGATTTTCACCGTTTTGAGCCTTCCAGCGTGGCGGTGAGCGTCACGGTATTCGCGCCGCGCTTGACCAAGATCTCTACCATGTCGCCGGGCTTGTGGTCGCCCAGCGCGATGGTGTACTCCTGCACGTTGCGGATGGTCCTGCCGCCGAATTTGACGATGATGTCGCCCGCCTTCAGTCCCGCCTTGTCCGCCGGGCTGCCTGGGCGCACGCCGCTCAATTGAACGCCCTCAACCTCGGCGGCATAGTCAGGGATGGAGCCGAGGGAGACACGGAAGCGAGCAGGACCGCTGTCCTGAGCCGCAGCCATCTGCTGGTATGCTGGGCGAGCGGGATTATCGGCTATGCGTTCGGCAAACTGAGCGACCAACTGCACGACCCGCGCTTCGTCCGGCGCGTTGATCTTGTCCGATGTGTCGGAGGGCTTGTGGTAGTCGCTATGGAGGCCCGTAAAGAAGAAGAGAACCGGGATCTTCGCCGTGTAGAACGACTGCTGATCGCTGGCCCCGAATCCACTCTCGCTAAGGGCGAGCGTAAACTTCGCGGTCCCGTTCAGATCGTCGATAAGCGCGTTCCAAGAGGGCGAAGTGCCGCTGCCGGAGATGATGAGTTTGTTATCCACCATGCGGCCGATCATGTCCATGTTGATCATCGTCACGGTCCGTTCCAGCGCGATGATGGGATTCTTTACATAGTGGGCTGAGCCGAGCAGGCCGAGCTCCTCGCCCGAAAATGTCATAAAGAGGATACTGCGCCTGGGCCGTGTGGTCTGTGATGAAAAGTAGTCCGCCAACGCGAGAACGCCCGCCGTGCCGGACGCGTTGTCGTCCGCGCCGTGGTGAATGGCCGGTGTCCTGCTGTCGCTCAGCGAGCCGGGACCGCCCATTCCCAGGTGGTCCATGTGCGCGCCTATGACGATCACCTCGCTCTTGAGCGCCGGGTCGCCGCCCTCCAACAGCCCCACAACGTTGGCGGTTGTCTTCGTCACCTTGTGTACGTCTGCACTTAACTCAGTTACGCGCACGCCGAGCTTGATCGGCTTCGGCCCGTTTACAAGCGAGGTCTCCAGCGAAGCCAGTGACACCTGTGATTCGCTGCCGGCCTTCAGCCAATCCTCGGCCAGGCTCCGGCGAACCACCAGAATCGGAATCCCCGCGTCGCTGGGACTTTCGTCGGTGTTCATTCGTGGGTCATCACTCGCCGAGGGCAGCGCGATAATGATGGCCTTCGCGCCCTTCTCCCGCGCCGTCAGCGCTTTACGGCGAATCTCCGCGAACTCGATAAGCGGTGAATGCGGGTCATTGCCGGGAGCGCCCGCGAGAAACAGGACGATCTTGCCGCTGACGTCCATGCCCGCATAGTCGTCGCGCGCCGGATCCTTCGACACGATTCCATAGCCCACGAACACAACCTCGCCGCGCGCGCGGCCCGACGCGGACACGCCCGATGGCTCGAACTCCACAACCGGTTTATAGGCCATCGTTTTGCCATTTACGGTGACGCGCAGCTGATTGTTCTTTCCTTTCGCAACGCCAGCGGTAAAGGTGAACGGCTGAAAGTAGCCGCTGCCGTCCGGCCTGGCATTCGCGTCGCCCTGCTTCGTGGTCCCAACCGGCTTAAGGCCAGCCCGCTTGAACGAGCCTGCCACGTACCGCGCCGCCAGCTCGTTTCCCTTCTCGCCGGACCCCCGGCCCGCCAACTCATCGGAAGCAAGGTAGGTAATGTGGGCCTTGGTGGCGTCCGCGCGAATCGCGGCGGCAGGCCGCGGCAAAGTGAGCGCCCGCGATGACAGCGCGAATAGGACAGCGACTGCTGCGACAGCGGCGCAGATGCGATGGTTCATTGTTGGCTCCTGCCTATCTGTCAAGTTGCGCATGCTGCAAATTCTTAGAGTCGCCATTCACGCAGGCGGGGAATGAGATGCGGCGCAGTGAGATCGAGGTGAATCGGCGTTACCGAGATTCGATTCTCCAGCACTGCATGCACGTCGGAGCCGGCGTCTATTTCTTCTTCTTCGTGCAGACGCCCGTGCAGCCAGTAGTAATCGCGCCCCCAGGGGTCTACGCGGTGGTCGATCCGGTCCACATACTGCCGGCGGCCCTGATGCGTAATGGAGACTCCCGCGATTCGATCGGCGGGCACGGGCGGAACGTTGACGTTCAACAGCGTCCAGGGCTCCATGCCGTGTTCCGCCACCTGCCCGGCAAGCTTCCGCGCGAACTGCGCCGCCGCGCTGTAATCGAAGGGTCCGCTCTCGCCAGCGAGCGAGATCGCGATGGCCGGAACACCGAGAATGGCCGCCTCCAGCGCGGCGGCGACCGTGCCGCTGTACGTAACATCCCAGCCGAGGTTGGGACCCGAATTGATACCCGAGAATACGAGATCCGCCCGCTCCTCCATCACCACGTCGAATCCCAGGCAGGCCGAATCGGTCGGGGTCCCGCTCACCGCCCAGCCCCGTGATCCGTCCAGAAGCGCCGTTTCGGTTATTCGGAGCGGCTTGTGCAGCGTAATGGCGTGGCCGGCGGCGCTGCGAGGGCGCTCCGGCGCGACCACGAAGACCTCGCCCAGCGGCTCCAGCGCCTGTTTCAGCGCGAGTATTCCCGGCGCGTGGATTCCGTCGTCATTGGTAACAAGAATTCGCATGGTGAGAATATTATACCGGCTGGGAGGGTGTTTGCGGGATTGGGCCGCACTCTTAAGTGAGACGCAAGGTTAACCAATTAGCCAATGAATCGGTTGGAGCGGGCCCACCCAATGGGGTATCATTGCAACAAAATCAATCACTGAGGACAGACCTATGATTATCGACCTCAAAGACC
>JBBROJ010000096.1:0-19801 GCA_038229495.1 Chthonomonadales bacterium
GAGATTCCCACTTCCTACCAATCCGTGCTTACGATCCTCGGTAAGAGGGGCGACTACAGGGCCAATGTGCTGAAGGTCAATATTCCGCGAGGTGATTTGAAGGTCAGCGTGGATGGTGTAGCCGTGCCCACTTCCTTCGGGTTTGGCGGCTGGCTCGCCATGACGAAGGGCAAAAAAGGCGATGACGTGATGATGGGCGACCTCGTGCTGCTGGAAGATGAGGTTAACCCGGTCATGTCGGCTCTTCTGGAAAACGGTCTTGAAGTAACTGCGCTTCATAACCATTTCTTCTGGGAAAGCCCACGCATCTTCTACATGCACGTTCACGGCATGGGCAAACCTGCTGATCTTGCTCGTAAAGCAAAGCCTGCCGTCGATCTGATAGGACGGGCGGGCGCAGTGCGACGAGCGGTTGCATTAGACATGCCGGCACGAGACAGTCAACTGAGTCAGGATGTGGCAGCGGGCGATTTCGATACGGCGGCTCTCGACAAGATAATAGGCTATACCGGCGAAAAGCTGGCAGGAGGCGTCTACAAGTACACAATCGGGCGCGACGACCTCAAGATGAAGGATATGGGCGCGCCCATTAACGCCCGCATGGGGCTTAACACGTGGGCTGCCTTCTTCGGTTCGAACGCAAATGCCGTTGTCGCCGGCGACGTGGCGATGTTGGAGAGCGAGGTCCAGCCCGTACTCAAGTCGCTTCGTGGTCACGGCATTAACGTGGTCGCAATCCATCATCACATGACAGGCTCGAAGCCCATGATCATCTTTTTACACTATTGGGGACGCGGACGTGCCCCAACACTGGCTGAAGGGTTTCGCGCCGCCCTCAATGAGCTTGGAAAACGCTCCGTTCGGATGGAGCACTAGGGAAAATGATGAAAACCTCTCTGCATCTCACTGCCGCCGTGACCGCGGGTCTTGGCGGCGCGGCGAGTCTCGCATTCGCGGCTTTGGGTATCAGCCCGACTCTTGCCCGCGCGCACGCACAGCAAGTGAAAGCCGCATCCTGGCCTCCAATCGACCAATCGCAATACGCAGGCTCGAAGCGCTGTGCCTCTTGCCACGCAGGATATTTCGATTCCTGGAAGGACTCGGCGCACAACAAGATGATCCGGCCTGCCATTGCCACCGGGCCTAATCGTACGGTCCTTGCGGATTTCAGCCAGCCAAGCCCTTTTCGGCCCTTCGAGCTCAAGGACGTGAAGTGGGTCATCGGCCACCGCTGGAAGCAGCGATTTATCGGCGTGGTGGATGGAGAAGAGGTTGTCTTCCCCGCGCAATGGAGCATACGGGAGAAGAAGTGGCAGCCTTATACAGGTAAGGCAGACTGGTGGTATCCTCAGCATTCCGACTGGAAGACCCGTTCCAACTTCAAGCTCTGCGCGGGGTGCCATAGCACCGGGGTCGACGCGAAGACGATGAGTTGGACCGAGCAGAACATCTCGTGCGAGAGTTGCCACGGGCCGGGCAAGGCCCACGCGGCAAAACCCGTCATCGACAACATTGTGAATCCGGCCCGTCTCAGCACGGAGCGATCAATCGAGGTGTGCCTCTCCTGTCACCAGGCGGGCAAACCCGACGGCAATGAGTTCGCCTGGCCTGTGGGCTACCAACCGGGCAAGAAACTGGCCGAATTCTGGCACGGATTCGAGCCGCAGCCGGACAAGCAGACCTCCGAGTTTTGGAGCAATGGGACTGCGCATAAGAATCGGATTCAGGGCAACACGTTTCTTCATAGCGTCATGCACGCGCGCGGAATCCAGTGCAGTAACTGCCACGATTCGCACGGCTCCCGCCACCTTTCCATGACCATCAAGTCTGCCGATACGAACGCCCTGTGCCTTACGTGTCACGGGCCGGGCAAGAGCGTTGGACCGAATTTCAAGACGATCTCCGACCACACGCATCACGCCGCCGCAAGCACGGGAAGCCAGTGCATTAGCTGCCATATGCCCAAGACGGGCGAGAACTCGGTGGGCGCGGAAGCCAGGGACCATACTTTCAACTTCATTTCACCTGCGGCGACCATTAAGGATAAGAACGTTCCGAATAGCTGTAATCTCTGCCACGCCACCATGACTCCCGAAGCCACACTGGCCCAGGTCGAGAAGTGGTATCCGAAAAAGAATTGATAGGGCCGTAATTGCGGAGCGGAACATGTAGAACGGGCGAGCCATAGGCTCGCCCGATTCATGCGGATTACCAAGCGGGATTACTCTGCGGTCACTCCCGAGTCGACGGGTTGGCGCTGTTTGTCGAGGGCGATGCGGCGAGCGCCCGCAAAGTGGTTGGCGTGGTAGGCGTCGCCGAGGGAGGAGACGATGACGCCACGGCCCGAACCGGAGGCGTGGACGAACTTATTATCGCCTACAAAGATGCCGACATGCGAAATGCCGCGCTTGTAGGTGTTGGCAAAGAACACGAGGTCACCGGGCTTAAGCTGAGCCCTGGGGACGGACTTGCCCTTCTGAAACTGCTCGGTAGACGTTCGCGGAATCAGCATGCCCCATTTCTTGTAGACCGCCTGCGTGAGGCCGGAGCAGTCGATCCCGTTGGTAGTCGTGCCGCCCATTCTATAATGGACGCCACGGTAGCTGAGGGCTTTATGAGCAAGGGCTTCGCCTACGGTCCCGCGGCTCCCGCGGCTGCTGCGGATGTCTCGGCCGGCGGTCATGCGGTAGCGATCCCACTCGTTCAGTTTGGATTTAGGGACGGTATTTGCATCTGTAGGAATTGTAGTAACTGTGGCAGATGTTTCGGTATCGGAGTTCTGCTTCGAGTTTCCGGATTCTTGATCGGGCTTGGCGGAAGCCGATAAAGAGGCGAGCATCAGCGCGCCGAGCGCCGCGAATGCGGCGTAGTTCTTGAATGGCTTCAAAAGGTCTTTCCTTTCGGTATTACTATTCTTAAGCCATCGGGAGCGCAAGAACACCGCTATTATACCAGTGTTTCCCCCAGGCGACAGGATTCGTGCGTTATTTCACGAATTCGGCAAGAACCTGTGAAGTATGATTGTCGGCAGGAATTACCGTGAGCATCACCCAAGTAGTAGTATAAGCCTGTCTGCTGGAGATGCTAATTGCCCGCCGTACAATTGATGTTGAGCGCCGCCAACCTCCGAGATCGCGTGACTATCGGCGCGCAGCCACTGGAGGCGCTTCGCCGCTTGTCGGACGCGCGGGCGCTGACATGCCCGCTCTGCCGTCGGCTCGTTGTACTGAAAGCCGGGACGATTCGCGCTCCGCATTTTGCGCACATGCCCGGCGCGGTCTGCTCCCATCCTGATGCTGAGCCTGAATCGGAGCGCCATCGGGCGGGCAAGGCGATGTTGGCCCGGTGGCTGAGCGCGCGCCTGCCCGACGCGTCCATAATTCTTGAAGCGCCGATTGAGGAGACCGGGCAGCGGGCCGATCTGCTCATTTTCAGCGCAGAAGGAGGGCGGGTTGCGATCGAATTTCAGTGTGCGGACCTGGGCGGGCGTGAATGGAAGCGGCGGCACGCGCTCTACCGCGAGGCCGCAATCTGCGATCTGTGGATTCTTGGAGCGAACCGATTGATAAGAAGTGATACCGGATTCAAGCTGGGCGAGTTGGAGCGAACACTCTGGTCGTCGTCGGCCCCGCTGCTATTTCTGGACCCGCTCGGTGAGCGTCTGCCGGCAGGTCATATCGGCCGCCTGCGAGTTCAAGGCGACGCCGTGGCCGCATGGATTCACGGATCATTATCTGCCCGCCCTCTCGATGAGATGGAGTTTCCCTGGCGCCTGTTGGGCAGAGGAGATAGCGGACCCAGTTGCGCTGCGTCTCTGCCGGCAGCGGCAACTGCCCTCAATACGTCGGAGAGCGAGCCTGTGGAGTTTTCCGGCGAGGACGCGCGATTGATGTACTGGCTTCGGATGCGGTACAGGCTGGCGGGCGACAGCCTGCCCGCATTCTTTGGGATTCCCGTACGAGGGGCGGAAGCCATCGGCTGCTCGCCGCAGGTCTGGCAAGCGTGCGTCTATTATCGTTGGGTTCACGAACGGCTTGGCGAGGCATGGCGGCTGGAAGAGGTGAACGTGTGGGCGCGAAAGCATCTGCCGATTGCCGTGCCGACAGGCAGGCTGGCGCTGAAGGCACTCGAGGAATACCAGGCGCTGCTGGCCGCGGCGGGCTTTCTCAGCATTCCTCACGGAAAGGGAAGCGCTCGTGTGCAGGCTTGTCTGGACACGATGGATCGAGAACCGGATCCGGCGACAGCACAGCGAATCGCGGCCTACCGGCGCACCCTCTCTCGAAGCGATTGAGATACAACCTTATTATATGGGATATGCCGCGTAGTTGAGGAGAAGCCAGGCGAAGAGGACCCCAAGCAGGCTGGCGATGAGGTTGACCGCGTCATTGGTCATCCAGCGCCACCCTCGATGCAGGACGGCCGGGCGATCACAGTGCGCGCGGCGCTCCGTGACCGCGCCGCAGCGGACGCACTGATACTGCGCCTGAGCGCTCGCGCCGAGCACGCTGTCCGCGAAAGAGGCGACGAACCCTGCCCACATCACAGTTACAATCTCAGCCGGGTCGATACGCGGCCACCAGAGCGTCGAAGGAGTTGGCCAGAAGAAGCCTGCCGAGAGGGGTATTATCGCCGCTCCGAGCAGGGCCGCGAAGAGTCCCAGCCATGAGACCGCGCCCGAAGCGCCGGGGGGAACCCGCTTGAAAGTGGTCACAAGGAAGGGCTTGGACGGCGACAAGCCTCCAATCTCCGTGGCCCAGGTGTCGGCGTTCACGGCTGCCAGCGCGGCCAGAAAAAGCAGCATGCAGGCGCGAGGCGCGGGAGAGCGAAGCTCCATTCCCGCCAGCACTGCGAACGCGGCCGCCACCCCGCCGTTCGCAATCACCTGCCCCGCATCCCGCACGGAGCTTTTGTCGTAGAGTGAATTGGAAGCGGACTTGCGCTTCCGGCCGAGCCTGGAGAGAATGCTGGAGGTGCAAAAGAAGACCAGCAGCGGAACCGCAAACGGGACGCCGCCAAAACCAAAAATGAAGAAACCCACAACCAGCGCCGCCAGCGCTCCCGTGAATGAGAGAAGCCGCAGGCCGCCCGCGACGAGGGCGATGCCCCCGGCAAGAAGCCCCGCGATGATGAGCTGATTCGACGAGAGATTGGTCAAGCGTCGTCCTGTTAGGGATGCCTGGCAGTTGGGGCGTTCAGGGCTTTTTCGAGAGGTACGGGCTGCCCGCCAGACAGAATCGCCAGGGCAGGTGGGCCGCTTTCGTTATGCCTATTCGCGTTGCCGTAACGATTTCGGCAATACCGGTAATTTCGGTCATTTCAGCGAGATCGCCGGGCCTCTCGATAATGCGAATGGGTCCCGATACGAGGTCGGTCCCGTTATGCGCGCCGGTAATACCAAGGGCCTGACAGAGCCGCCCCGGTCCGCCGCACAGCAGGCGTTCATCCCTCAATTCATCCCTCATGCCGCGATTCCGGCGCAACGTCTCGATTCCCACCGTGGGTTGAAGCGCGCGAATCAGGACCGCCTCTCCCACGCCTTCCGCCTCGGTCACCGCGTTCACGCACCAGTACATGCCGTAGATTCTGTAGACGTAGGCCATGCCTGGAGGCCCGAACATCACCGCATTGCGAGGCCGCGGCCCCTTGTGCG
The DNA here is from genome assembly GCA_038229495.1 of Chthonomonadales bacterium. Taxonomy (GTDB): domain Bacteria; phylum Armatimonadota; class Chthonomonadetes; order Chthonomonadales; family CAJBBX01; genus JBBROJ01. The sequence goes on from JBBROJ010000096.1 coordinate 5,654, forward strand.
CATGGTTGGCGGGGTCGTCGGGACCGTAGGCCTCAGTCTCGACAATAATTCCCCCTATCTCGCCCTCGTCGGAACGATGAATCAGCACTTTTCCAACGAGGTCACGAGCCACGGCCACGGTATCCCGGCTATAGAACGAATGTGGCAGCGGTTTCGCATCGCTCATGCTAGAAGCTGCGGGCCAGGAACGGCAGGGCGTGCTCGGCTACCGAATGCAGGGACGGATAGTGGCCGCAACCGTCGAACATGATAAGCTCATTCGAAGAATCGGGAAAGGATTCGAAGGTCGCTCGCACGAGCGCGCCTGGCACGATATCGTCGTCCTCAGCTCCGAACATAAGGAGACTGCGGACGCTTGCGGCATATTCCGTGGCTTCGACCGACTGGAAAACCGGCGTAAGACTCTTCTCGTCGTACCCCAGGCCGAGCAGGTCCCTGCGTATGTCGGCGCACACCGAAGAGGTGAGCAGGAGTCGCGCCAGATGAGCGGAGCCGACGATGCTGACGCCCGTGGCAAATATTTCCGGCAGTCTCGCCATGGAAAGAATAGTGAGGCATCCTCCCAGGGAGAATCCGACGACGCCGAGCTTGATTCCGGGGCCGAGAATCTCGCGAAGATAACCCGCGCACGTCTGAACGTCGACAAGCGCGTTCTCGAACGCCTTCACGATGCCGGTCGGATCGCCGTGGAAGGGATAGTGGAACTCTCCGGCTGTCCCAAGCGCTCGCTCGCCATGCAGCGGGAGGTCCGGCGCGACAACGGCGTAGCCCCAGCCCGCCAGCCCGCCTACAATCTCGCCCATTGTCTCCTTGGAGCCGGTGTAGCCATGCAGCGCAACGATTCCGGCGCGCGGCTCGCCGTCCGGCATGGCAAAAAGCGCCGGGACACGGTTATTGCATTCCCACGGCGTTTCGACCACGCCGGGAAGGAGGATGCGCTGCATCAAGCCGCCAGACCGTCGCCTAAAGCTCTACGCTCGATGACGATGCGCCCCACTCGCTTCCAAAGAATATTGCCGCACTCGGCAAATGGAAAATCCGGGGCGTAGAGCTTGTGAACGCCGCGAATCAGGCGAAGCGCCTCGGCAGCATAGTCCTCCGGCAGGTACCACTTCATAGCAACGCTGCAATCGACTACATAACGGCTCACTTATTTCGGTCCTCTCGGACGAGTTCGGTGCTATCGGCAAAATACCGACCCTCGAATTGCTTGCGTAACTCCATTATTCGAGCGTATCTTTCCCCCGACGTTGGTCGGCGCGCCTCCTCGCCGAGAATATATCGGACCTCCGCTTCGAGCGAGCGACCGTGGCTCGGCGCATGAACCTTCAGGCGCTCGATTATCTCAGCTTCCAGACTGAGTACCAGAATCTGTGGCATATTACGAATCCGTCCCAATACTTGCTTTCATAATGATAGCATCGAACTGGATGGTTTACTAATTCGGTTCACTTCGACGCGCGGGAGGACGTTCCCTGCCAAACGGTGTGCGCGAAGAAGTCATCATAGACGCGGCCCGGCAGGGCGACGCTGACGGGGAATGTGACGTTTAATCGCTCGCAGTGGGTCCTGACCTGCGCGACGATAAGGTCGTCCTCGTAGCGGCGGGAGATGTGGTAGAGGCCGAGACGCCCCACGCCGGCGGCGACGGCGATCTCCAGCACCTCTTCGAGGCACGAGTGAGGATGGCCCCGGTCGGACAGCTCGCGCCGCTCGTCCATGCTTAGGAAGGTGCACTCGTGCAGCAATACGCGGCTGCCAGCGAACAGCACGGGGTCCAGCGGCATGGTGTCGCCCGTGATGGTAAAGAGAACGTCTTCCAATGTCTCGGTGAGGAACGCCTTGCCGTGCTGGACGCGCAGTGCATCGAGCTCCCCCTGAGTCAGGCCGCGCAGCTCCGGCTTCACCTTGTTTACGTGGCGCACAATTTGGTAGCCCATCGACCGGGGCTTAAGGACTTGACCTTCCGGGGGCGGCGGGTAATGATTGGTTTCAAATCCTCGCAGGAAGTGACGCTCCGGCTCGATGGCGAGCGGCTCCTCGATGGAGAGCGGGTGCCAGTGAACCTTGGAGGTAGATCGCGAATCGAAGGAAATGAGAAAATTGGCGAGGGCGCGCGCGGAGCCGCTGCCTTCCGGAAAGACCGTAATGAAGTCTCCCGCTCCGCCCCGCAGATTCAGGAGCTGCATGAGACCGGCGCAGTGGTCGCGGTGCGTATGGGTTATGGCGGCCAGCCGAATCTTATGGATTTTGCTGTCGAGGAGCGCGGTCACGCCGTCGCCGGCATCGAAGAGAATGCGGTGCGTCTCATCGAAGACCCACGTGGATACGAGCGGCGTGGAGAAGAGGGTTATGTGCGGAGCGTCCATGGCGAAGAGTGTCGGGAATAGGGTGTCGTGCGTCGGCCAGCATCCGCCTCACTATACCCGCTGTTATACTCGCTGTTTCTCTAAACGGAGCATATCGAGGAATTCGGCGCTCTTCAGGTCACGCTCTGAGCGATAGCGGATGTACCACCGCATGCATCGCGCGGTTTCGCGGAGCGCGACCGCAGTGGGAGCGAGTCCAACAACCTCTTCCGGCTCGCCCTGCATGAGGCTGCGCATGAAATCGACGGTCTCCCTGGCAATCGAAATGGCGTCATCGGTCGTAAAGCGGTCAGCCGCGCAGAGAATGCCGCCCAGCGACGGGCTGAACGACATCCGCGCCCGTAGGACGGTCTCGCCGCATTTTACGCATGCGTAGATCTGCGGTGCGTAGCCCCGCTCGGTGAGCAGGCGAAGTTCATAAGCATGCACGATCACGTCCGGCTCGTCGGCTTTGCGCTGCATCAGATAGAGCGCTGAGAGCAGCAGGTCGAACAGGTCTTGATTCGGCTCTCGCTCCTCCACGAAGCGGTCGGTAAGCTCGCAAAGGTAGGTGGCCCGCGTCATAAGCGCCAGATCGTCGCGCAGGGCGGGGAACGATTCGCGAATCTCCCCCTGCGAGATAATGTCTAAGCTCTTCCCGGTAGCCAGGAGCATTTTCGAGAAAGTGAAGAGCTCCGTGGCTCCGCTCAGCTTGCTCGTGGGCCTGCGAGCCCCCTTGGCTACCGCGTTCAGCTTACCGGATTCGCGGCTGAGGAGCGTCAGAATCTTGTCCGTCTCTCCAAGATTGATGCGATGCAGCACAACGGCGTTTGCTTTGTAAACAGGCATAACGGGATGCGTCAGGCGCTACCGGGTGGCAGCTTTGAGATTATCTGCGAAGGCGCGCACCTCACTTGCGAGGTCCGGGCTGTCGCCGTTGCGGGCAATTACGTCGACGAGCGCGCTTCCAACAACTACGCCATCCGCGAACGCCCCGATTCGGCGAACGTGCTCCGGCTGCGAGATACCGAAGCCGACGCAAACGGGCGCGAAGGTTCTCTCTTTGACACGCTGGACGAGCGCGGGAAGTTCCGCAGGCACGTCCTGTCGCGCGCCGGTGACACCCGTGCGTGACACGCAATAGACGAAGCCGGTGGAGAGCCGGGAGACAACGTCGATTCGGACGTCCGTGCTCGTTGGCGCGAGGAGGAATACCGTGTCCAGTCCAGAATCGCGGGCGGCCGCAACCCACTCTTCCGATTCTTCGGGCGTCAGGTCGGTCTGGATGGCCGCGTCCGCGCCTGACGATGCGGCATCTCGCGTGAACCGCTCAACGCCGTACCGCATGGTCGGGTTGAAATAGGTCATCAGGACAATAGGAATTTGGGAGCGCTCTCGAATCTTGCGGACGAGCTCAAACGTCCGGGGAACAGACGCCCCTCGAGCGAGCGCGCGATGCGCCGCAGCCTGGATACTTGGGCCGTCGGCAAGCGGGTCGGAGAACGGCACGCCCAGCTCTATCGCGTCGACCTCGGCATCGTCTAGCGCATGCACGATCTCGACCGTCCGCTCGAACGTCGGATCGCCCGCAACGACGTAGCAGATCAGGGCTTTTTCGCCCTGCGATCTCAAATGGGTAAGCCGGTCGGTCAATCGACTCATCGAGCCATCATTTCTCTTGAGGATGAGCCATTATGAACGTAATGAGGACTGTTGATGGGATTCCCCATGATGTTCATAATGTATATTATGGCTAACTTACAGCGTCAACTCCAGCGCTTTGGAGGCGGTCTCCATGTCTTTGTCGCCCCGGCCTGAGAGGTTGAAGACGATCACCTGGTCCGGGCGCATCGACGGGGCTATCTTCGCGAGGTGCGCGACCGCGTGCGAGCACTCGAGCGCGGGAATAATACCTTCCGTGCGGGCTAGAAGCTGGAAACCTCGCAGCGCCTCCGAATCGGTGATGGAGACATACTCGGCGCGGCCCGTCTCCTTGAGCCAGCTGTGCTCAGGACCCACGCCCGGATAGTCAAGGCCTGCGGAGATCGAGTGCGAGGGCGAAATCTGCCCGTCGGAATCCTGCAACAGGTAGCTCTTGCTGCCGTGGAGGACGCCTGGCACGCCTTCCGTCAGCGTGGCGCAATGCTCGCCTGTCTCGATGCCCCGTCCCGCCGCCTCTACGCCAACCAGCCGTACCGATTCGTCCTGAATGAACGGGTAGAAGATGCCCATAGCGTTGGAGCCGCCGCCCACGCAGGCGATGACGAGGTCCGGCAGCCGTCCTTCGCGGTCCAGAATCTGCCGCCGCGCCTCGATGCCTATGACCGATTGGAAATCCCGCACGAGCATGGGATAGGGGTGCGGACCGACCACCGAGCCGATAATGTAGTGCGTGTCGCGGACGTTGGTAACCCAGTCGCGAATCGCCTCGCTGGTGGCATCCTTCAGGGTGGCCGTGCCGCTGGTCACGGGAATGACCTTCGCGCCGAGCAGCTTCATGCGGTAGACGTTGAGCGCCTGCCGATGAATGTCTTCCTCACCCATATACACTTCGCACGAGAATCCGAAAAGAGCGCACGCCGTGGCGGTCGCTACGCCGTGCTGGCCCGCCCCCGTCTCCGCTATGATTCGCGGCTTTCCCATTCGCTTTGCCAACAGACCTTGGCCGATGGCATTGTTGATCTTGTGAGCGCCCGTATGACAGAGGTCTTCCCGCTTGATGTAGATCTTCGCCCCGCCGAAATGCGCCGTCAATCGCTCGGCGAAATAGAGCGGCGTTTCGCGGCCCACGAAGTCCCGGAAGTAGTATTCCAGCTCTGCCTTGAACTCCGGATCGGCCTGCGAGCGCGCATACTCCGCCGACAGCTCGTCGAGCGCCGGTATCAGGGTCTCGGGCACGAACCGCCCGCCGAAATCGCCGAAGTGGCCGCGCGAATCCGGCAGAGTCGTCATCGTCGTCATTGAAGCTTCCTCATACTAAACGGCTATTAAACCACGAAGGACACGGGGAGCACGGGGAACACAGAGGGAGAGAGGATTCCTGTCCACAGATTTGCACAGATGCACACAGATAAAAGGCGAATAGGTCTCTATTTTATCCGTGTTTATTCGTGTTTATCCGTGGTTAAAAGTTCTCGACCTTCCCCGTGTCCCCCCGTGGTTAATTTTCCTAGTTTACCACATGAGGATATCAGCGGCGGCAGACGGTCATGTGGAGGCCGTGGAGCGGCCGGAGGGTGATGGCGGGCTGGAGGACGAGGTTCTGGCCGGGCACGAGGCGGAATGAGAATCGCTGAACGAGGGTCGCCAGGAGCATGACGGCCTCGACCATCGAGAAGGTGTTGCCGATGCAGGTGCGCGGCCCTCCGCCGAATGGGAGATAGGCGTGGCGTGGGAGCGTCTTCGCGAAGTCTCCCTCCCAGCGTTCCGGCAGGAATCGCTCCGGCTCGGCAAACCAGCGAGCGTCGCGATGCACGACCCATTGCAGAATAAGGATCAGAGCGCCGCGAGGAACGGGGTAGCCGCCGACCGTGGAGGCTTCGATAGCGGTTCGGGCGAGCGCCCATGCGGGCGGGTAGAGGCGCATTCCTTCCAATACTACCGCTTCGGTGTACGGCAGCCGCGCCCGGTCATCGATGGTGGGCGGGTCGTGGCCGAGATTCATTCTCAGCTCCTCGGCCAAACGGGTTTCGATTTCCGGATTCTGTGACAAGAGCATCAGCGTCCAGGTCAGCGCAAGCGCCGTGGTCTCGTGCCCGGCGAGGAAGAGTGTCAGTACCTCGTCGCGAAGCTGCTTGTCGGTCATGCGGCTGCCGTCTTCGTCCCGCACCTGGAGCAGCGCCGAGAGCAGATCAGCACGGTCCTCGCCGGACCTTCGGCGGTCGTCTATGAATCCGTATACGATGCGATCCAGCTTGTCTACGGCTCGCTGTAGACGGATATGGCTGGGCGTCGGGACCCACTCAGGCAGGTTCAAGAGACTCTGAAATCGGCGCATTACCCCGTCCTGAAGGACGTGCATGCAGCCGGCGACCTCGTCCGCGATTCCCTCGACGCCCGCGCCGAACAGGGTGCGGGCGGCTATCTCCATGGTGATCCGCATCATCTCGTCATGAATGTCGCGGGTCTCGCCATCCTTCCAGAGCGCGATTCGACGCTGTGTGCAATCCACCATCACCTCGGCGTAGGCGTTGATTCGCTCGCGGTGAAAGGCCGGCTGCGCGAGCCTGCGCTGCTGCCTCCAGAAATCGCCCTCACTGGTCAGAAGCCCGTTCCCGAAGACGAGGCGGTTGTTGCGCAGCGCGGGCCCCTTGGTGAAGTTCCGATAGTTTTGAACCAAAATCTCGTCGATGAGGTCCGGGTGGCTGACGAGGAACGCCTTTTGCGGTCCGAATCGGAGCGGCACGAAATCGCCATAGTCGCGGGCGCAGGCAGTGAAGAATCGGAGCGCGTCGCGGCGATAGTCGTCGAGAACGCCGGTGAGCAGCTTGCCTTTGGGGCCGGGAGGAAGGGGAGGCATAGTGGGTCGTTGGTTTGCCCCCCGGCCCCCAATTCTGGGGGAGGAAGAGGGTCAATGGGTCGTTGGGTCGTCGGGTCGTTGGGCCGTTCATTGACCCATTTACTGATTGACCAATTGACCCTTTCAGCGGCGTGTCATTACGGGACCCCGGTCGCCGCTGGGTTTGGGAGCGCGCCAGGCGAGGAAGGCGGTAATGAAACCGGCGAGGACGGTGGTCCAGGCGAGAAAGCGGAAGGCCCCGGCGCGCGGGGTCGTCATTCCCTCCGCGCCTTCGACGGAACCGTTGTCGGGGTCGGCCGGCAGGTAGTAGACCTTAATATCCTGGTTCGTCTTCAGGCTGTCCCACAGCCCCGCATCGTACATCTGCCTGGTGGAGCGGTGATTCTTACCCTCTTCGTCTTTGTAGAGCACCGTAACGAAGAGGCTCACCTTCCCGTCGCCGTCCGGCCTGCTGTCCTTCATCTGAACCTGCCCGTATTTATCGAATTTGCCGTGCTTGGCAAGCTCTGATTGGCGACCCGGCAGATAGATGTAGAGCAGGTAGATGGCTCCGCAGAAGAGGAGGGCCGAGATTATCCAGAGCGCGGTTTTGGACATTGGCGTTTATGGGTCGTCAGGTCGTTGGGTCGATAAGATGGCGGTCGGCCTCTCGCACGGCATCTATGAATGCCTTCAGCCTGGCGTGGTCCTTGCGGCCCGGTTCCGCCTCGACGCCGCTCGAAACATCTACCGCATAGGGTTGGACCGTCGCGATAGCTTCTCCAACGTTCTCCGGCGTCAGGCCGCCCGCAAGAATGATGGGCTTTCCGAATCTACGCTTCGCCTCGACCGCCAATTCCCAATTGAATGTTTCGCCGCTGCCTCCCAGCTTATCCTGATTATAGGCGTCGAGAAGGTAGGCACGCATTCCCTCGTGAAACCTGTACGATTCGATGTCGTCCAGACTCTCTTCATCTTTGACGCGAAATGCTCGGATATGCTGCCACGAATCGTACCACCAATCTTGCTTGTCGTCTTCTTCGCGATAGAACTGGACATAGTCGTATGCATATTCCCGCGCATCCGAAGGTCGCTGAACTACTACTACGCGGTCGACAAACAGATAGTTTATCTGTCCCATCCTATGAAACGAGATCTCATCAATACGTCGAGGTGATTCTGGAACGAGGATGAACCCGAGAGCGTCCGCGCCGTAATCGATGGCGGCCCGTGCGTCCTCCGAATTCGTGATGCCGCAAATTTTGATACGTGTTCGAGTTTCCGACATACCCGTAGAGATTAAATAAGTTAGCCGACCGCCCGGCAACGGCCCGTTACAACTGATAGGTGGTGCAAAAGAAATGCCCCGAGGTGGCGGCTTGTGAGTCAAATAGACAGTACGTTCGTTAGGATCGCGCGTGACACCGGTCGCCCAGAATATTTATGCGCGGCGGCGTGGATGCAGGTACGAGGGAATAAATTCCCTCGCTGGAGGGCCTGCGGCCGACCGCCCTCCGGGCGGAACACCAACGATGCGTTGGGCATGTCGTCCGTCCGCGAGGACGGTTGGCGGCGCAGCCGCCCTCCAGCGAGGTATTCAATGCCTCGCACCTCCCCTAAGAGCCGCCAGGCCGCCGCAAGATGAGGCCGACACGTCCATACACGTCTCCTCGGAGGGCTTCAAGCATGTTATGCTCGATGTCTTCCATCTGCCCCAATTTACTCGTCCATACGCCTGAGGGCTGTTGACGCGCGGCGTGCATCGGCACTCCGAAGGCGTTGACATATCCCGATTTTCTCGACTCCCGCCTCCATTTCGGCGCTCGCGGACGGTTCGTAACCGAGCGAATTATAGGCGGCTGCAAACGCCTCTAAAGTCTCTTCGCGCGCAGCCGGCGACGGCCAGAAATAATCACCGAACGGATCGGGCCACCACCAGTTTTCTACATCCTTTGCAGCCCACGCGATGCAGTTATAATCTGCTGTTGCGGGACTGGTGATGCGATACCCGGCATCCGCCAAATCTGGAAACAGACTCTCAATCAGGGCGCTCACGATATATATCCGCGTTGTTTACCCCATTGAAGCCAGGCGGAGGTCATCTCGCGGAACTTGCCGCGCTGCTCGGGTTGTATCGGGTCTTCGCCCGTGATTGCCCGCAAGGCCCAAAACCAGTGATTCGGCCGCTGTTGTAACTCGCGCAGAATCAGCGCAATCGCGGCATGCCCCACTCCGATGATCTCCTGGTAAGCGGGATGCATGGCTATCTGCGAGATGGAGGAATGCGCCTCCGTCTCCCTTTGCCAGCGCATGGCAAGGGCGCGAAATCGTGAGTCAATGCCTGCCTGATCGGTCGAACCGGTCAGTACAACCGTAACCGCCACCTCCTCGCCCTCCGGCAGTTCCGGCGCCAGGAACTCTATGCGGTGTCCCGGTAACACTTTCGTCACAATGTTCAGCGCCGCATCCATCGTAGTCACTTCCTGCTGATCTATTACCCCGTCCTTACGTCCCAAGGTTCGTAATGCCGCAAATATTAACGCGTGTCACCTAGTCCCGACCTTCTCTGCGCGCTCAGCGTCTCTAGCGAAGCGGGCGGTGAAACTACGCCGTTGCAAGCATCTCGTGCATCTTGCCCGCGATGTCCGGCTCGCGCATGAAGGCCTCGCCGACCAGAATCGCGTGGACGCCTGCCTCCGAGAGCTTTTGCACGTCGGCGCGGTGGCTGATTCCGCTTTCGCTGACGACCAGGCGGTCCGGCGGGACGCGCGGCAGCAGATCGAGGGTGGTCTGGAGAGTGGTGCGGAACCGGTGCAGGTCGCGGTTGTTGATGCCGATGAGCCGCGCCGATGTCGCGAGCGCCTCGTCCAGCTCCTCCTTATCATGCACCTCTACCAGCGCGTCCATCCCCAGGGCATGCGTCGCTTCCAGCATCCACTCCAACTCGGTAGCCGTGAGGGCCGCCACAATGAGAAGCACGGCATCCGCGCCTGCAGCGCGGGCTTCCAGAAGCTGGTAATCGTCGAAAAGGAAGTCCTTTCGGAGGAGCGGCACGTCCACCGCGTCGCGAATCGCGCGCAGATGGCTCAGGTGGCCCTGAAAATAGGGTTCGTCTGTGAGAACGGAGAGACACGCCGCGCCATTCTGAGCATAAGTCCGAGCGATGGAGACGGCGTCGAAATCAGCACGAATCACGCCTTTGGACGGCGACGCCTTCTTTACTTCCGCAATCAGGGCGGGCGAGGGAGCGGCACGCAGGGCGGATTCGAAGCCGAGCGCAGGCGGAAGATCGCGGATTCGTTTCTCTAATTCAGCATGGGGGATGCGGCGGCGCGCGCAATCTACTTCGGTACGTTTATCGGCCAGAATTTGTGATAGTACGCTCATTGAATTGCCTGAAATTGGTTAGCCATTATGAACATAATGAACATAATAAAGAACCAAATTCATGAATTGGATTCTTCGCCGTTATAATGTTCACTACGTTCATAATGGCTAAATCTGCCTTTCGTTACTGTTGCTGCTGCTCTTGCTGAGGCGGCTACGGCGGACGATTTGCCGCCTCCGAAAACTGGCCCGTGAACTCCACCAGCTTTTGCAGCACCCCCAAAGCGCGCTTCGTGTCGATCATGCGGTGGGCGAGAGCGATGCCGTCACGCCATCCCTCTGCCATGCCGCCCAAAATCAGCCCGGCGGCGGCGTTTACGGAGACCACGTCGCGTCGCGCGCCGGTCTCGCCGTTCAGGACCGCCATCATGATCTGCGCGTTTTCCTGCGGACTGTCTCCACCGCAAATCTCTTCCAGAGTTCCTGGCACGAGGAAGAACTCCGCGGGGATTCTCTGGTCGGTGGATACGCGCCCGTTCTGGAGGTGGCTGATTTTGGTCGGCCCGACATTCGAAATCTCGTCCATGCCGTCCATGCCGTGCACGACCATCGCGCGCTCGCAGCCGAGCCGCCCGAGCGTCTCCGCAAGCCTGGGACAGAGATCCGGGTCGAATACTCCGATAAGCTGCCGGGTTGCGCCTGCCGGATTCGTGAGCGGGCCGAGGACGTTGAAGACCGTGCGGATGGCAAGCTCGCGGCGAATCTGCGCCACATTCTTCATCGAAGGATGGTGGCTGGGCGCGTACATGAACCCGACGCCCACCGTATCGATACACTGGCCGATCTGCTCAGGCGTCAGCCGCAACTCGACTCCCAGGGCTGCCAGTACGTCGGCGCTCCCGCATTTGCTGGAGACCGCCCGATTGCCGTGCTTCGCCACGGCCACACCTGCCGCCGCCACGACGAACGCCGCCGTAGTGGAGATATTAAACGTATCGCAGGAGTCGCCGCCGGTCCCGCAGGTGTCAAGGAGCGGCCGCCGGGTCGGCGTAACCTTAATCGAGCGGGCCCGCATGACGCGCGCGAACCCGGTGAGCTCGTCCACAGTCTCCCGCTTCGTGCGCAGCGCGGCGAGCAGCGCGCCAACCTGCGCGTGCGATGCCGCGCCGTCGATAATGGCGGTCATCACGTCGGAAGACTCCTGTTGCGTCAGGCCGTCCCCATTGACCAGCTTACGCAGCGCCTCCACGAGCATAGTGAAAGTCCTCTTGAAATCCGTCTATGAATTTACGACCTGTATCGCAGCAGGCGGCTCCGCGTTCAGGGAGCGAAGACCGCTATTCGTTACCTTTACGATGTTCTCGATGCGTACGCCGAACTTGCCCGGCAAATAGATTCCCGGCTCATCGCTGAAGCACATGCCCGCGCGGAGCGGCTGGATGTTGCCCTTGACGATATTGGGCGGCTCGTGGCCCGACAATCCGATTCCGTGGCCCGTGCGGTGGATGAAATACTTGCCATAGCCCGCGTCGTCGATCACGTGTCGGGCGGCAGAATCTACCTGTTCACCAGTTACACCGGGCTTACCGAACTCCAACGCCGCCCGGTAGGCGTTATGGACGATGCCGTAGACCTCGGACACGAGCGGCTTGGGCCGCCCGAACACCACCGTCCGCGTGATGTCGGAATAGTAGTCGTCCAGTACGCAGCCGATGTCCATGATCACCACGTTGCCGCGCTTGAGCTTCGCCTGTCCCGGATGATGATGGGGCAGTGCGGTGTTCGCACCGAAGCAGATAATCGCGAAGGCCGGACGGGTCCCGCGCGCCTTGTAGGACTGTGCCACTACGTCTTGAAAGTCCTCCTCGGTCATGCCCTCTCGCAGCTGTTGGACCGTCTCTTCGTACACAGAATCCGTGAGCTTCGCGGACCGTTCCAGCGTATCCAGCTCGTCGGCGGACTTGATCTCCCGCAATGTCTGCATCACCGGCCCCGCCGCCGCGCAGGGCGACCGTGGAGCGAGCGTCTGTAGATCGAGGAGGTGAACGCTTGCCAGATCATCGTCAATCAACAGCGCGCGGCGCGATACTTTCCAGCGACGGAGGAGGCGCTGGACCGGCTTGAGCCACCCCTCCGAATCGGGCCACCCCACGACATTCCGAATACCCGCCGGGTTCCGCTTAGCCTGTGGCGCGTTCATGGCGGGAACCACAAACACAGGGTCGCCTTCCGCCGGGACCAGCAGGGCGAGAAACCGCTCATGGCCCGATTCGGCCCATCCCGTCAGGTAACGCATCTGATCGGAAGGCGCGAAGACCGCCGCCGCCGTATTGCTTTCTCGAAGAAGCTCCTGAACGCGTTGAATCCGGTCTGTATAAATACTCATGAAATTGGGCAGGGCGGACAGCTCACTTGAGCTTTATGAGATGGCTGCAATAGGGACAGATAAGCGATTCCGGGTACTCCCGCAACACTTTTAGCAACTTTCGTTCTCGCCGCTCGCCGATAAGCTTGGAAGTCATCGGCACGAGAGTGTGTCGGTATAACTGCATTAGCAAGAGACCGATCCAGTCAAATAGCAAAAAGGTGAGGCAGGCACTGCCCTCGCGTTCGTCGTCCAGAATGTATCCGGCATTCTGCGGCATCGAAAGGCGCGTCTTGAGCCTCTCCATCGTGTGACGGCATCGTGGGCAGTCGCGGGTCCCCTTGCCCAGGCTACTGAGGTCGTGAACCAAGAGCAGCTCCTCCAACCTTCCAAATGCCAGACGGAATACACTAAACAGACGGTTTCAAGGATACCACAAAAGGGAGGGACTAAGAGACTGAATCGCACTTCACATGCACTATTGCCGGGCTAGCGAGAAGCCTCGGCAAAGTTATGAAGGAGGGTCTTTCCATCCGGGGTCATCACCGATTCGGGGTGGAACTGGACCCCTTCGACGGGATATTCGCGATGCCGCACGCCCATGATCTCTCCCTCTTCAGTCTCAGCGGTAATCTCCAGACAATCGGGCATCGATTCGCGGTCGATGACGAGCGAGTGGTAGCGCGTGGCCGCGAAGGGATTGGGCAGGCCGCGGAAAACGCCCGCACCCGCATGGCGGATGGGCGACGTCTTGCCATGCAGCACGCGATAGTTTCGCACGACCTGTCCGCCGAACGCCTGCCCGATGGATTGATGTCCCAGGCAGACGCCGAGAATCGGAATCTGGCCCGCGAAGCGCTGTATGAGAGGCACGGAAATACCCGCCTCGTTAGGAGTGCAGGGGCCCGGCGAGATCACGATTCGATCCGGCTTGAGAGCGGCGATCTCGTCGAGCGTCACCTCGTCGTTTCGGCGTACCTCGACCTCCTGCCCCATCTCCCCGAGGTACTGCACGATATTGTAGGTAAAGCTGTCGTAGTTGTCAATGACGAGAATCATGCTATTTTTCCGGAGGCTGTTTCAGGTCGAGCGCAGAATTTCAGGTCGTCTCCCTTACGTCGTCGGCACGCTTCAGCCGCCCATTTGCGACATATCCGCCGTTCCGCCCATTGCCTCATCCCTGGGCGGTCTCCGCCGTATGCAGTGATCGGTCGCCGTGCCGCCCCCCAGGAAAACTTTACCGGTCCGCATGTGGCAGGACAGGCAGTTCTTTGAAGGGGTGATGGGACACGGTTTCGATTTGTGTACGAATCTCTCCTCAATCCCGGCGGACTTGGTGGAGTTGGGCAGCCCGCCCTCCTGAACGTTCGGCCCGGCCTTGCCGGGTCCCGCATGACAGCTCAAGCAGACCGCTTCATAGTGGGCGCGATCCGTGCGCGCATCCGGGTGCGCCGCGTGGCATGTGAGACACGACAGCTTCTCTCCACCCTTTTTGACGCAGGCGCTGTCCTCCAGCCCCGCCGGAGGATGGAGTTGCGCATCCCGCACGCTCACCTGCTTACCGGGTGGACGCTTTACGGAATCAGACGTGCCATGGCACTTTCCGCACA
>JBBROJ010000097.1:0-19633 GCA_038229495.1 Chthonomonadales bacterium
AAGGAAGAGGTCTTCCGCTATGCGGAGGACTATAAAGTCTTTCTCAAGAAAGTCCGCAGCGCCCGCACCTCAACTCTGGAGACAATCCGCCTGGCGCGGGCCGCCGGATTCGAGGAGTACAGAGACACGAAGCAGGTCAAGCCCGGCGCGCGCCTCTACATCAACGGCCGGGACCGCGCGCTCGTGCTGACGGTCGTCGGTTCGGAACCGATGATCTCCGGCACGCGAATCGTTGCGACCCATCAGGACAGTCCCCACATCGGCTTGAAGCCGCGCCCGGTGCAGCCCGCTTCCGAATTTGCTCTGTTCAAGACCGTCTACTACGGTGGAATCAAGAAGTACCAGTGGTCGAATCTTCCCCTCGCGCTCATCGGGCGGATAGATACGAAGGACGGCAGGACGATAGACGTCTCTCTCGGCCTCCAGCCCGGCGAGCCGCAGTTCGTCATCCCCGACAACGCGCCGCACAGCGACAAAGACCTCCAGACTCGCACGTATACCGGCGTGCTGACGGGCGAAGAGCTCGACCCGGTGGCGGGGAGCGTGCCGGGAGAGAAGTCGGGTGTGGCGGCGGAGGTTCTGCGCCAGATTATTGAGACCTATCATATCGGCGAGGATGATCTCGTAAGCGCGGAGCTGGACCTCGTGCCCGCCGCAAATCCGGCCGACGTGGGCGTGGATCGCGGCCTTATCGGGGCGTACGGCCAGGACGATCGGCTCTGTACTTACTGCGCCGCGCGGGCGCTCATCAATGCAAAAGGTACGCCGCGCTATACGTCAGTCGCGTATCTCTCCAACTTCGAGGAGGTAGGATCGGTCAATAACACGGGGGCGGCCTCGCAGTTTCTGAACGACTCGCTCGCGCGGCTGGTCGGGGCGCAGCGCGGCAGCGCCTACACAGACCTGGATCTTCGCCAAACGCTCCGCAGCGCGCAGGTCGTCTCCGCCGATTGCAACGATGGTGTCAACCCCCTCTTTCCGCAGACCAGCGAAGCTACGAACGCCGCAAAACTCGGCTACGGCGTAGCCATCAAGCTCTACAGGCAGGGGTTCAATGCTAATTCGGAGTTCGTGGCCCGCATCCGCGGCGTACTCGATTCCAACGGTATCCCCTGGCAGACGCAGACGCCCAAAGTGGACACAGGCGGTGGTGGCACCATCGGCGGCTTCTTGAGCGCCTATGGCATGGAGGTGGCCGACCTCGGCGTACCGTTGCTCTCCATGCATTCGCCCTTCGAGATGTCCTCGAAAGTGGACGTTTGGAACTTCTACCGATTCGTCGCCGCTTTCCTGTCCGGCCAATAGACTTCCGTGGCTATGGTATGATGAATATGGGTAGCCGATGCGAGCGAAGGTACAGTGAAATGGCAAACGTGTCTCTTGAAGAACGAGTTTCCGTTCTGGAATCGGAGTTGGCGAAATTAAAGCAGTCCGTCGAATGCGGCCCGGACTCCGACAAGCCATGGTGGGAGGCGCGATTCGGCGCATTCAAAGACGATCCGCTTTATGAGGAGGCAGCACGCCTCGGCGCGGATTACCGGTAGTCACAGCCTACACCCGCCAATGATCTATCTTCTTGACACCGATCATATCTCGCTGCTTGACCGCGGCACGATACTGTCGCCGAGACCCATGACTCCCTCAGGATTGGGGGTTGGGGGGCCGAAGCGTTTTTCTGACAACCATGAGTGTTGGCGACTACCCTAAAATCGGCGGCCTGCGAAGCGTGAGCGCGTTTCAGTCGCACCTCCGCGATCTTGGAATCGAGATTCCCTGCGACGACACGCTGGAATCTGCTCCTGAATCATCGCTTGCCCGGCCGATGAACGTGCCGCTGGGCGATTCGACCGATTCCAGATTTACGGTCGCCAACCGGTTCGCGATTCAGCCGATGGAAGGGTGGGACGGCACGGCCAACGGAAAGCCCACGGAGAACACGGTTCGGCGGTGGCGGCGGTTCGGCGAGAGCGGGGCCAAGATAATCTGGGGCGGCGAGGCGGTCGCCGTGCGATTCGACGGGCGCGCCAACCCCAACCAGCTCGTAATGAATGAGGCGAATCAGGACGCTATAACCGGCTTGCGGGAATCCCTGGCCGCAGCCCACGTCGAGGCGATTGGAAGCGACGACGGGCTGCTCGTCGGTCTTCAACTGACCCATTCGGGCAGGTTCGCGCGGCCCAACGACAAGAAGCGGCTGGAGCCGGCAATCCTGTACCATCACCCGATTTTGGACCGCAAGTTCGGCATTTCGGACGATCATCCCCTGCTAACCGATGACGACATTCTTCACCTGGTGGACGATTTTGTTCTCGCGGCGAAGCGAGCGCAAGCCTGCGGATTCCGATTCGTCGACCTCAAGCACTGCCACGGCTATCTCGGTCACGAATTCCTCAGCGCCTTTACGCGGCCCGGCCTCTATGGCGGTTCCCTGGAGAATCGAACCCGCTTTTTGAGAGAGATAGTAGATGGTATCCGGGCTGAAGCGCCCGGCCTTGGAATCGGCGTCCGCCTCAGCGCGTTCGACATCGTTCCCTACAAGCCCGACCCGTATCAGTCTACGCCGGGCCGCCTGGGACCCGGAATCTACGAGACCTATTGCGACGCCATGCCCTACCGATACGCGTTCGGCGTGAATCAAGACCAGCCGACCGACCTCGATCTCTCCGAGACCGTCGCGCTCTTCGAGATTCTGCGCGATCTCAATATCCGATTCGTCAACATCACGGCGGGCAGTCCCTACTACAACCCCCACATCCAGCGACCCGCGCTCTACCCGCCGTCGGACGGCTACCAGCCGCCCGAGGACCCGTTGATCGGAGTCGCGCGCCAGATGGAGGTCGTGCGGTATCTCAAGCAGCTCTTCCCGGATTTCGCGATTGTCGGTACGGCCTACACCTACCTCCAGGAGTACCTGCCCTACGTGGCGCAGGCGGCTGTGCGGAAAGGGTGGACCGATTTTGTGGGATTGGGCCGCATGGTCCTCTCCTACCCCGATTTGCCGCGCGATATGCTTTCCGGCGGCCCGATCCAAACAAAGCGATTGTGCCGTACCTTCAGCGACTGCACCACCGCTCCCCGCAACGGATTGGTCTCCGGCTGTTATCCGCTCGACCCGTACTATAAGCGCTCACCGGAGATGGCGATTCTCGCCGATATCAAGAAGCCGGCAAACAATCAGTAAAATTTATCATAAATTTCCGCAGAAGGTATTGACAACCACCCGGCAGCCGTGTTAAGATACGTAGCGGTGTTGGTTATCCGGCTAAATAATGGCTCGGCAGCATCACCCTGAGGAACAGACACCGATAGGTTAGACGCACTTTCAACCATGAACACGCAAAAACAGACAATTGAAAATGGGCAGAATCCCGGCTTTGGCTTGATCAAAGTCGTGGGTATGTCCGCGTGCGGTAGAGAGCGTTTCGCGTCACTTCTCGCCGTCATGCCGCAGGTCCTGGCCCTGCAAGTTGCCTCCAATGATTCGTATCGGAGCAGCCGCCCGGCGAGAATTCCAGATCGGAGTCCATGTTAGAGTCCTCATAACAACAGGATTTTAAGAAGCGGCCCGATCTGGCGAATGTCCAGATCGGGCCGTTTTTCTATGTGAAGCGTGCGGGCGAGCTTTCTACCAGCAGCTGAATTGCGTCACTAAAGGTCGAGTTCACGGAGACGCATGTTCTATAGACTGACGCCAATTCAAGAGCGCCTTCGCACAGCGCTTGATGCCGGTTCAATTCCGACCGTCTCCACCTTCTGTGCTGAATAGTTAGCGATTGTGGCAATAAGAATTATCGTTGTGCCGGAAGGCAAAGCGAACGCGCCTTCAGGTTGTGGCCCTGAGAATAGTGGGTTTGAGTCCCATCCGGCACCCCATTTGGGGAAGCCACACGAACAACAGAGGGAAAGGAGGCGCTCATGGAGAGCGACTATTACTATCGCCAAACCGGTTCGAAATGGGCGCGCTTGGCCATTGGTGAGGCCCAGGGTCTGTAAAACCGTAGCCGCGTGCTGTGTAGGTTCAAGTCCTGCCGCGCCCACATTTGCTGTCCGGTTCAGGTTCTATATCGGGGTGTAGCGCAGGGGTAGCGCGCCACGCTTGGGACGTGGAAGCCGCAGGTTCGAAGCCTGCCGCCCCGACAAACATATTTTTGGATTTTTAGATTTCGGATTTTGGATTGTAAATCTACGGCCTGTTCGTCCAGTGGCGAGGACACCTCTCTTTCAAGGAGGCAACGGGGGTTCGATTCCCCTACAGGCTATGAAACCTTCTTGCGATTCGATGGAGTGTAGCTGAGACAGTTCCAAGCGCTCGGCCGAAACCCGAGAGACGAAGGCGCGATACCTTCCACTCCAACCATATGTTACTACCATATTTCGCGAGAACGAGCGGGCGTGGCGTAATGGCTTAGCGTGACAGGCCGCCAGTCTGAAAGATTAAGATGCTTAAGTTCGATTCTCTTCGCCCGCTCGAAGCAGATGCTGTAATTCGGGGTAGCTCAGTTGGCAGAGCGCTCGCCTGTTAAGCGAGTGTGCGTGGGTTCGAGCCCCACCCCCGGAACCATATAGAAACTTGATGCGGTGTAGCCAAGTGGCAAGGCACAGGGCTCATAACCCTGCAATCGGGAGTTCGAATCTCCCCGCCGCTCCCAATGTTATGAGGGATGAGGGATGAGTTTGCCTTCGTACCCCAACTGGTAGAGGGGCGTGGCTTAGAACCACGTAGATGGGAGTTCGAATCTCTCCGGGGGCAAGAATAATTTGGATTTTGGATTTTGGATTGCCCGAATTCCATTCCAAAATCTAAGATCCAAAATCGATTGCGCCTGTAGCATAGCGGCTAATGTCCCAGACTGTCGATCTGGTTATCGCGCGTTCGAGTCCCGTCGGGCCCGCCAATGTCAGCCTGCTAAGGCAGGATTCGTGCCGTTCTCAGCCCGCGGCTTTAGCCGCAGGGCAGCGGCGCGCCAAGTTACAAGAAAGGAGTTTCAAATGAAGCATACATTTTGGGGGAAGACGGGCAGGGCGCAGTTGACCGTGGTCGACATGACCGGCGAGCATCTGCCGGAGCGCAAGCGCAGGCCCGAACCCGAGTTTCACGTGAGGCTGCTGCCGCGGACGGCGAATCGGAGCACGGCTTATACGAGCGCGGGCGACCTGGCTTATGCGGGTACTGATCTGACTACCGCGTTGTTGCACGTGCGGGCGTGGACCGGGGTAGGCGAATCAGAGATGCCGGCCGGGCTTCGGAGATACCTTATGGAAAAGGAGCAGGCTCACTAACGCCGTCACGAATGACGAAGACTAATGGGCCGGACGATTGGAAAGGAGGACTGAACAGATGTTGATCACAGGTAACCGAATATTGGACGCGCTGGATATGCTGAAGGAGCGAGTGAAGTCGCTGGATACACAGTTCAAGCCTTCGCTGTTCCGGTTCGAAGATGAGAGCGAAGACGAGAATCGCGATCCTCGCGAAATCATAAAGGAGTACGAGGCGATTCAGGAGCGGATAGCGCGGCTTCAGGAGGCGCAGGCGGCCTACAACCTTCGAGTGGAGGTTGAGGTGCTGGACGAGCGGATGACACTTCAGCGCGTTCTGCATCTGATCGGCTCGGCGTCGCGCGTGAAGGCGCACTGGCTGTCGGCGGCGTCGCCGGAAGAACAGAACATCTACGCGTTCAACGCACAGCGGCAGCGCGACAAGGAGCACGAGTACGCGAAGCGGTTCGTGCCCATGTCCGAGGCCCAGTCGCTGGCGGACCAGGCGTCGCGAAGAGCCATGGCGCTAAAGCAGGCGATTCGGTCCGGTAATGCGCGAGAGATCGAGCTTGACGTTGCCGAGGATCTGTTCGCGCAGGTCCAGTAGAGTAACACGACTTGGCGGGTCCGGCCTTCGGGTCGGTCCGCCGGGAGGGCGGAGATCGGAAACCGCGTATAGCTGGGAGTTATATGCCTACACAAAAGACCGACCGGTTCGCCATAAATGATCTGTTCCGCATAACCTTGATTAAAAGCGGACAACTCAACGAGCGCGAACACCGGTGGCGATGGTTAATGGTCCCTGATAGAACGGTCTCCGCCACTTTTTATACACGACTTATATATAGCTGCGGAAGGCGACCGCTCCCAGCCGCTACGACCAGTGGCGCAGCTGGGAACCCTGGCATGGAACTTGTCTCGGAAACAGGCAGCGGACGCAAGCCCGTGGGGTTCGATGCCTCCGCCTTCCGCCAAAAAAAATGAGGGATGGGAACAAGGGAGGAAAGGAGGAAAGGAAGATGTGCCGGTTGGAGGCGGGCACTCTGAGGGAGCGGAAAGCGGCCGCTCAGCGGCGTGAACAGCAGTTTATTCACGCGTTGACCAGCCGCAAAAAATCCTTCGAGTGCGTCAGGCGGAAAAGCAAGCAAAAGAAAAAGGCGGCAGATGAGCTCATAAAGCATCTCGATCTGAAAGGCATCGAGGGCAAGATAGTTCGTCAGCCCGAAGGATACAGACCGAAATCCTATAATCTCGACCGGCAGCTTATTGGGCTGCTCAGGCACATGTTCGTGGAGTATAGCGTGCCGGCCTGTTTGTACGGTCCCTGCATGCGGAAAGCGGATCCATTCAGCTGCATGCACGAAACGTACAGGCAGTGGTTCGTGACGCTGGCGCAGGGCGGCAGCTTTCCGAAGCTCGTAAAGTGGTTCATGACGAGCAGGGAGGCGTTTCTCTTTCTCTCCGCGCCGCCCGCGAACCTGATTCACGAGAACGTCTGGTGGGCGAAGATGCGCGCGGCAGGGCTGCCGAGGGAGATCGTCGAGAAGCTGATCGACCGCGTATTTCATCACTTCTTCTTCGACGACCCGAACGGGCGGCTTGCGGAGGCGATTCAGTTCTACGCGCGGTTCCATCAGGAGATGGACAAGGTTACGTTCGGCGAGGTCAACGACTTCGTTGCATGGAAGCTGCACAACGAGCCGGAGTTCAGCCTGAAGGGACGCACCGCCGGCTCGGTTATCAAGCTGACGAACGAGTGGCACGCCCAGATGCAAAGGGCCCGGCTCTACAGCATTATCGAATGGGCGGGTTTGCAGATTCCCGATTGGGAGATGGTTACACGCAACGGCGTCTGGAGCGTAGCGGAGCTGCGTACGAATCGCGATCTTCTGATGGAGGGCCGCAAGCAGAAGCACTGCATCTACTCCTACGTTCAGCGGTGTGTGTCGGGAATGTCGGCTATCTTCTCGCTGCGCGGCTACCCACAGATAGTTGCCGGCTATGCGGAAGACGGGCAAGTGATCTGGGAGAAGTCCGCGGAGCTCACCCGCGTCACCATCGAGGTGAACGACAAAGGGTCCGTGGTTCAGATGCGTGGCCGTCTTAACCGCATGCCTACGGAGGAGGAGAACAAGTACCTTCGACTGTGGGCGGATGATCAGGGGATTCGCATTGCGGACGGGCGTTGACGTCCGCAATTCCTGAGATGTCAGTGCGCACGGGATGAACCCCTGCGCTGGTTGGCCATCGGCCGAGTACCTGCCTCCGCAGGTACGAACTCCGCCGTGTCGGAATCAGAATAAATGTGCCGGCGTGGCGCAATCTGGAAGCGCGGCGCTCTTGTAAAGCGAAAGTTGCAGGTTCAACTCCTGTCGCCGGCCCAAAAACAACTGTATGAAGGCGGGTAGTGGGCGCGAGGGGCTAATGACCCTTAGCTACGTATCGGGGAGCGGCTCCGCCGCTTCTACTCCGCCTGCGTGGAGATGCCGGTTGCTGAAGTGCAAGCAGGGCAAAGCAAGTGTCCGCGAAGGCGGCCACGAGGCCGAAGGCCCCATAGCGAGGGCCGCTAGCCCCTCGCAAGTGTCCCGCCTACTCACTTTGACGAAAGGAGCGAGCGGTGAAACGCAGATCGCGCAAACGGACAACGATGCGAAATGGGCTCGTGGCGCAACGGCAGCGCGGTCGGCTTTTACCCGAAGGATTGGGGGTTCAAATCCCTCCGGGCCCATACCGGATTGAGAAGATAGAAGGTGGAAGGTAGAAGGCGGAAGGTAGAAGATGGAAGACGGCAGTCAGTAATGAGTCCGGGGCTTGAAGCATTGTGGCGATGCGCGTGTTTCTTAAACACAGGAGCGGGGTTCAATTCCCTGCGGGCCCTTTCAATTTTTAGATTTTGGATTTTGGATTGCATATCCCGGATTGTGATACGCACGCGCTCGTACCGGCTCCGGCTTCTACCCGGCGCGCCGTAACTGGATGATGGGGGTTCGAATCCCTCCGGGCGCTCCAGAAATTGAATACTCGCGGGTGGTGTAATGGCAACATGTCTGGCTTTGACCCAGAAGAGTCCGGGTTCGACCCCTGGCCCGCGAACATGTGCCCTCGTAGTTCAGTGGACAAGAACGCCACTCTGCGAAGGTGGAGGCCGCCCGTTCGAATCGGGCCGAGGGCACACATTGAGCGGTCAGTGATCAGTTCTCAGGGGTCAGATTCATCGTTTTATGCCTCCGATCCGGAATGGCTAACGGCGCTGGTTGCAGGCCAGATGTTCGGGGGTTCGATTCCCTCCGGGGGCTTCTGTACAATCTTCGAATCCAGCTTGGCGCTTAACCGTCGGCCTGGTTGTAGCGGGCGAAAGCTATTGCGTACAGCGCGAGATAGAGGACGATTCCGATTCTGAGCGCGGTTTTCACGAACTGAGGATTCCGCCTGCGGGCGGATTCGGCTGCGATCAGGGGACCGGCCAGCAGCACGACTTTGGCTGCAATGAGGCCGCGAGGACCATAGGAGTAGAGGACGCCCGCCATGAACGGATTCGCCTCGTGCGCCTGCCCCGACGCGACAAGGTAGATGGTTGTGAGAAGGTCCAGGCACCCAATCAAAGCCAGCGCCGTCGTCTCCGGCAGCACGAAGGTCTTTGTAACGGCGTTGCCCGCGGTCTGCGATCTGATGCCGTTCTTCACCGATTCCGCGGCTCCAGAAACCATTGGCGATAGAGAGCGGCGGACCAAAGACACGTAATCGCGAAGGCGACGCCAGCGGCGAGCCGGAAGGGACGCCACCCATCCGGCTCGGGAACGATGCCGCCCACGATGGTCATGCCGAGATAGGCGGCTCCCGAAAAAGAGGTCACGATAGCGGCCGTCATGCGAATGACAGGTTTCAGGTCGCGTGGGTCGTCCGAATTCACTGAATCTTCCCTCGCGCGGCGATTTTCCATGTCGTCTCCACCCGCTCGCCACGCACGCCATAGATTGTATCATGCATATTGGTCGCGGTGCACGCGTGGAATGGCACAATTCGCAGCCTGTCCAAGATTTTCGGGCGAAATGCAGTATCGCTGAGATTCAGGTGTCCATGCTCTTCGTTCGCCCAATCGAAGATGACGCCAGGCTCTCCTAGTATCTGTCCAAACTTGCTGGCCTCCACGCTGCGGTCGCCCGACAGAGACTTCGTCCCCGAGTCGACAATCGCCGTAGTTTCGTCCGGCCTGCTTACGACCGTGGCGAGAATCGTCAGCGCGCAGTCCTCCTCGCGCCCGCCGCGCTGAACCTGGCCGCGGTCGTTGAAGACGTAGACGCCAGCGCGAATCTCGTCGATCTCCTCTTCGCGCGCCATGAGTGGCGCGCCCGCCGTCGATCCCACGCTCACGATGCCGGGGTCGATACCGCTATCCCTCATCGCATGCGCGGTCTCCCGCATCCGCCGCGCCACTTCGGAGCATGTTCTCTGCTGATTTTCCACACCGCACGCGTTCACGTGGCCTTCATGGGTATATATGCCGTCGAGGTGGACGCCCGGAGTACGCGAAATCAGTCCACCTAGGTCGATGGCTGCCGCCACGGTTCTTACTCCTGCTCTGTTCAAGCCGGTGTCCACTTCGATTCGAATGGGAATATCGATGCCCGCTCGGCGGGCAGCCTCTGCAATCGGAACAACCGCTTCCGGGCTGTCCGCCCCCACAATGATTCTCGCGCGCCGCGAGAGGGCAATCAACCGCTCGATCTTCACCGCGCCGACGATCTGATTCGCCACGAAGATGTCATCGATTTCGCTGAACCCCGCGCCGGCCATCACTTCCGCCTCGCCCAACTTTGCCACCGTGATTCCATGCGCCCCCGCCGCAAGCTGCATTCGCGCGATTTCGGGCGTCTTATGGGTCTTGGTATGCGGCCGCAGGGCCTTGCCGCCGTCTCGCGTAACTCTCGCCATTCGTTCGATGTTCGTTTCGAGCCGGTCGAGGTCAACGATGAGCGCGGGTGTATCAAGATCGTATAGATTCATGGACCATTCCTTCCAGCCTATACCACGCGACCACGCGCTGAACCTCCTGGTATAGGCATCTACTCCATAAAAGCCCGCTTCGCGGGCTATACAACCGGCGTCAGCCTGGTTCCTCTATAATAGCTCACGGGTTTAGCCGTGAGCTTATGCGGATCGTTATTCATTCGCGGCCCGGCGCGTGTTTCCTGTATAATGTCCATTATAGGCGCGGACGGAGCGCAAAGAACCGGCCGTCCGACGCGCGGTGGAGTCTCACGTGAACATTCTGCGAAATCCCGCTATTTATCAAATCGCGCGAATCGTCCCGCTTCTCCTCGGCATTGCAACCTCGTCGGCGGCGCCCTGCCAGACCCCGGCGCGCCTGGAAGCGGACGCGCGGATGGCCGCAAAGTATTCGTTTCACTTTCGCAATTTGCCGGTGCGCGACGTGCTCGCGGACATGAACCAGCAGACGGGGATTCGCTTCTTTTCGGATGCCGGCGTAGCCGATAATCGCCTGTCTCTCACGGTGCACGACAGGCCCCTTGCCGAGACTCTAACAGCCATTGCCGTCTTCTATCAATGGCAATGGAGGCGCGACGACCCGAAGGCCGGAGCGGCCAAAGCCCGCGCGGGTTACACCCTTCTCCAGAAGGAGGAAGCGCGGCGGCGCGAGCAGAGCTTCATCAACCGCAGGCTTGATTCGCTCGCGAGTCTCCTGGCCAAAGAGGCCGAAGCCTACGAGCTACTATCGCCGCTCGATCAGAAGCAGCGCGAACGGCTGGAGGAACAGCTCCCCAGCCGCATAGCTTTGGAAAAGGATCCCGGCAAACAGGAGGCGCTCAAGGTTCAGTCGGTCGTTCTACAGGATCTGCACGAGCGCCGGCTCTGGAAGCCGCCGGTCTACCGGCTTATGAAAGGACTGCCGCGCGAGCAGTTGTCCGCGCTGGCGCGCAGCAGCGCCACCTGTTTCGCGTGGCCCTCGATTCCGGGTTGCAGTCCCATCCCGGACGATCGAGCCGAGGAGCTTAAGCGCATCTTCTTGCAGGAGTTCGTGCCCTCCGGCGCGCCGCGCGGCCAGATAGTTTCGCTCAGGCTCCGGTTTACGCTGGTCGCGGGGCGTCAGACGTACCTGCGCACCAGTCTTCAGGTAGGTCAGCGCTCCAACTACGGTTTCAGCACATACGGAATGATGGCCTCCATGCCGTCCTCCAGCAGCCTGCTTTCGGAAAATTCCGATTACATGCCCCCCATCGAGCCGGCGGGTTGGCGCAAGGATGCCGCCCTCTCTGCCGCCGTGTCTGTTCGCCTCCCAAAGAAGGTAGAGTCAAAGGACACGTCGCCGGATAGTAAACCTGTCCTGGCAAGCGGCCGCGCTCCTTTTACCAACCAGCAAGGCGCGCTCCCATTCTTCTGGCTTGTGGATGCATTGGAAGTACTGGACGCGGCAGCGCCTTTCGACTCTCTTTCCGACGGCCTTTGGACAACCCGGATAGCCGGAATCGACATGCGGGAAATGCCCGTTGGAGATATTCTAACGCGCCTCTCCCGAGCAACGGGCCACCACTGGTGGAAGCAGGGCGGCTTCGTGATGATCCGCAGCCGGACGCTGGATGCAGACCGGTGGGCCGAGCCCCCGGCCACCGCCGTAGCCCGCTGGAAGGAGCAGATTGATCAGGGCAACTTCCGTTTGGAGGACTTCGCCGAGGTCGCCTCGCTGCCGGATGCGCAGGCAATGACCTTGCAGGAGATGTCGGCGGCTGACCAGTTTCCGGCGTTCCTGTCGCCTCTCAACAACGCCCGCGGACAGCTCATCCTGTGGGATGCACTGACTCCGGCGCAGCGACGGAAAGCCTTCGGGGCCGGTCTTACCTATTCGGAGCTGTCTCCCCAGCAGCAGCAGCTGTTTGTCCTTGCGGCGACGGACCCCGGCGCGTCCCCCCAATCCGCCGCCATTCCCGATGCGCGATACCTCGCGCGGGCACGCCTTCGAATAGAGACCCAGGAGCGCCCCTACTGGGGAGTGCGGAAGCCCGGGCCGTTCGCAAACTATCGCCTGCCGCGAGGCGCGGATCCCGACAATGCAATCGAAAAGCGGGAAGACATCGTGCGCAGATTCCAATCCGCCGAGGCCGGACTGAAGGCCGGGGATGTTCAGGCCATGACGCTCGTCTTCCACAGTTTCATTTTCGAAGCGGAAAAAGAGCCCTTTGCCCGCGCTACGATTCAACTCCCGCCCCGATGGGAAAGCGAATGATTCCGGATTGTAGATCGCATAATGATCTATCTTGACCATGCCGCCACGACACCGGTAGATCCCGAAGTCGCAGCCGCAATGATGCCCTGGCTGACGGAGCGGTTCGGCAACCCCTCGAGTATTCACGCCGCAGGGCGGGAAGCCCGCGCCTCCCTGGACATAGCGCGGGATGAAACTGCCTCTGCTCTCAGCGCCGATTACGGCGAGATAACCTTCACCTCCAGCGGCACCGAAGCGGACAATCTTGCGCTTATCGGCGTTATGCTCGCGGCGCCAAAGGAGCGGAATCACCTGGTAATTAGCGCGATCGAGCACCACGCGGTCTTACACGCGGCGCGTTTTCTGGAGACACAAGGGTACGGCGTCACCCGCGTTGGCGTAGACGAAGAGGGATTCATTGACCTGGATGCCTTGTCGAGCGCGATAACGGACCGGACCGCGCTCGTCTCGGTCATGCACGGAAACAATGAGATCGGCACGATTCAGGACATATCCAGCATCGCAGCAGCGGCTCACGCGCGCGGAGCGCTCTTCCATTCCGACGCTGTCCAGACGTTTGGCTCGCTGTCATTGAGCGTGCGGGAGGTGGAGTGCGATCTGCTGACGATGTCCGCGCACAAGCTCTATGGACCAAAAGGCGTGGGGGGTCTCTATATTCGGACGGGGGTGAAGGTTTCGCCCATCCTCTTCGGCGGCACGCAGGAGCGGGAGAAGCGGGCGGGCACGGAGAACACGGCGGCAATCGTGGGATTTGGCAAGTCGGTCGAGCTGGCGCGGTCGCGGCAAGAGCAGGAATCCGCGCGCATTGCCGCGCTCCGAGACCGCTTCGTCGCCGCCCTGTTCGATTCCGTGCCCGACATCCGGCTCAACGGTCCGCGCTCGGAATACCGCCTGCCCAACAACGCCAACGTCTCTATTGCGGGCGCGGAGGGCTCGGCCATCCTCATGAACCTGGATCGCGCCGGCGTCGCCGCTTCCAGCGGGTCCGCATGCTCCTCCGGCTCAATCGAGCCGTCCCATGTGCTAAAGGCCATAGGCCTCCCCGACAGCCTCGCGGCCGGCGGCATTCGCTTCTCCCTGGGCCGCGCCACCACCGCCGAGGAGCTGGACCAGACCGTGGACACGCTGGCTGCAATCGTGAAGCGGCTGCGGCAACAGCTAATCGAGCTTTGATTGGAGATAGCGCGATCCGATGGGTGAACGCGCCTGTGACTCCCAAGAGCAGCGGCCTTTACCGCCGGCGCTATAAACTCCCGAGCTACGTGTCCATGATCCATCAGCTCATTGTGCCGGCTTATGGTAAAGCCACTTCGCGCGCAGCGCCTGCCAGGATTTTATCATCTGTTCCGCGGCCTTGCCAGGAAGATTTACCCCCAGCGCCTCCATGATGACCGGCATCATCTCGTTGCCGATGGGGCTGCCGGGGATGAAGACGACACGCGGGTCGTGCTTGTACTTGTCCAGAGCAGCGTCGTCCAGCACGAAGTATCGCCCCTCGCGGAGATGTTTCTCGTACTCGGGATCCTCCGCCCTGCCAATCATAAACGTCGGCTTTCCGTGCAAAGTGACGATCACATCCCAAATGTGGTCTTTCTGCCATAGGTCGGCGAACCCTTTGAAGTGGCCCAGGGTCCCTTGTAGCGTCACGCCTTCGCCTGCGATCACCCGCGCAGGGTAGCTCTCGGTCCAACCCTCCAACTGCTCCGGATCGAGGAACACGCGGCACTCGTCCAGGGAAGCGCCCACGACGTCGATGCTAGTCCTGTCGGCGATGCCGATGCCTTGCTCTACCGCCGCATCGCAAAAGCTCATCGGCCTGTCTGCGAATCCGGCGAGGTCTGCTGCCGTCCTGTCCAGCGCAACCGGGTCCGAGGATGCCAGAATGCATCCGACAAACCGGCCCCTCACCGCTACCGGACCATTTCCTTCTCCTGCAATAATGGCATCCATCACGACAAGATCCGGCAGCGTTACCGTGAGCAAATCGGCCACCGTGGTCTGTACGTGATCTCGGTGCAGCCTGTGCATCGTGTCCTGGCGCGCGGCGCCCACCCATAGCTTCAGCGCGCCTGTTACCGGGTCCAGAAAATGGGTCTTCAGCTTGGGACAGGCGATCACTACGTCGGCTTCGAGCAAGGGTCTAGGTACGGGTATCTTGTGGATCAGCTTGCCGAGCGGCACGCTGATCTCTACCTGTTCGACTTCGTCGAAATAGACCGGCTCCGCTCCGGCCTCGCGAGCGGCTTTCTCCATTCCAGTGATGGCCATGATCTCGCGAGTCACCTGTCCGCAAGAGCTGCATTCGCCCACCTGGACCGTTCCGGCGCCAGCCTCACGAACGATTCGGGCGAGCGCTCCCACAACGCGGGGGTCGGTTGTCGCGCCCGTTTCGGCGACGAGCCAAATGGTCAGGTTCGGCTTGATAAGCACGCACTGTCCGGGTTTTACAAAGCGAGAAATTCCGCCGAGCCGATCCAGCGCGGAGCGTACCAGGCTCTCGACGCCCGCCGCGTCCAGATGCTCGTCCGTCGTGCGCGAGATCGATACTATGCTTCGCACAGGGAGCGGACCGCGCCCCTCCACCGTGTGGTGCGAGTGCGGAACTGTTGGCATGGCGGATAAGGACGGCACCATCGGACGGCCATGAAGATCCCCCGGCGCGGATGATCCGCCGGTCTCAATGGCGATGTCGAGCGTGAGGAAGCGCGTGTTCGGCACGAGCGGCTCTTCCGAGAATTGCCGAATCATTTCACGATAGGCGTCAGCAACTGGTCGCGGCTGCCGCTTCAAATCATATAAGCCCACCGGATTGATCACGCGCCGATCCAGGGCCAGCGCGCTGTCCCAATCGACCTGATCAAGGAGCGAATACCAGGTGAACCCCAGAACAGGTACGCCCTGTTCCCGCAGATTACGCACGTTGAAGAACTGCTTCCAGAGCCAGCGAGCAGGATCAACCGCGCTCTGGATGGTGTTCGTCTCGGTGTGCATGACGGGCCGATGATACCGGTCGAAATACTGCCGCGTGATCACGGACCACCCGAAGACGTCGCCGGCAGGCATTATCTCGCCGCCGGAACCGACGATCTGTTCGTTCCTCTCGTAAAAGTCGCTGCCCAGGATCATATAGTCTGCCAGGCCATTGCGCATAAACCATGCGTATTCATCGCGGGTCATGCCATTGTCCAGCATGTAGAGGCCCATGTCGGTGCAGGGCGGATGGGAAAAGAGCAGATCGAAGGAGAGAAAACGGCGCTCGTTTTCGAACTGCGCGCGCGCCTTGCATTCTGCGTCCGCTGCTCCCACGTGGAAATATTCGGAGCTTTCACTCTGGATGAAGACAGCGTCGGACCGTACACGAAGAATCTGCTCCATCGCCAGCAGGTTGGCGCGGCACATGTGCTTCAGCGCGGTAACGAAGGCGTGGTCGTCCCCCTGCATCCGCTCGTTCCAGATCCCGGCGAGCGTCGAGAGTTTCGCGCAGACATATATCTCGTTGACCGGCGTATAGAAGCGCACCCAGGGATAGCGGGTTGCAAAGGCGGCGGCATATCGCGCGAAGAGCTCCGGCCAGTCCGGATTCTGGAAGCTGCCCGCCCAGTCGGGCACCCCAAAATGGCAGAGATCCGCAATAGGAATAATGCCCACCCGCTGCATCTCGGCGAAAACCTGGTCTGTGAAGTCCCAATCATAAGCGTCCGGGGAGCGATGAGTACGGTAGTAGGGTGGACCGTAGCGCAGGTAGCGTATCCCGATTTTTTTAACGAGGGCGAAGTCCTGCTTCCAGTGCTGGTAGTGGAAGGTCCGCTCCAATTCGTCCACGCGTACGGAGCGTCCTTGTGGCCCGGCGATGATGGGGTAGCTGCATTCTATACCAGTGGAAAAGATGAATTTCGTCGGGAGCCGGGTCTCGTCCATGCCATCCAATTCATTCACTCACCTTACACAGGCGAACAATTCAATGTATTTAATTGTTCGTACGGCAGGCTGAACCCTGCCGCTATCGGGCCTTCGGCCATTCGCCCGCCTTCGTGGGCGGTATAATCGTACTGTCAAAGGCGCCGGCGAAGACCGGCAGCTGGCGCGAAGCGCCCAGAAGTCATAGGGTTCAGCCTATGGCTCAGTCTACCTGCGTAACATCAGTTATCCACCCCGCTTCACGGCTCGTCACCGGCCCTCAGATGCCCATAGACTTCAGCCAGAGCCACGCCATATGCTACATGTCCGGCTATCAACATTGCTGTCCGAACCGGAGGCTCCTCTGAGGGTTTGCGCATCAGCTTCATTGCCGGCACGAGCAGGCCCGGTCCGACGAGCCAGACACCGAGGCCGTACAGCGCGCCCAGTACTCGCGGCGGTTGGCGAACAGTGGATTGCAGAATGCCGTAGAGCAATCCCCATGAGGAGCCATACATCAGATGGACCGCCATGCCGGCGGGCCTGATGGTCGGCGAGATGTCTCTGTCGAATATTCCGGAGGCAATCTTAAAGGCGAACTGCTCCGCCAACCCCTCAGGACCGGGCGACTGTGGCTGCTGGAGCGCTCCCGCGGGCGAAGCGGTGTGAGCAATTTGCGGGGCAGGCGGAGGGGGCATGTGGGCCACGGGCGACTGCGAAAGAGACTGCCACCGACGTACTTGATCGGGGTTAAACGGGTCGTGAGGCAGCGTCGGATTACGATTCTTCTTGTCGTCCTCATCACCGCCCATACCGGGCAGAATGCGCGCCAGCGCGGATAGCAGTAACGTAGCCGCCAGCCCCGCGATCAGCCCCCGGCCGGCGGTTTTCATCGGTGATGTGCCGCAATTATGCTTATGCATTGCGTTAGGCTAACGCGTGTTGTCAAGGGCAGAGAGCGGCTAGTCATATTTCTGGCTCAGCCGGCCCAACGCAAGCGCCCCTAGAGACAGCCCGAAATCACGCAGCGCAATGTCATACCATCCGTGCGCCAGCAAAAGATTGACGACAATACCGAGAAGCCAGGCAAAGACGATATACGCGCCGATCTTCGGCTTGAACGCCACGAGGAGACCAGCTCCGATCTCGATGACACCTACGGCCAGCATGAAGGTATGCGCGCTGACATGAAGCAAGTTCGTAACGAAAGGGGCCAGATATTGATCCCAGTTCGTAAGCAGATGGAAAAATTTGTCGATCCCCGCGATCACAGGCAGCGCCGCAAACCCCCAGTGAAGAATTTGGTAAGCTTGGAACGCAGGATGTGACATATCTGCCGGAGTACGAACATGCGACGCATTCTGCGCGCCGAACGCCCCTCCAGAAATCGGAGTAGCCATTGCTTCTTCCCCTTAAAACAAAACCTACAGACCTCTGGACAGCGAATAGCTGCCGAATGTACTGTAAGACGCGACGCCTGATGTCTTTGTTCCAAATAGTCAATTCGTAATCATATTTATCATCTATGCACAACAATTGGAGACCATTCCGAGCGTGCTGAATGCACGCGCGGCAGGACGAAGGAGGAGCTGGCCAAATCCCTATCTGTCCGACCGGAGGAGGCGATGACCTGCTTCGATTCCGTGGTCCGCGGCAGCGCCCGAAGCCATCTCGATAGTAACGCGCCCGGCGCGGACCGGCAGGACAATGCGATTCGGCGGCACGGCGGGCGCGACCCGCAGGACTCTCCCTTCGCTGTCGAGAATCAATACGTCTATCGCGAACCGCATACCGAACGTATGGATGCCGTTCGCGCGCAGCCAGAGCGCCTCATTTCGCGGCAGCTCGCAGCGCCCAAGCAGTCCGAGCAGACGTTCGGCAATCGAGATCGCTTCCGCGGCGCGCTCGACAACGACACTGCCAGTAGCCTCATTACGCACTTGAAATGTCCGACGCCCCATCCACGAACCCTCGTTCAGAAAACAGCGCCGGTCGCGCTCTCTTCCTGATACTCTTCTGGAGCGTTGCCGTCACCGGCGCCGGTCCCTACCTGTTCGCGCGCGAGGCGATGAATCCTGCCCTCGCCGCCATAGTGATGGGCCATGTCGCCGGCGGCCTGACGCTCCTCTTGTTCCTCCGCCGCCTGTTCAAGGCATGGATCTCTTGGGTCCATAGCGGATCCGGCGCGCCTGCCGGCCTCCTGCCCAGATTCGTCCATGTTCAAGGCGCATCGATTCTCGCGCTGCTGGGCGCTGTGTCGGGCGGAGGCTTGATTATAGTCGCTCTTATCGGCCAGAGCATCGGGCACTGGCGCGGGATGTACCTGACCCACGTCGCCGCGGGGATGTCCGTCGTAATCCTGGCGCTGTGGCAATGCGCGGGCAGGTTGATCTCCCGATTCCGAAGGCCCTTCTCGACATCCCCCATGGCAGGGGCTGCGCTGATT
This sequence comes from Chthonomonadales bacterium, assembly GCA_038229495.1. Classification (GTDB taxonomy): domain Bacteria; phylum Armatimonadota; class Chthonomonadetes; order Chthonomonadales; family CAJBBX01; genus JBBROJ01. Next base: position 18,843 of record JBBROJ010000097.1, read on the forward strand.
CTGTTGTCGGGCGGCGCGCTGGCAGCCACGAGCTATGCCGCGGATTCCTACTTCACCAACCTGACGGCTACCACGCCTCAGCAGGCGCGCAATCCTCTCTTTCCTGCAGGCGCAAAAATTGTGCAGCATGCGTCCGAATGGCCCGGCATGCCGTCACCGGATTCCTGCGGCGAGACGGGCTGCCACACGCACATCGTTGGGCAGTGGAAGCATTCGGGTCATGCCCGCTCGTTCGAGAACCCTATTTATCAAACAGTTCTATCTTCAGCACGCTCCAGGCTCGGCGAGGACGGAATCCGCTGGTGCGCGGGCTGCCACAACCCGCTCTCGCTCGCCAATGACGTCACCAATGACGTCGCCAATCCAAAATCCAAGATCCAAAATCCAAAATCGATTGACTGTCTCACCTGCCACGCAATGTCCCACGTGCCGGATTCGACCGGAAATGGACGCGCGGCATACTCGCCGCCGCCGCTCTATCCTTTCGCGGGAGGCCGCAGCGCGAGCGAGCGCCGGCTGCGCGGGTTCCTTCTTCGCGTACGCCCCGCACCTCACAGGGCGGGCTACGCCGGACCAAAGGACGGACCGTCCGGCCCGGCTATGTGCGCGCCCTGTCACCGCCTCAGCGTGAACGTGCCGCAGAACGGTTACAAGTTCCTGCGCTATGACGACACCTGGAGCGACTGGCAGGCGAGCGGCTACTCCGGGGAATCGACGCACGCATTTGCTCCCCCAGCCCGGACTGCCAATTGCGTTTCATGCCACATGCGGCCAGTAGCCGGGTCCGGCCC
>JBBROJ010000098.1:0-19450 GCA_038229495.1 Chthonomonadales bacterium
AAGTTTGACAGAGGCTTTCGCCGTTCCGCCAGTCAAGGTCTGTGCTGCCGGGCGCTCGCTTGACACTGAGTTATTCCGCGCATGACCGCGCAAATAACCCAGTATTTACAGTAGGATTACCTGTATCGCAGAATTACGGGGTCGACCCATCGCCGACAGCCCGTTGGCATCTGTTCGTCTTCGCGCGTTTTTGGTATAATGCCCTCGTGAACAAGAATAAGCAGAATCAGACGAATACAAGCGACAATCCTCACGCCAAGCGGCAGGTCCTCTCGAACCGCAGGGCTCGCCATGAATATTCCATCGAGGATATATACGACGCAGGAATGGCCCTGGCTGGCACCGAGGTCAAATCCATTCGCGCGGGGAAGGCGAACTTGCAGGACGCTTTCTGCAAAGTGGAGAATGACGAGATCTGGCTGTACAACATGTATGTCGCGCCGTTCGAGCACGGCACGCATTGGAATGTCGAGCCGCGCCGCAAGCGCAAGCTCCTGCTCCATCGCCGAGAGATCGATATTCTCCGCGCCAACATGGAACAGAAGGGCTTGGCGCTCATTCCGTTGAACCTCTACTTTCAGCATGGATTCGCCAAGCTGGAGATTGGTCTCGGCCGTGGCAAGAAGCTGTACGACAAGCGCGAGGACATTGCCAATCGGGACGCGGAGCGCGAGCAGCGGCGCGAATTCGCGGTACGGCAAAGGGAGTAGGAGGGTATTCGGGCATTCAGGCCCGAATACCTGAATACCCGAATACCCGAATACCGTGACTGGAGGAATCCATGGGCGAAGCGATGATGACGGTTTGCCTCATCGCCGTGGGCCTGATTATCGCGTCGTACCCTGTCATCAAGCTTATGGGCTGGATTGCGGAGGGCGGCGTCGAACCCGTCGTCGCCATCATGGGCATCTTCCTCTACCTTTGCCTCATCGCCTCCATTATGGGCGCGCCCAATGCCGGCAAAGTAGTCCTGCTCATCATCATTCTCATTTCCGCGATTCTCATGCCCTATTTCGGGCAGGTCTCCGACAACGCGCAGAACCGTAAAATGGAGCACCAGGCTTACAATAACCTTGCCTCTACGGTCGAGCGAGACCCGATGAACGCGCCCGCCCGCATGGGGCTGGCCCGGATGTTGCGAAAGCGCGGCGAGCTCGATCTCGCAATAGAGCACATGGACTGGACTCTTCAGCAGTATCCACGCCTGGGCTATCGCATCAAGATGGAGTTGGACACCTGGAAACGGGAGAAGGAGCGTGTTGGCGTGCCGCAGCCCATCTTCTGTCACCGGTGCCATGCCGAAAACGACCCAAATGCTTCACATTGCCGCGAGTGCGAAGCCGCATTTGGCACGCGAGCAAGCGTCCTTCAACGCGTCGATCAGGAGGGCGGGCCCAGGCGCGTCATCCGAGGATGGGTCGTTACGGCGACGGTCATCAATATCGTCTGCTTCGCGTTGATATATCTTCCCCATATCCTTCCCATCGAGGTTGTCGGCGTAGTCATCATCGCCTCCGTCATTGTTGGAGCGTGGCTCTTCCTCAAATGGGTGGGCGGCGACATGGGAACCGCCGTGGAGTAGAGCAGTGCTGAGTGCTGAGTAAGGGCGGACCTTTGTGGCCGCCCGCCTCAGGTAGGTAGTTGCACCTTGATTCTAACCGCACTGCCCCGTGCCCTTGAGGTTCACATCGCTCATTGATTACTACTCACTGCTTGTGACCGGAGGTCCAGATGCGCTACGTCTTTTTTAGCAAGACGGTCAAAGAGCAGCCGATTCCGCGCCTCATCGAGACGCTGAAGTCCATTGGCGCCGACGGCGTGGACCTTACGGTTCGCGACGGCTACCCGGTGAATCCGGGGAACGCGCGGAAGGCGCTTCCGGCGGCGGCGAAACAGTTTCGCGATGCGGGGCTTTCGATTCCCATGGTCAGCGCGCCAACCAGCTTGAACGATCCCGCCACGTCATACGTCGAGGAACTATGGGCCGCGTGTCACGATGCCAACATCCTGAACGTGAAGATAGGCTATTGGAGCTTCGACGGCAAGGGCTACTGGGCGACAGTAGATAGCGCGCGCAGGCAGTTGGAGGGGTTCGAGAAATTGGCGCAGCGGTTCGGCGTCAAGGCGTGTTTGCATACTCACAGCGGCAGCTACGTTGGGCTCAATGCATCGTCCGTCATGCACCTCGCGAAAGGCTTCAATCCTTCCAACATCGGCGCGTATCTGGACCCGGGGCACCTTGCAATCAACGGTGAACCGCTCACGATGGCGTTCGACATGGCGCGAGATTATCTCTCGCTCGTTGCCGTCAAGGACTCGCTCTGGCTAAAGGGCGAAGGCGGCAAGCCGCGCATGGCAAAGTTCCTGCCTCTCGGAGAGGGATTCGTGGACTGGCGCGAGATGATGCGTATTCTCATGGCGCGCTCCTATGACGGTCCACTGAGCTTCCACAGTGAATACGAAGGCTGGCCGGCAGACCGCATTGTGGAACAGACGAAGAAGGACATCGCCTTCATGCGCGCTGTGGAGAGTGAAGTCAAGAAGAATTAAACCAGTCAATTTGTCAATTTGTAAATGAGTAAATGAACGGCCCCCGCATTGACTGATTGACCAATTGACCCATTGACCAATTGACCAATTGACCAATTGACCCATTGACCCATTGACCAATTGACCCATTGACCAATTGACCAATTGACCCATTGACCCATTGACCCATTGACCCAACGACCTTTATATCCTATGTATGATCTCGACAAAACCCAGGAATGGCTTAATCGTACGATGCAGATGAGCAGACCGCCTGCCATTCGGGGCGGCGTGCAGGCGGAACCGAACGCCCGGCGAAATACCGCGTTGAGCACAGCGGCGGCGTTCGTGATTATCGCGGGGGTCATGCTTCTCTTCTCCTCAACGAGTGTACGGCCCGGTCTGGACAGTGGAGACGCTGTCGTGCACATGGAGAGCCAGGAGCGAATCGCGGAAGCCCCGCCGCTTAGAGAGCCTTCCTTCAGTATCGCGGCGCAGTCCCCGGCCCCGGCCTCCTTACGCCGCCACAGTCGGCCCGCGCGGATTATCTTCGGTAGGTCAGCGGCGTCCCTTGACGGTGACATCGTTCCGCTGCCGGGGCATGCCGCGCCGCCCGCCCCGCTATGGCTGGACAGCGCCATCCGAATCCCACGCCAATAGTCCCTCCCGACGCGCCGGCGAAACCGGCGGGCATTAAAATTGGGATTGACGGCTGAGTCAACCCACTGCATCATAAATATATAAATGCATATCGTCTTGCCGCGCTGTCCCGCCGCCGCGCGCTCCATCAGGGCTCGTGCCCGCTTTCAGGAGACGCCGTCCTTGAACTCACCCTCTTTTTCCAAGCGCATTTCGGCTCGTGTCTGGCGCATCACGCTTTCCTGCGCCGCGCTGCTGATTGGCGCGCTCGCATCTGCACACGTGCCGGCAATTGCACTGATTCGGTCGGCGCATGAGACCGAGCGCGCGCCGTTGTGGCGCAAGCTCTACGATCAACTGCCGCAGCCTTGGAAATCCCGCGCGGTCGTTGTCGTGCGCGAAGTCTCGGATCGCGAGATGGATCGACTCGTACGCGAACATGGAGACGGCCCGTCCAGAGATTCACAGGGAGATTCACAGGACGAAGATGAGGTGCAGGGCTTTTTCGAATACGCGGGGCCTCGCGAAAACGTACCTACAATCGTTCTGCGCGACAGTCTCTCCGTGGATGAGGCGAGCTTTGTATTCACGCACGAGTACGGCCACTTCGTATGGGAAGAGAAGCTGAGCGAGCGCGAGCACGACGACTACTTCCGAATATGGAACCGCCGGCGCCGCGACCGGCATCTCGTTTCCGATTATGCCCGCGATTCCGTTATCGAAGGTTTTGCCGAGGCATTCGCGCACCATCTGCGCCGCCCAGCGCGCCTACATCAGCGGGACGCGGATTCCGAGCAGTTCCTGGAGGATTGGCTGGACGAACACAAGCCCGACTCGCGTCCGCAAGAGAAATGATGTCTTATAGGACACGCCTTTCCTTCAGAACGTCGATAGATCTCCTCCTATTTCCCTAATGTTCGTTTTAAGGGCTTCGCCTTGGCAATTTTTCTTATTCGTGGACGAGAGTGGGCAAGACCACCATAACTCGCCGTACGAAGTGCTTGCCGGGATGGCGGTAGAAGATCGCGACTTGTGGAATCTCATTTCTGCACTGCAAGAAGCGGAATTGAAGAATTTCGGCACGCGTTATACGGAGGGGCGGAGCGAGCTAAAAGGCAAGAAACTGCTCAAGGCGAAGACATGCAGATTGGCGGCACAGATGCCTGCTATTGCAGCCAATGAGCGGGTCCTGCTTGCGAAACAATGCCTTATGAACGGTGATCTTGCAGGTAAGCGTGAGATCACGGCGCTTTCTCAAGCTAAACTTGCCTACGTGCGCGAGGCACTCGATATTTGTGCGCGTTTCCGGTGCAAGACATTCGCCAGCGTCGTAAATCCCGCTTCTCCAGGCTCGGGTCCGGAGCATCTTCGAAAGGACTATGCGTATCTCTTTGAACGCTTCTTCTACTTTCTCGATGATGAGGACGCTCATCCATCCGGGAATATTGTCTTTGACGAATTGGAAAAGAGCCAGAGTCACATTCTAATTGGCCAGATGGATCGTTATTTCAAAAGCACTGCTAAGGGGAGATTACGCTCCAGCCTGGTTATCCCGGAACCCTTCTTTGTGCACAGCGACCTGACGACTGGCATACAGATCGCCGACTTACTCGCGTACACTATATCGTGGGGGGTTAGGTTCGGCGGTATGGATAGGCCACGGCGGGAAGAGCTTGCGCCCTATGCGGAGCAGGTCATGGGGTTGCGGCACCGAGCGTTCAGGGCTGTTGATGGAGGCACGGATGCGCTCGTGTGGAGTTTCACCTATATCACCGATCTTCGGCCACGAGACGAGCAGACCGGTAAATAAAAAGGCAATGTAGCGCTTACGCGATACAAAGCCTCCACCAATAGTATCGGCCAAAAGACCAAAAATGTCAAGGGCTTCGCTGGAATTGACCTGGCATTTGCGGATAGAGAGCGCATGCCCCTTTTCGATGTTGTGACCTTTGGTGAGACCATGATTCGCCTCAGCCCGCCCGATCGCGCGCGGCTGGAGGTGACGAGCACGCTCGACATCCGCATCGGTGGCAGCGAGTCGAACACGGCGGTTGGCCTGGCAAGACTCGGACGCAAAGTCTCATGGTGGAGCCGGCTTCCCGGCACGCCTCTTGGCCGCAAGGTCGCCATGGACATCGGGAAGTGGGGTGTGGACACATCGAACGTTCTGTGGACCGATTCGGGACGCGTCGGCGTCTATTTCATCGAGTTTGGCTCGCCACCCCGCCCCCACCACGTCTACTATGACCGTGCAGATTCCGTTGTGAGCCACCTGACGCCCGACATGGTGGATTGGTCACACCTGGACCACGCCCGCCACCTTCACGTAACAGGAATTACGGCAGCTTTGAGCGAGGGGTGCGCCAGGACGGTAGAGAAGGCGATTCTGGAGGCGCGCCGGCGCGGGATGTCCATCTCGCTGGACGTCAACTACCGCAGGAAGCTCTGGCCCCCCGCGCAGGCGAAAGCCATTCTCACTCCTCTCATTCGAGGCATCGATCTTCTCTTTTGTCCGGTGGGCGACGCGGACGCCGTGTTCGGGCTTACCGGCCATTCTCTCAAGCTTGCCAGGGCGCTCCAGGAGAGCTTGGGAGCGAAGACCGTCGTCGTGCCCGGCAGCGCGGATGGAACATGGGCCGTTCATGACGGCCGGGACTACCATTCTCCAAACATACGCGCGGTCGAAGTGGACCGAATCGGCTCCGGCGACGCGGGCAGCGCGGGTATTATCCATGGCTTCCTCGACGGAGACTTCGGGACCGGCCTTCGCTACGGCTCCGCAATGGCCGCGCTGAAACTCTCGATTCCGGGCGATGAGTTGATTGCGACCCGCGAAGAGATCGACGCGCTCGTCGGCGGCATCACCTCCGGCGTTCATCGATAATTATCGGGCAGCGGACGTGAACTAGTCAGCGCGGCAGGAAATGCGCCCCATGAGCGTGAATTAGGTTGCACGCAATGCCCGGCGATGAATCGCCGGGTTGTTTCATGCATCCTAATTCATGTTTCGACGACTGTATCGTGCGTCTTCTCCCAAGCTAAATGGCCATAGCATCGCCTTCAATCCGCCGCCCGCCCGCCGCACTTAAAATTCGCGAGCTTCCGGCGCTGTTCGTCCTCGCTGCGGCACTCTTGTGGCTATTCTCGACCAAGCCCTCCTTCCGAACTCCGGAGAATCTGTCGCAGGTTGGCCTCCAGATCGGCCTTCTCGGGATTCTCGCGTTGGGTGAAGGTCTCGTGATTCTGACGGGAGGAATCGATCTATCCGTCGGGGCCGTCCTGGCGATGTCCGCCTGCCTGGCAGGCGCGCGCATGATGGCCGGTACTCCCTGGCCGGTCGCCGTAATTCTCGCGCTCGGAATAGGCGCGCTTGGCGGGTTCATCAACGGCGCGCTCATCACCTACCGCAAGTTGACGCCGATCCTGACCACGCTCTCGACCCTGCTCATTTTCCGCGCCGCAACCAACATATGGACGGGCGCGATTCCTTACAACCAGCTTCCCGAGGCATTCAAGGCCATTGGCAGAGGTCAGGCTCCGTTCCTCATTTTTGTCGTGCTCGTTGCGCTCTTTGCCGTCGTGCTGGCCCGCTCCCGATTTGGCCGTCGCGTAGTGGCCGTCGGTGGCAGCGAGCAGGCGGTGCGCCTCTCAGGAGTCTCGACGGACGCGGTGATTCGACGCGTATACGTGATTGCGGGCATCTGCGCCGCCATGGCAGGGCTGCTGATGAGCGCGGGGGCGAACAACGCGCAGTGGAATCTCGGCGAAGGCTGGGAATTGGAAGTCATCGCGGCGGTCGTAATCGGCGGAGTCCGCCTGACCGGAGGCGAAGGGAGTCTGGTGGGCGCGGCACTCGGCGCTGCGATCATCGTCGTGCTGCGCAACGCACTCTTCCTATCCGGAGTGCCCACGGAGCAGTATGGCCTCATCACCGGCGCGGTCATCGTCCTCGCAGCGCTCACGGAGCAGTTCCGGCGGGCGAGAGAAGCAAAAGCGTAACGGCAATTGAACTACGGGGGACATGGGGAGCACGGGGAAAGTCAAGAACACGTGCGAGTTTAGAACGCGGCGCGGAGCGGCGTATACGGTAGGGAGCAATCTCCGTGTTGCGGGGGAATCTCTCGTCCCTCCCCGTGTTCCCCGTGTACCCCGTGGTTCAATCCTTAAGTAGGAGTGTTTGGTTGGCTGTCGAAACTCAGCCCATAGCTGTTCCGGGCGAGCGGAAAGCGCGGCGCGCGCTGCCGGTAGAGACCGGCGTCGCGATCGTGCTGCTGATTCTGGTCGTCTGGCTTTCGGTCGTCTTCCCGGACAAGTTCAAAACGGGAGGAAATGCGTCCGTCATCCTGAGCCAGGTAGCCGAGGTCGGCATCATCGCGGCCGGCATGACGCTCGTCATCGCGACCGGTGGAATCGACATCTCTGTCGGGTCCGTTGTGGGACTGTGCGGGATCGTGCTGGGAAAGCTGGCTGTCGAGCGCGGCTGGAGCCTTCCCGCGGCGGTTGGGGCGTCCCTGGCTGTCGGCGGAGCGTGCGGCTGCCTAAACGGCCTGCTCATCGCCCGATTCAAGCTGCCTCCGATTATCGCTACGCTGGCTACCTTCTCCGCCGCGCGGGCCGGGGCCTACGTGTTGAGCAGGGGCGATTCCATCTCGATGTACGTGGACAAGCGGCCCGAGCTGTCGAACGCGATGTCGGCGCTGGGCTATGAAAACTGGCTCGGCATTCCTCGAACCGCATGGGTCGCCATCGCCGCGCTGCTATTTATTGGAATCCTGCTCAAACGGACGGCATTCGGGCGCAGCGTTCTCGCTTTCGGAGGTAACCGGCAGGCGGCCGAGCTAAGCGGAATTCCGGTTCGGCGAATCGAGACCTGGGTCTATATTTTGAGCGGCCTCTTCGCGGGTCTCGCGGCGCTCGTCGTGACGGCCCGCGCCTCGACCGCCACCGCGGACGCCGGCAAGCTGTTCGAGCTGCGCGCCATTACGGCGGTGGTTCTGGGCGGCACGCCGGTCACGGGCGGCAAAGCGACCGCCCTCGGGACCGCGCTTGGAATGCTGGTGATCGGCGTCGTGGCGAACGGCGTGCGAAACTACGGCAAGGATGATCTCTGGGGCCAGCTCGTGCTCGGAATCGCCCTGCTCGCGGCGGTCGAAGTGGACCGAATCAGGAATAGAAGAAAGGCGTGAGGCGTGAGGCGTGAGTAGGGAGCAACGTTCGCCACATACCGTAGCGTCGTGTTTTTTGACGTTACTCACGCCTCACGCCTCACGCCTCACGCCTCACGCCTCACGCCTCACGCCTCACGATTGTCTACAAAGGAGAAGGATATGCGAAGTTACAGCCTGATACGGATGGGAGCGGCGGCCATGTGCCTCGCGCTCGGCCTGGCCGCCTGCAACGGAAATAAGGCCGAAGAAACTACCTCGACCCCAACGCCGCCATCCGGCGGTAAATCCTCCGGCCAGACAGGGGCTAGCGCCGCCGGCAAGGGCCACCACATCGTCTTTATCTTCAAATCGGTGGGCCAGTACAGCGAGGCCTGCAAGAAGGGCGCGGAGCAGGCCAACACGGAGTTGACTTCCAGCGGCGGCAAGGTCGAATATCTCGCGCCGGACAAGGCGGACGTGGGAGCGCAGATTGCCATCATGGAGCAGCAGATCGCGAACAAGGCGGATGCCATCGTGATCTCTCCCAACGATGCGAAGGCAATCGTTCCCATGGTTAAGAAAGCCACCGACGCCGGCGTGAAGGTCTACACCTGGGATTCGGACGCCGCCGATTCGGCCCGCTCGTTCTACGTGGCGGCAGCGGACGACATTCAGATTGGGATCGATATCGCGGAGGCGCTGGCGAAAGACCTGGGCGGCAAGGGCAAGGTCCAGATCATGAGCGGCGGGCGCGGCGCGGCCAATCTGAACCTGCACGTTCAGGGATTGGAGCAGGGCTTCAAGAAGTACCCCGGCATCACGGTCGTGCAGCCCTACATCTACAACGACGAGGACCAGAGCAAGGCTATCGACCTCGCCAAAGCGGCATTCCAGAAGGACCCGGACACGGCAGGATTCGCCTGCATCAACTCACAGGGACCTCCCGGCGTGGGCGAGGCCATCACGCAGCTTAACAAGATCGGCAAGGCGAAAGCGTGGGGACTTGCCCTTCCCAGCCAGGCCAAAAGCTACCTCAAGAGCGGCGCGCTGAGCGGCGTCATGCTCTGGGATCCCGGCAAGCTGACCTATGTAACCGCCATGCTCGTAAACGACGATCTCAATGGAAAAGCGCCGCAGGACGGCGGCAAGGTGGGCGACACTCCGATCAAGGTGAAGGACGGCAAATTCGTCATCATCCCCAGCGTGACTTTTACCAAGGAAAACGTCGACCAGTACAACTTCTAAGAGCTGATGTTAACCACGGGGAGCACGGGGGACACGGGGAAAGGCATTGTTAGACAGGATTCACAGGAACTACCGGATATATCCAATCCACCAAATCCTGTGAATCCTGTCAAAGAATTCTCGGTTTTCCCCGTGTCCCCCGTGCTCCCCGTGGTTGAAAACAGTCGTTACCGTTTTACCATCGTCATGTCGGGGTCAAAGTAGGGGCTGAGCTTGCGATGAAGCTCGCGGCGCGCGCGGGAAAGGCGGGATTTGATGGTTCCGGCGGGCACGCCCAGCGAATCCGCAATCTCGTCCACGCGCAACTCTTCGATGTGGTGCATAAAAATGACGAGCCTGTAGTCGTCCGGCAGGCTCTCGATGGCGCGGTACAGGACGGCCAGCCTTTCCTTGTTCGAGTAGAGGCGGTCCGGCTCGCTCGTCGGGTCCGCCACGTCCCAGGAGAGCAGCGCCTCGGAATCGTCGGATGGGCGCGCGTCCAGCGAGGACATGGCGGGTGCGGCGTTGCGGCGGCGCAGGAAGTCGAGACAGAGGTTCGTCGCTATCCGGCGAATCCAGGCCGATTGCGCGGCGGTTTCGCGCAGGCACGGGAGAGCGCGATGGATTCGAACGAAGGTTTCCTGGGTCAAATCGGCAGCATCCGACTCATTGCGCACCATTCGGAAGATCAGGCTGTAAGTACGACGATAGTGGCTGTCGACCAGCGACTCGAAGGCTGCTTCGTCGAGCGGCGCATCCGTTCTTGGATCGGCAAACCCAGCCGGCGCTTCGAGCGCGGCCTCCGCGCCGCGCATGCCGGTTCCAAATTTGGTGTTGAGGCGGAGTAGATCGATCACCGTTGAGCCTCCCATCCGGCGGCAGCGGCAGTAAAGGGGTTGGCGGCGGCCTTCATGCCGATTGTCCCTTCGCCTGATTCCAATACGGGACGGTCTTGCTATTGTGACGCCCGATCCCCAATAAAGTTACAGGCGGACAGAACTTGCCTTTGAGGCGGCAGATTCAATGGCAGTCCGTCAACTGCGTGGGTATATCCTGTAAGAGTTGACGGGTTGGGCGAGCGTTTCCACGATTCTATTACGCTGCTAATTCTTTCGCAGCCACAGCCGGCGATAGGTTTCCCACTCCGATTCATCGGTGGTGTAATCAGCGAAGAGCGCAGCCCCCGCGAATACCTGCCGCGCGCTGTCATCGTTAGCGAGATCGGCCACGCCTTCGCGTACGCCTTTGAGCGCCAGCGCGATATTCTCTGCGCGCGGATTATGCGACGGCAGCCCGGCCCCGTACGTGGGAATGCCGAGCAGCACGCGGCACTTCGAATCTCCTTTCGCCACTGCCCGCGTGACGTGCACTACCTCCTGGTGCGCCAGCAACGCATAGCTGCGGGGCAGCCAGAAGCCCGTGTCGTAGACCATCACCGCAATCTGGTCACACCGCTTCGCCACCTGCGCATAGTAGTCCTCGCTCCATCCGAGACGCCCAATCGGGGACGGATACCAGATCGGCGTCGCGACCGATAGCAGTTTTCCGGGCGATAGCGCGGCCCGCGTCTCTTCCAGCAGTTGCAGGTAGCCCGGCTCGCCGCATAGCAATAGGCGAGCAGCTTAACGCCTGGGGCCTGTTTGTGCAATGCGTCCGTCAGCTTACGCGCCTGCTCCGGATAGCGAAATTTCAACGATCCATCTTTTTGGATGAAGCGCGCATGGAAAAAGGCGTAACGAATCTGGTTTTCTACAAGACGGTTGGCAAGCAGGTCCACCTCGCCGGAAGACTTCTCGCCGAAATACCACGTGTAGCGCAGCCAAAGCCCGTTCTCGCCGCGATTGGCCGTAGGCGCATTTGTGAACGAACCGTACGGGTAGCAACAATAATCATCAACCAGAATCGCGAATGCGACAGCGAAGACGGCCGCTGTCCACCGAATCCATCGCCTGCGTCTTTTCGGTTTCTCGGCTGTGTCGATCAATTCGGTAGGTGATTTCTGTTTGCGGAGCTTCATCGTCGCGTAGAAGTTCGATGCGGTTTCGGTGGTTCCTTTACAGGCTGGTATCTGTTCAGTCTTAATGAGAATCGCCGGTGCGACGCCACGAGCAAAATCCCCGTGGCTAGACGGCTTCGCCAGAAATCCTCCTGAAGCAGGCTAAAGCGGGCAGCCAGAGCACGCTTCAGCGTGGTTCCCTGTGGTTATCGTTTGTAGACACGGGGTTTCAGCCCGTGGCGGAGCCGCTGCGGAGCGATTCACTCTCATCAATTCTGAACTGGTACGGACGCTGCACTACCTGGCGCAGGGCATTGGCGCAATGGTATACTTAAGTGTGTCGTGTCAGGTGCGCGCAAGCCGCCTGTCTAAGTTTTTCCTCTGCGTGGAGCGTGCGATATGCGGGCGTTACCAGTCATCTTAACATTCTCTTGCTTTAGCGCGGCAGCTATCTGCGCGATTGCAAGCCGTCCGACGTCCAATGACGCGCCCGACTTCAATCGCGACGTTCGGCCTATTCTCTCCGGCCACTGCTTCAAGTGCCACGGGCCGGACGACAAGCAGCGCCAGGCAGGTTTAAGGCTTGATTCCGCCGAGGGCGCGCAGGCGCTGCAAAAGAGCGGCAAGCGAGCAATCGTCCCCGGAAAACCGGACCAGAGCGAGCTTGTTCACCGGGTTCTGGCGACCGGTCCCATGCAGATGCCGCCCGTAACCGCTAACAAGCCGCTCTCCGACAACGAAAAGGCAATACTTCGGCGCTGGGTTGCCGGCGGCGCAGTGTACAAGCAGCATTGGGCCTTCGTTGCGCCAGTACAGAAAATTCCCCCCCTTACTAAGGGGGGGCAAGGGGGTGTGTGGCCCCGAAACCCCATCGACAACTTTACGCTCGCCCGCATGGAGGCCGCCGGTCTCAAGCCCTCGCCGGAAGCCGACCGATACACCCTGGTTCGCCGCGTCTCTCTGGACCTCACCGGCCTGCCGCCCACGCCGGAGGAGGCCGACGCATTCGTCAAGGACACGCGTCCCGATGCCTATGAACGGCTGGTGGACAGGCTGCTGGCCTCGCCGCACTACGGCGAGCGATGGGCGCGACGCTGGCTCGATCTGGCGCGCTACGCCGACACTAACGGATTCGAGAAGGACCGCCCGCGCTCCGTCTGGCCCTATCGCGACTGGGTGATCAACGCCCTGAACGCCGACATGCCGTTTAACCAGTTCACCATCAAGCAGTTGGCGGGCGACATGCTGCGAAACGCGACAATCGCCGACCGAATCGCGACCGGGTTCCACCGCAACACCATGCTGAACGAAGAGGGCGGAATCGACCCGCTGGAGTACCGCTTCTACAACATGGTGGACCGCACGGGCGTCACCGGCACCGCATGGCTCGGCCTCACCGTGGGGTGCGCGCAGTGCCACACCCACAAGTTCGACCCTATTACGCAGCACGAGTTCTACCGGCTCATGGCCTGTATCGACAACGCGGACGAGCCTGAGATAGAAATTCCAAAGCCGGACATCGCGGCAAAGCGGGCGAAGATTGAGGCCGAGGCGGCGATGCGCGAATCTAAGCTGGTCGAGAAGTTCCCGCCCGCCGGCGCGACCCAATGGCTCCCCGCGGGCGAGATGAAGGTCGTCAGCGCGACCAGCGCGGAGGGAGCCGATCTCGAGACGCTGCCCGACGGCTCACTGCTGGTGTCAGGCAAAGACCCCGATACCGATACCTATACCGTAATCTTCGAATCGCCCGCGAAGGACATATCCGCCATTCGCGTCGAGGCCCTGACCGATCCGTCGCTCGGCGGCATGGGCCCGGGGCGAACGCCGCATGGGAATTTCGTCCTCACCGAGATCAGCGCCGCCGTCGCTCTGTCGGATGCCGCGCCCGCGCCGCGCCCGCTCAAGCTAGCGGGAGCCGAAGCGGACTTCACGCAGGACGGATTCTCGGCCGCTGAAACGCTGGACGGCAATCCGAAGACCGGCTGGGCGATTCACGGCCAGGGAAACTGGAACGTCAACCGGGCGATCACCTATCGCGTGGAGCGGCCCGCCGGATTCGCGACGGGTGATCGCTGGACCTTCAAGCTCGCGCAGACCTACGGCGGTCACCATACCCTGGGCCGGTTCCGAATCCGCCTGGGGCGGGAAACCACGGGCGGCCTGAGCGGTCCGGCAAACCTCCAGCGGAAGTTCGCGGAGTGGACGAAGGCGCAGGAGCAGCGGGCGGTCAACTGGACCGTGCTGCGACCCGTGAAGGCGGTCAGCAACCTGCCTCTGCTCACGGTTCAGGATGACAACTCCGTCTTCGTGAGCGGCGACCAGACCAAGCGAGACGTATACGATCTCGATTTCAAGACAGGAATGCAGGGGATTACCGCTATCCGGCTGGAGGTCCTCCCGGACGACCGCCTGCCGAATCACGGCCCAGGACGCGTGTTCTACGAGGGCGCGCCGGGCGACTTTTTCTTAAGTGAAGTCACGGTCAATACGGTGAATCCCGCTTCACCGGTCAAAATCACGCGCGCTACGGCCAGTTTCGGCTCCAGCATTCCGGCCATGATCGACGGCGACCCGCAGACCGGCTGGAGCATCGGCGGCGGCCAGGGCCGCGCCCATACGGCAGTTTTCGACCTTGCAAAACCAGTGGATGGCAGCTTCTCATTCCGAATGGTCTTTGAACGTTACCATGCCGCTGACCTGGGTCGATTCCGAATCTCGGTCACTTCCGACGCGCGGGCCGCCGAGGCCGGCCTTCCGCCAGACGTTGAAGAGGCGCTCCTCGTCCCCGATTCGCGGCGCACACAGCCGCAGCGCGACCAATTGATGAAGCAGTACCTGGCCGTCGCGCCGGAGCTGGCGTCGGAGCGGGACGCTATCAAAAAGCTGCTCGATTCGCGGCCCGCATTCCCCACCGCGTTCGCCTTCGAAGAGCGGCCCGCCAACAATCCTCGTCCCACCTTCGTTCATCATCGCGGAGAGTTCTTGCAGCCGACAGACAAAGTCGAGCCGGGCGTCCTCGCCATCCTGCCTCAGCCGCCCGTCGGAACCCGGCTCAATCGGCTGACCTTCGCAAAATGGCTCGTAGACCCGCGCAATCCGCTGACGGCGCGCGTTACAGTGAACCGGCAGTGGCAGGCGTTCTTTGGGCAGGGAATCGTGCGAACGCTCCAGGACTTCGGTTATCAGGGCGATCCGCCAACCCATCCTGAGCTGCTGGACTGGCTGGCCGTCGAGTTTATGGGAAAGGATGAAAGCGGAAGGAAGAAGGATGAAGCAGGGAATACGTCGTCCTCATCCCTCATCCCTCATCCCTCATCCATGCACTCCTCCTGGTCTCTCAAGCGGCTGCATCGGCTGATTGTAACGAGCGCGACGTACCGGCAGTCATCCCGCGTAACGCCTGAGCTGCGGCAGAAGGACCCGGAGAACCGCCTGCTGGCGCGCGGCCCGCGTGTTCGGCTGGACGCCGAGCTGTTGCGCGACGCGGCATTGACCGAAAGCGGCCTGCTCTCCCCGAAGATGGGTGGTCCGAGCGTCTTTCCGCCACAACCCGCGGGCGTCACAAGCGAGGGTACCTACGGCCCATTGACCTGGAAGGTAAGCGAGGGCGAGGACCGGTATCGGCGCGGCCTCTATACCTTTGCAAAGCGGACCGCGCCCTATGCGATGTTTACTACCTTTGACGCGCCCACTGGTGAAGCGATCTGCCCGCGCCGGGAGGTGTCCAACACTCCGCTTCAAGCGCTCACGATGCTGAACGACCAGGTGTTCATGGAAGCCGCGCAGGCGCTCGGAAAGGCTGCCGCCGCTCGCCCCGGCACGATAGACGAGCGCGCGGCCTATCTTTTCCGCCGCTGTGCCACCCGTCCGCCGAATCCTGATGAGCTCGCCTTGCTCGTCAAATTCTACGCGAGTCAAAAGCAGCGCTTCTCGAACAAGGAGCTGGACGCCGAAGCGGTCGCGGGCAAAGGCGGGGGCGACGCAGCCGACCGCGCCGCCTGGACCACGCTAGCCCGCTCGGTCCTGAATCTGGACGAGGTAATAGTCAAGCGGTAAATCTACCGATGGAGCGACGAAAATGACAACAGCAACCTGGACGCCCGAATATACCGCGCGGGCGCAGCAGATATGGGAAGTATATCAGCGCGAACATGACCTGTCAGATAGACATGGAAAAGTTGCGGCCATTGACCCTGTGAGTGGTCAAGTATGGATTGGCACTTCCGGAGCAGAGATTGCCGAGAGCCTGAAGAAGCAGGAGATTTACGTTCCGGTATACCTGGTTAGAATCGGATATGATCACTTCGTTCGGAAGGGACGCAAGTGATTGAGGGGATAGTCAATGAAGCTGGAATTCCAACCATTTCGCTGACCATCGGCGAGCGGGAATGGCTGGCAACAGTGGACACTGGTTTTAACGGCGATCTTGAATTGCCGTATTCGATCGGTACTACGGTGAGTGCTCGATATTTCGGACGTGGACTGTCTTTGCTCGCTGGGGATCAGAGTGTTGAGGAAGATCACTATTTAGTGGAGTTTCCGTTCGATGGGCGGATAGTTAATGCCCTGGCTACATTCGTGACCTGTGATGAGATACTGCTCGGAACGCGGCTGCTGTCCAATTACCGATTGATCGTTGATTTCCCAGCCTCTGAGGTTATAATCGAACGGGTTAGATAGTATTTGCACCCACAAAGCACAATAGATTTGTATTTCCGATGGAGACGACAATGGATGATCGACCGATGAATGAGCCGCTCAATGTTACCCGTCGGCACTTCTTCAAGGAGTGCGGCGTAGGCGTTGGCAAAATTGCGCTCGCATCTCTGCTCACCGACGCATTGGCCTCGCAGGCTGCGTCCGCGCAAATTCAAATTCCAAAATCCAAAATCCAGAATCCTATCCGGCCGCCTCACTTCACCCCACGGGCGACGAAGGTCATCCACCTGTTCATGGCGGGAGCGCCGAGCCAGCTCGACCTGTTCGACTACAAGCCGGACCTGGTGAAGTACGAGGGCAAGCCGATTCCGCCTTCGATCATCGGAGGGCAGCGGTACGCCTTTATCCGGTCGGACGCGGCGGTGCTTGGACCGAGATTCAAGTTCGCCAAGCACGGCCAGTGCGGCGCGGAGCTCTCCGAGGTGCTGCCGCATTTGGCGGAAATCGTCGACGATATCTGCATCATCAAGTCAGTCAAGACGGACCAGTTCAACCATGCGCCCGCGCAGATCTTCCTGAATACAGGATTCTCCCAGCCAGGCAGGCCGAGCATGGGTTCGTGGGTCACCTACGGGTTGGGGGCCGAGACGCAGGAGCTTCCGGCGTTCGTAGTCATGTCCACCGGCGCGGGAATCAGCGGAGGCGCGGCCAACTGGTCCAGCGGATTCCTGCCGACCGTCTATACAGGGGTCCGATTCCGCAATCAGGGTGATCCGATTCTGGACGTTGCCCGGCCCGCCGGAATCGACGCCAGGCTACAGCGTGATTCGCTCGACTTGGTAGGCGCGCTTAACCGCCGCTCGCTCGAAACGGACGGCGACCCGGAGATTGCCGCGCGAATAGAGGCCTATGAGATGTCCTACCGGCTTCAGACCTCCGCCCCAGAGCTGATGGACCTTAAGAGCGAATCGAAAGAGACGCTGGCGATGTACGGAGCCGACCCGGACAAGCCCTCTTTCGCGCGCGCCTGTCTCCTTGCGCGGCGCATGATCGAGCGCGGCGTCCGATTCGTGAACATCTACCACGAGGGGTGGGACGCCCACTCCGACGTGGCGGGCAACCTGAAGTCCAACTGCGGCGCGACCGACAGGGCGTCCGCCGCCCTGGTGAAGGACCTGAAACAGCGCGGCCTGCTGGACGAAACTCTGGTCATATGGGGCGGGGAGTTCGGGCGGACTCCAATGGTCGAGACCAACACGCAGCTTGGCCGCAGCCTGGGCCGCGACCACCATCCGACGGCCTATACGATGTGGCTGGCGGGCGGTGGAATTAAGCCGGGCTTGACCTATGGCGCGACAGACGACCTTGGATTCAACGTCGCGCAGAACCCGGTCCACGTGTACGACCTCCAGGCGACGATTCTGCACCTGCTTGGCCTGAACCACGAAAAGCTGACCTTCCACTACGCCGGCCGCGACTTCAGACTCACCGACGTTCATGGAAACGTGAACCGCGATCTGCTGGCTTAACAAGCGCGGCCCTGACCGGTTGACCCAAACGGGCAAATCGGTCAGGGCCGCGCTCTTTCAAAGCTGATTCGTGCATGCTGCGCCCTTCGCTTATCGCACCTTTATTCCCAGCAGATCCGCCGTCTCCTTTATGGGAACGAATACCTCGCCGCGTGAAATCGTGGAGGGCCGGGCAAGAGTCTTCGGCGCTCCATCTAGCTGTACGGTCTGACTGAAGAGGGGAATCTTAAGCGACTTGCCCCCGTATACCAGCGTGCTCTCTCCCGTCTTCTGATCCACTGCTGCGCTGACTCCAATTACCTTGAGCGATGCAACTGGCGCCCATAACGTTCCACCCGCATTTGTTACGTTTATGTTCCTGCCTGTTGGACCAACGACGGACACTGCAGCCTTGGAGGTTCTGCTGCGACTGGACTGCTGTTGCATGCGCGCTGCTATTTCCAAGCCACACGCAAGCCCATCGACTAGCGCGGGATCCGGATGAACCGAGCCGCGAGGTTTGGCGTTCGGACCGGGCGCAAAGTTAATAGTAACCGCCACCCGGCCAACCCGAAAGTACAGCAGACTGTCTCCCGTATTTGCCTTGAAATCGTCTCCATAGGCTCTGCCGAGTGACGTTTTGTCGAGCGCCAAGCCCGAACTGCCGTAGATATGTACGGCACACGACCGCTTTGCCATCTCTTCTGTAAGATAGACGATGCAATCTACCGAGAATTGGATGTCTCGATCAGGGGAAGCCCAGCCCCGTTTTATATTGTCGTATGTTCCGCCTCCTTCCGCCTCCGATTCTGTGTAGTTATATCGGTGTAGCTCTCCGGCGAATTCAAAGTTCGGAATCGAGACTCCGGTGATGATCTGATTTACGTCGACGGACTTGGCGCTGGCTCGTTGCGGGAGGAACCATGAGAATACGAGCATTGAGCCACATATTGCCAAAATCCACAATTGCAATCTGAAATGGGTAGGCATCCGTTTCTCCTCGTCAGCGGTCAATGGCAGTGACAGTGGGGACGAATCCGATTCCAACAGCGTAATTACTGCCGGGTTGGATCAGGTCCTGTAGATAGGTCGAGAGGGGACGTGCAATGGGTATCACCGATCCCCACAATGCCAAGCATGCGTCCCATACGCTGCCGTTGAATGTAGTGAATTGATGGTAGGCCCATGATCGGGAAGAAGCCCCTTCAAGCCCCGTCAACGGACTGCCGATTAGAGTGATCGGATTCGTGACGAACTGTGGCCGAAGTTGAGATGTCTGGTGGGCGTTGCCCCCAACCGACGAAATCAGACAAATGAGGAAGTCTGCAAAATCATCGCATTGCCCATATAGTGGCCTTGGAGGCATGCCCCGGGAATCAATGAGGAAAGACTTGAGGTAGAACGTCTGGGGACCATTGCCAGTTGTGTAAATCTTGTTACCTCCGTTGTACAATCCGGCACCGTACAACGACTGCGTCAATGCGCTGGCTGCGCCCAAGGCGGTAGTCTCGCCTTGCGCCCTTTTGCAGGAATACCGCAGCACAGTTATCCATGCTTCCTCCATCGGCGCTTTCGGAGTATCTTCGACAATGAACGCCTCCGAAGTGTAAATTGGTGCGAGATAATAGGGAGGGCCATTCGGAGCAAGCTGCATATTGTGCTGAATCTGCAAATCGCACCAGTCGATCTTCGCCGGGATGTTGTTCAGCGTCCATTGGCTTCCTGCAGGAATCATGCTCCCGATTGGG
>JBBROJ010000099.1:0-19045 GCA_038229495.1 Chthonomonadales bacterium
AGACCGAGCGGAAAATATGGTCGGCGGGTGCGCGCACGTGGGCCGAATATGCGGAGCGGGAGCAGGACCTGGGCCTCTCCGCGCTTCAGCGAAGCCGTATTTCGCCGCTCGTAGCGGAGTCTCTGCGACGGCTGGAGGCGGACGATTACGCCTGGTTCGCGCAGAACCTTCCGCAGCGCGAGCATTGGCGCGGCTACCCCGCGTTTAGGGATCGAATCGCGTACCTGGACATCGAGACAAACGGTGGAATGTCTCCGTACGATTTGACACTGGTCGGGATTCACGACGGCGCGGAGATGTATCAGTTCGTGCGGGGCCACAACCTGAACGACTTTCCGGCGGTCATTCGCGAAAAGGCGCTCATCGTCACTTTCTTTGGCACCGGATTCGACCTGCCTTTCCTTCGCCGTGCCTACAACATGAAGTTCCCGCAGCTTCACATCGACCTATGCTTTCTTCTGAAGCGGCTTGGTTTTAGTGGCGGATTGAAACAGGTGGAGCGGGACTTCGGAATCGCGCGAAGCGAAAACACGGACGGCCTGTCGGGCTGGGACGCGGTGAGGCTGTGGAGCGAATGGCGCGGCGGGAGCCGCCAATCTCTGGAGACGCTGTTGGCCTACAACCGCGAGGACGTGCTCAACTTGCAGACCCTCCTCGACCTCGCCTACTCGATGATGATTTCGAAGACGCTCTCGGAAGAGGATAATGGTTAGGGCGATGACGACAAGCGCTAATCTGTGAACACAGCTTCATTGTCATCATCTGTTTATTCGCGATCATCCTCAACCAATTACCGCAAAGGAAACACGGCGGCAGGATTCTTCATCCGTTGTGACAAAATATGAGCAGCATTTCTCCTCCGCAGGCTATCTGTCAGCTTCCAGGAGCGAAGCTGGCTCCCCAACCTGTTCTACTCGCCTTTGAGGTCGTCCATGCGTTCCTGCAATGGTAATGGCCTGACAGCAAGTCCAAGGTCTACACGCGTGCGTTGCTGCCAGGCATTCGGGGATTGCGCAGCCCTGCTTTTGGCGCTCTCTTGTGCTTTGGTAGGTTGTGGGCCATCTGGTCACAATACGCCGGTCCTTCCGCCCAGGATCGGCGTCGTTGACAAGCAGGTCGAACCCTCTACCGTCGGTGGAATACGCTTTGAGGATAACGGAATCGCCGCAGGTATCGGCTACGTTTTTCCCAAACAGCCTCGACCAATGCGCAACCTCGAAGCCTTCGGCAGCGGATGTGCGGTCTTTGATTACGACGGAGACGGGTGGATGGACATACTCCTGGTTGCCCGCCCGCATCCTATTCTTTATCACAATCGTGGCGATGGCACATTTGAGGAGACTACGGTGGCGGCAGGCCTCGATAAGCTAACATGCAGTTGGTGGACCGGTGTCGCCGCCGGAGACTTTAATGGCGACGGTCGCATGGACCTGGCGCTTACCGGATATCGCAGGCTTGCATTGCTCAAAAATCTTGATGGCAAGCAATTCGTCGAAGTAACCAGGCAAGCCGGATTGGACCCTTATGACCATAACCTGTGGGGAAGCAGCGCCGGCTTCATGGACTTGGAAGGAAATGGAAAATTAGATCTAATTGTTCTTCACTACGTGGTTTTTGGGCCAAAAGAACCTCAGTATTGTGAGTTGATTCCTGGAATTCGTACCGGATGCCCTCCAAGTCAGTACCATCCCGAATTCGGGCAGCTATGGCAAAATCTCGGCGACGGGCGATTCCGTGACATTACTTCCTCCTCCGGGATCGGAAAGACTCATGGCAAGGCGCTTGTAGTAGCCTTTGCTGATGTCGACGACGATGGCAAGATCGATTTCTACATTGGAAATGACGGCACGCCTGCGGAGCTAATGCACAACCTGGGAGGTCACCGCTTCACGAATATCGGCCAAATTAGCGGTGCATCGGCGATGGAGACGGGGCATGCAATCGCCGCAATGGGCGCGGATTGGGCGGACTATGATCGCGACGGCAGGCCCGACCTTACCGTAACTGCATTTGCGAACGAGCCCTATCTCCTCTTTCACAACATGGGCGGCAATCAGTTCGAACATACAGAGGTGATTACAGGAATATCAGGGCCGACACTTAAACCGCTCGGATTTGGAGCCAAGTGGCTGGACGTAGATAACGATGGCTGGCCCGATATTCTCTATACAAATGGTCATGTATACGACAACTCCGAGATGATTGACCCCATGCAAAGGTTTCTGGAGCCGTTAATGCTATTTCACAATGTTGCTGACAAGTACGAAGAGCACGGAAGGCAGTTTTTAGAAATAGTTCCTCAGTTAGGAGGCGACATAGGAAGGCCGATGCTGGGGCGAGGCTTGGCAAGCGGCGATTTTGACAATGACGGCAGAATAGATGTACTGGCAATCGATTTTGAGGGACGACCCAGCTTATTGCACAATCTATCCAGCACGGCCAACCATTGGGTCACGCTCGATATACGGGAGAATGGTCCAAATCGATTCGCGTATGGCGCAAAAGTAACGGTGAGAACCGGCGCGGACAGGTGGATAGCTTATGTTTCGCCCTCGTCGAGCTACCTCTCCTCGAGCGATCCAAGAATCCACTTTGGCTTGGGGTCTGCCGGGCACATTGACGATATAACTGTGCGTTGGCCGGATGGCAGCACCGATTCCTATGGTCCGGCAAAATGCGATTCGTTTCTTCTCATTCAGCGGGGCAAGGGGGTATCGCCTGCTCCGATCAAGCGGCAGAACAGCGTGCCCATGCCCTACTGAGTCGTTGTAAGCTGGACAGATCGAATCATTGGGCTTCCCGAATCGCCAGCACGCGGTTTGCGGCGACATGCTCCAGAATCTGCGTCTTGCCCGACATCCAGTGAATCTCTATTTTCTCCGCCTCTTTCGCTTCACCAAGTCCGAAGTGAATCCGGAAGTCGCTGTCCCCGCCGTAGCTGCCTCCCCCTATAACCACGCGTGTCAACCGCTTTCCTCCTATGGTTGCAACACAGCGAGTCCCAACAGGAGTGCAGCAACCCTGCTTGTTCGTCAGTTGTAACATCAACCAGTTACCCGAATTAGTCTCATTCCTAAGCAGAGTCGGTCGATCATCGGCTGCGGTAACGAGAATATCCATTTTCCCGTCGTTATTGAAGTCTGCAAAACATGCGCCGCGATGAACGCGGACATCGTTTTTTGGGAGGGCGTTGACATCTTCCATGAATTTCCCTCCCCCCTCATTCAGCAGGAGCTGATTGTGCTGTTTGTAGGACCAAAGCGGGTTGTCGAGGTGCGCGAACGGCGACACGTGGCCGTTAGCGCAGAATAGGTCAAGGCGCCCGTTGTTGCGTGAATCAAAAAAGCCGGTGCCGAAACCTAGATAAGGAAGCGTAATTTTTCCGATTCCGCTCGTGCCGCTCACATCGGTAAAGTAGTCGCCCTCGTTCCTGTATAGCGTATACGGCTCGTTGGCAAAAGTGGTAACAACCACGCTGATTCTTCCGCTATCGTCAAAATCGCCCGCGGCCAATCCCATGTTCGCCTGTGCTACGCCGGTCAGTCCAAACGCAACGCCGGCCTCCATAGCCGCGTCCTTGAACGTCCCGTTGCCGTTGTTGCGCAGCATGTAATTGGGGCCCAGGTCATTCGATACGAAGAGGTCGAGGCGTCCGTCGCCATTGAAGTCGGCGGCGACAGCGGAAAGGCTCCGGCGTTGAGCCGGCGCGG
Source organism: Chthonomonadales bacterium (assembly GCA_038229495.1). Lineage (GTDB taxonomy): Bacteria > Armatimonadota > Chthonomonadetes > Chthonomonadales > CAJBBX01 > JBBROJ01. The sequence goes on from JBBROJ010000099.1 coordinate 3,711, forward strand.
CGCCTGCCTGTTTCGTAACATCGGTAAATGTGCCGTCGCCATTGTTCCGAAAGAGCACATTGGTGGACGCTACATAGGTTTCCGGCTTGCAAACGTCGCGCGTTCCGTCGGGACCCATGCAGGGTATATCGGTCTCCACAGTCCACTTGCAATAGCGAAGCACGTAGAGATCGAGCAGGCCGTCGTTGTTGTAATCGAACCATACGGCGCCAGTCGAGAAGCCGGTTACCCCAACCCCTGCCTTTTCGGTGACGTCTTCAAACGTGCCGTCTCCCCGATTCCGAAAGAGCTTATTCTTTCCATAACAAGCGACATACAGGTCCGGATGGCCGTCATTATCGTAATCGCCAACGGCTGCTCCAATTCCATAGTCGGTCTCAACTCCGCCAAAGGCACTCGGAGAAAGCCTGAAATTGCCCTTCCCATCGTTGAGATAGAGTCGCTGCCTGGGCATCTCTTTGAACTTCGATTTGCACGCGCCCAGCGGCTTCGGGGCGGGGAAATAGATGTCGGGGAAGCCGTCCCCATTTGCATCGAAAACCGCCGCTCCCGCAGCGACCTGTTCCACAAAATATCGCATGCCGCACCCGCCGTGAGACTGCTTAAAAGTGAGGCCGGCCTCTTCCGTTACATCGGAAAAACGTGCCACGCGTACAACGGCGGGCTTATACTGTACAGGGGTGAGAGGTGGCGGGGTTGCAGCGCGGTATGCGCATCCGGCTAAAAGCGCGGGAACGCATAATGCCGGCATTTTGAAGCTGAGCGTATTGAAGAAAGTGCGTTCAGCTTGCTTTGCCTTTAACATTCGGGAACGGAATCCTTACGCGCCGTGACATCAAACCGCGACAATCGAAAACTCGTTAGCGTGTACAATTCAAATCGGGCTACCTGGGAGTGACAGGACGTTTGGCGAGGGTTTCCGCGGCTTTAAGCTTCTCCTGTTCCGCCAACTGCACCAGCGCATTCGTTGCGCCGCGTTTGGCCTCTCCGTTAGCAGGGTCCAGCGCCAAAACTCCCAGGTAGTGCTCGCGAGCGGCCCCGGCGAGTCGAACCTCCTGGTAACGCCGGGCAAGAACAAGATGATAACCAGCGTTCTTGGGGTCTTTATTGCTTAGCGCCTGGATTCGCGTTAAGAGCTGGTCGTTATACACCATGTCGGTCGCGTATTTTGATGCCATCGAGGCCTTTTTCGGGTCACCCATGCGGCTGTAGACGGCGGCAAGCTGCTGGTACGGATAGGCTCGCGTAGGATTCAATTCCTGCGCCGTTTCGAATGCCGCGCAAGCCTCCACGAACAGGTTATTGCGCAGGCAGGCGGTGCCGTACCTCTCCAGGTACAGCCCGGTTTTCGGCTCGAGCTGCGCCGCCTGACGAAAGTGCTCCAGCGCAAGCCTGTCCGCGCCTGTTTCGCCGGACGTTTGCAGTAACCTGCCGAGCATGTCGTGCAGCCCGGCATCTCTGGGGAACCGCGTAAGCGCCTCTTCCGCTACTCGCCGCGCTGCCTCTCGCTCGCTTGAAGACAGGTAGACCTGCGCGAGCATCCGAGGGATGTCGGGATTATCTGGAATGAGCTCCATCGCGCGACGCAGATTCCGTACAGCGGGCCTCTTCGCGCGCAGATACATGCTCGCTCGCCCCAGGTCGTAATAGACATTTCCCTTCTCCGGCCACGCGCCCAGCACGAAGATGAAGCAGTTCTGCGCCTCGATAAGCTCTCGTCCAAAATCGTCGGGATTCGGAAACTGAAGCGCATACTGCAGAAGCGAGGCGCCAAGGGTGTAGCGATAATTAGGCTCTCTCTTATCAAGGTGGACTGCCCTGCGAGCCGCGTTTGCAGCTTCTCGATATAGTTGGCGATGATAGAGCGACGTGGCCAATCCCATCCACGCCTCTGCGCGCTTTGGCTCTGTGTTTATGACCTGACGGAATTCTCCGCCTGCCGCAGCATGGTCGCCAAGCGCAACAAAGACATTTCCAAGCGCCATCCTGGCGGCTCTGTCGGTTGGATTAAGCTTGAGTATCTCGCCTAATTGCTCCGCCGCCTTATCCGGCCTATGGATGCGCTGAAAAAAGTCGGCAAGCGCCCAATGCGATCCCTGGTCTTTCGGGTTCCTGGCTACTGAGGCCTGAAGTTGAGTGAGCTGCCTATCCATTTCGACAACCCGCGCGTCAATCTGGGAGGCAACTTGCTGAGAGACCGGCTTACGCGTAAAGACTGTCTGCCGCACAATGACGGCTGCCGCGATTGTTGAAATTCCGATGACAGACAGGAGGACATGGCTGCGACTTATCATTGCTACCTCAAGCGCTGCGGTGATGCCGGCACGTTTTAGGCATAGCTCAGTGTGCGCCGGGGAGCGCTTAATAAAGCTGCATTCAAAGGCGCTTAGGCCTGCCGCAATGGCGTGTCTACAGCCAACAGGTAAACAGGTAAACAGGAGACCGAGGTCTGTTACAAATGGGAGTTCAAACGGCCCCCTCAATTGAGAGGGGACCGTTTGGACGAAACGCTGGAGTAGGACCAATCATGCGGCTAATTTAGCCAGTAGGTTGGGAATGTGCCGGTGCGATTGTTCCGAACTCCGTTGATAATTGTGCCATCATAGACCCGGCAGGAGGCTGGAGCAGGGAGGAACTTTACGTGCCCATCGGCGAAGCCGTAATTGGCTCCGTCTTTGTGGCGGCGAAGCGGAGCGATTGAGTTGCCGTCAGCCTCGTCTTTTTTGTCGCCCTGAGTGCAAAGCTTCGCTTGATTTGCGGTGGTCCAGGCGGGGCCCTGATTGTCGTCGCAAGAATCGAACGACGGTGAAAGCGCGTTGCCCCCGTTCATCTGCTTGTTGTGACCATCAGACCAACCCCACCCGCAGATCTCCGTGTTTTCTGACCCGCCGGATCCCTGCGAGCTGGTCTCGGCGATCATGATAGTCGAAGCCGAGAATGCCAGCGCGGATTGCTTGACCATATCATGCGATCCCCACAACTGCTGTCCCCATCGTCCGGTCATGCGATTATTGATTGCATACGTGGTAGTGCCCGTTTTGTCCGAGTTAACGGCCCCCTTATTATCTTTATCGATGCCCTCGTTCGCACTGGGGCAGTGGAATATCTGCGTGTTCTTTACGTAGGGGTAGATAAGAGTGGCCCAGTCCGTATGCTGGTTCCTGGTAACGCTCCACGGGCGATCCGGCTGGTCGCGCTGGGGGCCAACGGTGTCGTATCGCGAGGGACAGAACTTTTCATCATAATCCTGAATATACATCATAACGCCAAGACTGATCTGCTTCACATTGCTTAAACAACTGGTGGAACGGGCAGCTTCGCGAGCTTGCGCGAAAACGGGGAACAGAATTGCGGCGAGAATCGCAATAATTGCGATGACGACGAGAAGTTCGATCAGTGTAAAGCCTGGTTCGCGGTAGCGCTTCATTGAGTTTCTCCTGAGCGATTGTAAATCAAGGGGTAATGCGCGTTCTTCAGTTATCTGTTCTGCGGCATAGTACTGGCTGGGCGCGTCATGCCTGCGGGCATTTCACCCGGTTTTCGGTCGTTCATTTTGTGCATGTTTTCCTTCGCGGCGTTCGTCTTGTCGTCGTTCGGCGCCGCCGACTTGGGACCGAAAAACTTATAACCGACTACGCCGATAACGATAAGAGCAACCACAATTACAACTCCCATTAGTGCGGGACTTACCTCTTTTTTCAAATCGCTATTCACCTCCTTCGACTTAGGCAATACAACATCGCAGTCAATATTGTGGATTGACTTGAGTGAGACAAAGCGTCACTTCACCTCAGCGATACTACGATCTCATGTTCATGGTGATCGCAATGACGCCTTTCCGGTCTGTACAAGAAGCAATTCAGTAAAATTCATGCACGCTCAATATTGCGACAACAAAACTTGCTTTTACTCTGGCGGCGACACGGCACATTAACAGCAAGATGGATTCCAATCGCTCGCAATTATCTTGCCTTGCCAGATTCCATCCCTTTGTTTCCGTCTGCTATGTGCTTAAACCAGTTTTCCGTGTTGTCCCATCCCGAATTGGAATTAGGAAATGGGTCTGGTTTACCTGCCTTGAGCGCGGCTGCTCGCTCTTTGGATTCCTGAGCTTTCTTTGCACTATAATATTCAATTGCCTTATGCTGCATTTCTGGCGACATGAATTCCGAGTCGTCCGAAACAACCGGAAGAGCTTTCGGATTTTGTGCGCGGGGTTTGATAGAATTGGCTGACGACACAATGGAAGAGACCGCTGTAAGAACCAGCAGTACCGGCAATCCGATACAAAGAAATGCACGGATCAGGAGGGCGCGACGCAATACTCTCGTTCTTGGATCAATACGTTGGTAGCCCATGACGGCTGCTCCGCTTTCATAACTATTCTTATGTGTTTTCAATATTCCCAAAAAACATAAAGATGCAAGGGGACCACAGATGGACCATATTAACGCATTTTAATGCCGGAGTCAAGAGGATTTTTTGCAAGGTTCGAGCTCTTATCCTCATGGACACCAGAAGTGAGGATGCGTGAAAGAGCGTTTACCCATCGCCTACCCGATGATGATTGCGAAGACGCTCTCGGAGGAGGATGGCTAGAAAAAGATCACAAAGCGCGCGCGCCGGTAAGCCCCCTCCTTACGAAGAGCTTGTCCTGATCTCGGGGAAGGAAGGGGGTTGGGGGAGGTTACCAGGCTACGTGCTTTCGACGCGCCCAACGTAGCTCGGCGTCGAGAGAGCGGCGGCTTCGATGGCCTCAGGAAAGGAGGGATAGGCATGCATGGTGTCCGCGATGGCGGATACGGGCATGCGATGCTTCATGGCGAGCGCAATCTCCGCAATCAGGCTCGAAGCGTGCGGGCCAACGATGTGGCCGCCGATGATCTCCTTGCTCTTCGCCTCCAGTACGACCTTGACCATGCCCCTGGGTTCTCCATAGAGAATCGCACGGTCGAGGTCCGAGAACGAGAAGCTCTGGGTCGCCACCTCAATCCCCTGCGAGATGGCGGCGGATTCCGTATAGCCGATGCTTGCCACCTCCGGGTCCACGAACGTCGCTCGCGGAACGACGCGCGGGTCGTATGGCTGCGGGTCGTCGGAGAAAGCGTTCTCAGCCGCCAGCTTGCCTTCATAGCTCGCCACGTGCGTAAACAGATACCCGCCCAAAGCGTCGCCTGCCACGAGGATATGCGGCTGGTTCGTTAAGAGAAACCGGTTCGCGCCTACCGTTTTTTGCGAGTGGTCGACGCCGGCGGCCTCCAGGTCCAGATCGCCTACCGCGGCTGCGCGGCCTGTCGCCACGAGGATCTCGTCCGCCCGGAGAGTCTCTTTCAGCTCTCCCATGGAGATATCGAGCGTCTTCGCTCCGCCGCTCCTTGCTGCCCTAAGCGCGAGGGCGCTCGTGATAACGCGAATTCCCTCGTCGCGCAGAAATCCGGTCACCATCTCAGCGATCTGTCCATCCTCTTTGGGAAGAATCTGCGGCCCCGATTCGAGCACCGTGACCTCCGCGCCGAACCTGCGGTAAATCTGCGCGAATTCGAGCCCAATCGGTCCGCCGCCTATGACAATTAACCGCTTCGGAAGCTCGGATAGCGCGACCGCCTCCCGATTCGTAATGTAGCCGCTCTCCTCCAGTCCCTCTATGTAGGGAACGTACGGAATGGTGCCGGTCGCAACAATGATCTTTTTCGCTCGGACTACGTCTCGTCCCAGTTGAATCACGTTCGGATCGCAGAACGCGGCCCTGGTATGATAGTAATTGATGCCGATGCGGTGGAGGCGGTCCTCGTCTGATTCGGAGCTGCCGCCAATCGCATGTACGGCGCGCTCCTTATAGGCCATCGCCTCGCGGAAGTCCGCTCGCACAACCGGGGCGTGGATGCCGAAACGAGCCGAATTCCGCACCAGATGCCATACCTCGGCCGCCCGCACCAGCGCCTTCGTCGGCACGCAGCCTGCCCAGAAGCACTCGCCGCCAAGCTCGCGCTCCTCAGCCAGAGCGACCGTCTTGCCCATCTTAGCGGCCGTTCGCGCCGCTTTGAGCCCTGCCGACCCGCCGCCGATGACTACAAGATCGAACTCTTCCATGCCGAACCCCGAGCGCTTCGCCGCAAGTTATTATGAGCGGTTAGCGATAGCGCCGCTTTGAGATGATCTATTTGACCTTCTGCAACGTCTGATACCGTGGGGGAGCGAGTGAATGAATTCATTCGCTGGAGTGCCTGCGGCCAATCGTCCTGCCGGACGAAAAAACAATTATACAAGAGGTCTATTATAGCCCATGGGACATCTGTGACATTATGTCATGCGCCACCGCGCCCTTGCGCCCTTGCCCGGACGTTTGCCGGAACGCGCGAGCGGCCCGAGGAAAACTCCCTCGGACCGCTAACGGTTCTATGAGCAGCGCCGCAGTGTTTAACGGCGTTTAACGACGGTGTGACGTGCTGCGTTTCCGTTTTGCTCGGTAGGCCCGTAGTCTCTTCTCTTTTGCGTGGCGCGCGCTGATGGAGTCGTTGTACTTCTTGTAGGAGTACGCTGTTCCGGCCGCGCCGATAAACGCGGGAATCTTGCTACCGCCACGCGTGAACAAGTAACCGGTTAGCGCGCCGAGTCCGAGCGTCGTATTCCTGCGGCCCTCCTCGCTTGCCTGCGCAGCTATAGGCGCAAGTGTCGCGCCGCCGATAAACAGAGCGGCAATAGCTGCTCCGAAGTAACGTGAATTTCTTTGCATGGTCTCTATTCCTTTCTACGTCGGCTGGTCACGTCACTATGGGCCAACGTGATCCAGGTTGGAAATATCGCAAATCTCAATAGTTAACGGCGTCTGTCATTTCGGCAATCATCCTCATCGCGATTATCACGCCGGCTGTAATAGCGGTCATCCCGATTCGACCGATTGTCGTATCGCGAGCCGTATTGCGAGTCATACCGATCGTCGTACCGTGTGTCGCTGCGATTATTGTAACGCGCGTTGCCTCTGTCGTTGTAGCGGTCTCCACGATAATCGCTGTTGTTGCGATAGTCGTATCCATCCCGCCCGTAATAACCGTAGCGATCCCGATCGTGCCGGCCCTTCACCGCAGAGTCGTAGCGGCTATAAGCATACGCAGCTCCAGCGCCCGCGATGATCCCCGGCAGTTTATTCTTCTGCGTAAGGAGCAGGGCTGCCGCGGCGGCTCCAAGTCCAAGCATAGTGTTCCTGCGGCCCTCTTCGCTGGCCTGCGAGGCGATTGGCGCTGCGGCTATTCCAACGCTCATAAAGAGAGCAAGCGCGCCGGCTGCGAAGCGGTGAATTCGGTTCATTGCGTTCTGTTCCTTTCAGATAGTCTTCAATACTTTCGAAGATCGTCTTATAGCTCTTCAGAACGCGACGCCTCCCGCTCCGTGACACCTGGAATATCAGAAAGACGGCATTTCATGTATTGCTGTTCCGGGCCGCCGGCTTGCAAGGCATTCATGGTTGCCCGGAGTTACCGGGACCTCGCTCGAATCGCGCGACGGCCTTCAGTTTTTGCGCGAATTGGCTATCATTACAAGTGAAGAGATTCTCGAAGAGTTTATGCACCGAAAGGGAAGAGTGTTGTTGTCTCCGATGCGCCTTGCGCCGCAGGTAAAAGAGGTTGTTTGGGGGGGGCGTTGGCTCGCCGACGCCCTGGGGCGCGAATCCGCGCCAGATGCCCGCCTCGGGGAGAGTTGGGAGGCATACTCAGGGAGCATCGTGTCCACCGGGGTCCACGAGGGACGAACGCTCGGCGATCTGTTCTCGGAATTTGGAGCGGCGATGTTCGGCGAGACGACTGACGGATGTCCTCGCTTTCCGCTCCTGGCAAAGTTCATCGATGCCAGGCAGAATCTTTCGATTCAAGTTCACCCCGACGATGATTTTGCGCGAGAGCTGGAAGGCTATCCGTACGGAAAGACCGAGTTCTGGTATGTGCTGGAGGCCGCGCCCGGGGCAGAGATCGTCTGTGGTCTCGCAGGGGAAGGACTGACCCGCGCCGAACTCCACGCGGCGCTGTCCGGTCCCGATTCGAGCAGACTTTGGAATCGAGTTCCGGTTCGTGTCGGCGACGTGGTGTTCATTCCGGCCGGAACCGTGCACGCGTTGACCGAAGGCGTGGTGGTCTATGAGCTGCAGCAGGACTGTGATATTACATACCGACTCTTCGACTGGGGTCGTACAGATCGGGAAATCCATACAGAAAAAGGGATTCAAGTAACGAAAACGGACTGCCCAACGTGTCTCCTATCCCAGCCTGTTATGAATCGGCATGCAGGATATGGCGTGGGTGAGCTCGTCACCTGCGACTATTTCCGCGCACGGTTGTGCGTGATAGATGATTCGCTGGTCCTGCCCGCCCGGTCAGACAGCTTCGCGCTGATAACAATTATCGAGGGGGAGGGAGAGGTCCGAGGCAGCGGCGGCGACAACGCACTGATGCGATTGCGCAAAGGCGACACGGTACTTGTACCCTCCGGCACGGGCGTTACTGTAGCGGCAGTGTCCGGCAGGGAGTGCGTCCTCATCGCCGCGGCTTTGAAATAGCGTGCGATGTCCTATGTGCCGTCCGCATTTGGCAGGCGCGGCGCATCCACTTCGGTTATCTTCCATTCGTAAGCGTGCATGAGGCCGCCGAGCTTCGGCACCGAGATTCGCTTCATGGTGAAGCCCATGCGCCCTGTATATAGTTCTCCGCCGCCCCCATATCCGTTCGGACTCTTATCCACCACTTTGGTTGAGCATCGAAGAAACACCGTCGTCGGATCGCGCTTCTCGTAATTAATGTCGGAGAATTGAACGCGCGGCTCCTTCATTGCGGTGAAGGCGCGCCTCAGCAGTTGCCGGATATCATCCAGCTCTCTGCCGGCGACCCTCGCATCCGGCGCGGCGAAGGAGATTACGCCTTCGGCGCTGGATGCGTCGAATGCCTTTGCAAGCCTGTCTAATAGCTCGACAGAATCCTGTTGCGTGAGTTCGGGCTTGGAAGCGCTCTGTACGGAGAAGAAGATGGTTCCAAGATATACCAGCAGGATGCCGGCGACGATCAGAGCGATTAGCGAAGAGCGCTTCATTCAGATCCTCTCGTACGGCAGTATTCGGGCGCGCGAAGTGTTGTAGGTGCAGGGTATTGAAGCATGATTCGACAGTCTGGGCGGACCTGCCTGCCTATTCCCACTATTCCCATCGCAGCGCCTGAATCGGATCCTGCCTTGCCGCGCGCACGGCTGGCGTTACGCCGAATATGAGTCCGACTCCCAGGCAGACGCCGAAAGCAAGCGCGACAACGGCGGGCGTAATGGTCGCCTTGAGCGGCGTATACTTCGCCACGAGAACGCAGGTCAGCCACGCAAGGGCGGTGCCCGCCACTCCGCCGAGAAGGCACATGAGCACGGCTTCGATTAGAAACTGGGTGAAAATATCGGACCGGCGCGCTCCCACCGTCTTGCGAACGCCAATCTCCCGGGTCCGCTCTGTCACCGTAACGAGCATGATGTTCATGATTCCGATGCCCGCGACGATGAGCGAGATCGCGCCGATTCCAATCACCAGCGAGGACACAATCGCGAAGAGCTTGTTTATCGCGCTCTGAAGCTGAAGCGGTGTAAGAACTCCGAAATCGTCTTTGCCCTTGTGGCTTGCCAGCAGTGTCTGCTGCACGGCGGCCTTGAGCGCGGCGGGGCGCGCCCGGTAGTCGATCTTCAGGAAGATTCGGTTGATCTGGCCGCCGCCCGGATAGGCTTCGCGCACAGTCTGATAGGGGACGTAGGCGATACCGGCGAAGCTGAACTGGCCGAAGAGCGAATCCTCTTCCTTCTGCGTGACGCCGATCACGCGGTAATCGACGTCGCGGATGGTCACTCGCTGATTCAGGGCGGACGCCGCGCCGAACAGCTCCTGCTTCTGGTCGAAGCTGAGCACGCAAAGCCGGGAGGAGCTCTCGGAGGGCAGAAAGAACCGGCCCTCCAGCATAGGGGTGGGACGCCAATCCCTGATTCCCGGCGGCGCGCCGAATACGAAGGCGGAGGCGCTCTTTTTGCCGTGATCGATTGTGCCGAATACGAAGGTGACCGGGAGCGCGAGATCGATTCCAGCCAGTCGGCGAAGCGCGTCGACATCGCTCTGGGTTAGGGTCGAAATGCCGAGCGTGGACATCGGATTCGGCTGGCCGTTAGGGTCCAGTTTGCCCGGCACAACGAACATCACATTCGCTCCCAGGCTGTCGACCTGATTCGTAACATCCTGCTTGACACCAAGCCCGATACCCAGCAGGAGTACCACGGAGCCGACGCCGATGGTGATGCCCAGCACGGTAAGAGACGATCTCACCCAGTTCTCGCGCAGGGCGCGAAACGCGCTGGACAGGTTTTCACGCAGCATTGTCATGTGGTTGCCAGGATACAATACGAAGCAGAAGGAGGATCGGGGTTTACCCAATCCTCCTTCGTTTAGGGCGGCTAACGAGAATCGAACTCGTGATGCCAGAGCCACAGTCTAGCGTGATAACCCCTTCACCATAGCCGCCGCGCATAGTTAATGATAGCACAGCCTCCGACTATGCGTCAACCGCGATGGGAGGGGCGAATAGGGCACGCGCGCAATCAATCCAACGAGTGCGCTAGACAGGGAATTTCAGTTGGCTGCTCAGACGTATTCTTCACTCAATGGCTCCAACTCAATCAATGAATAGCACTTGCGCGGGTTCATAATGTCCAGAATCAGCATCGGCCCCTTGTGGGGATAGAGCTCCGCCCATTCTCGATCTATGGCCTTGACCGAGCCGACCTCACCGGTCTGCATTACGCGCACACGATTGCCCGGCGACGGGGCTTCTGCACAAGTCTGCATAAAATTCTCTCCTTGTGCGGGTCCTTCGCGGAACCGCGTCCATTTTGCAACTATACGATTCCAGACTGCATAATTTGCGCCAGATTCGAAGAATCGCGAAGAAATTGACAAAATGCCGGGAAACGGAGCTTGAATAGGTCACCCGCGCTCGTCTGCACCTGCGGCAAGATAGGGGGCGGGCAAGCCCAATAGTCCTATAATTTTACTCGGGGGCGGAGCAGATGCAGGCAATTCTGGAGGCGATTCACGTCGGCAGGCCAAAGCGGATGGGGACGAAGGGGTCCGATGATCCGTGGGAACAGGAGTGGTACAGCGGTATCTACAAGCAGGCGGCTGCGGGTCCAATATGGCTTGGAGCGACCAACCTCGAGGGCGACGGTCAAGCGGACAAGCGCGTTCACGGCGGCCCGAATCGCGCCGTACTCTGCTACAGCGCCGATCACTATTCTGTGTGGCGTGAAGAACTGGGCGATCTGGGCATGAACTACGGGATGTTCGGCGAGAATTTTACCATTGCAGGACTCAACGAGGGAACGGTCTGCATGGGCGATGTCTACGCAGTTGGCGAAGCCAGAATTCAGGTGTCGCAGTTGCGCGGGCCCTGCTGGAAGCTGGCGCGCCGCGTAGGCCGGCGAGACATGGTGGAGCGCGTCCTCATGAACGGGCGGTCGGGGTGGTACGTACGTGTATTGAAGGAAGGGCATGTGGAGGCCGGGCAGACGGTGCAGTTAGAATCGCGTGAAGCGGACGCGCCAACCATGCTGGAGATACACGCGGCCAGACATTGGCGCACGCAGCCAGCGCTATAGAGGCGGACCATCACTGTAGTCTGTGTCTACTCGCGTGATTCAGCCTGGAGCTTCGCGGCCTGATTCGGATCGCCGATGTGGAGGGTGTCGTATGCCTGCTGCGAGCTTGTGAAAGAACCGAGACCCTCTTTGCCGTGCCAATTGCCCTGGTGGTGGATGGGATTCGGAAGGCCGGTCTCCTGCTCGCGGCGAGCGATGTGATCGTCCATCCGCTTGCGCAGGAACGCGACGACGTCCGGCAGCTTCTCCGCTAGATTATGATTCTCGTCGGGGTCGTCGATGAGATTGTAAAGCTCTACTTCCGGCTTGAAGTGGAAGTCCGGCTCCAGGGCGACGATGAGCTTCCATTCAGGCGTACGCCAGCCGTGCTTGCGCATCCACGTGCATTCGGTAATGTATATTTCGGATTCATGTGAAGCCACCTCGCCGCGAGCCATGGGGAGCAGGCTGCGTCCGTCGAACGGAATGTCTGATGGCAGCCCAAGCATATCGAGGACAGTCGGCACGAGGTCCTTTTGCTGCGTAAAGCCGCCAACCCGCCTGCCCGCTTCGAGCCTGCCCGGACAGCGGATGATGAGGGGAACGTAGAGCGTGGGGTCGTACAAGCCGTGGTGATCGAACCAGCATTCGTGGTCGTAGAGCGTCTCGCCGTGGTCTCCGTTCAGGATTACAAGCGTTTCGTCCGCGATTCCACGCGCGTCGAGCGCGGTCAAAATGGTTTGAATGCAGGCATCCATATAAGCGACCGCCCCGTCATACTGCGCGATGACATAGTCCTTGTCGGAGATACCGGGCGGCATCCAGCTTGCGAAGAAGTCGCGGAACGGCTTGAACTCCATTACCGGGTCCATTGACCGGTTATTAGAGTCTCGCTCGTCGCCATGGTAGAACATGCGCTCGTATGGCGCGGGCGGAAGGTAGGGCGCGTGGGGGTCCATGTGCCGCAGAAAGAGGAAGAACGGCTTGTCCTCGCCCGCCAGGCGGTCCAGCTCCGGAAGTGTTACATCGTTCAGGTTCTGCGCCTTCGGGCTGCGTCCCTCGTTCCAGCTTCCCCATGCCGGGTACTCCAGATACTTGTCGAAGCCGCGCGAGCTGGGGTTGCCGGTGAATCCCACGCACGTCGTGTTGTAGCCCGCTTCGCCCAGAATCTCCGGCAGCGTCTTCATCTCCGGCCGCAGCGGACCTTTGTGCCGCAACGCGACCACCTGCGTGTTGAACACGTCCATGCCGGTAAGCATGGAGGCGTATGCGCTTGTCGTGGGGATGTGCGCGCTATAGTTCCGCTCGAACAAGACCCCTTGCCCGGCGAGCCTGTCGATATGCGGCGTGGTGAGGCGGGGATAACCGTAACAGCTCATGTGGTCTGCGCGCAGGCTGTCCACGCCAAACAGAACGACATTCATGGGTCGAGCGGGCATTCAGGAAGACTCCTTAAAGCGGTTTTGAACCACCAAGACACCAAGACACTATGGGATTCACCAAGAGGGCGTGGTTCCTTCGTGGCATTCTTCTTGCCTTTCTAGGTGTCTTGGTGGTTTAAGCCGCCGTTGACGTTCTTCGCGGTTATCTCCTTCTACCGGTTGATGGCTTTTTCGATGGCGTCGCGCGTGGCGGCGAGGCACTCATCGATATAGGGCCCGACTTCCTTCTCATGTTCTTCGTACTCCAGCGCGACCAGCCACGGATATTTGAGTCTATGGAGCTCGCGGAAAAGTTCCACCGTGCGGAGATCTCCTTTGCCGACTTCCGTAAATTGGGTTGCGCCCTTCACGTCTTTCAAGTGCACGCCGTAGACTCGCTTGCCAAGCCGCTTCACCCACTCAACGGGGTCTTCGCTGCTCCGAAGCGCGTGGCCAGTGTCGACGCAGGCCCCAATTCGCGGATGACGGCCCTCAACGGCGGCCAGCACGCCGGCGAGCTTGTCGTAGCGAGCGCCGGGGCCGTGGTTGTGGATTGCGATGTTTATCCTGTATTCATTTACGAGCTTGTCGAGAAGGTTAAAAGATTCCGGGGCGGGGTCGGCGCTGATGGACTGAAGACCGCACATCTTCGCGAAATCGAACGCTTTTCGCGCGGCCGTTTCGTCCGCTGTGAAGCCTTGCACTCCCCAGGCCGTAAGCGTGATTTTATGCTCTTTGAACCTGGCGAGCATATCGGCAATCTTGTCGCGCGAATCGGTGAGCGGCACGTGCGCCTGAAAGGCTTCCCAGTAGTGGATGCCGAGCTTCCGCGTCATATCCAGCGCGGTATCGGTGTCGTAGCCCCGCAGCGAGTAGCTCTGGAGTCCCATTCGAAAGGGACCGTAGGGCTTGTCGGCCGCGCGGGCGGTTCCGCCTATTGCAGCCGCCCCAACCCCCGCGGCGGTAGTCACGCTCGCGCGCAATATCTCGCGCCGGGTCCATCCCATCTCTACAACTCGGTTCGCCATCAATTAACCCTCTCAATTTCTCGTCAAAGAAAGCCGGCACGGCATCATATTGTCGTGAGCGCCTGATTATCTTTCGTTATGGTGTTCCGTCATAGTCTTTCGTCGTAACTGCTTTCGTTCCCTTCTCATCGTGCACGTAATGAGAATCAACGAAGGCAACGAAGCTATTGACCGGCATCCTCAATACGGCAACTATGTGTAACGACCGCTCATTTTACAGAGTTACGTTGTGTCGATTTCGCCGCGTAAAATGCTTGTTGACAAACGGTTTGGCGTGCTTTATACTGTAGCCATATCGATTGTAGTGAAATCCTCGCTCTTATCGCTCCGCGAGGAGCATCGTGATATGGGTTGGCGCGCTGCCGCGCTTTACCCACGACAATCGGCACTCGATTGCCATTCATTAGACCATAGGAGGTCCAAGATGAGCCCCAGACTTCGAACGCGTGCATTCACGCTAATCGAACTCCTCGTAGTCATCGCCATTATCGCCATTCTCGCCGCAATTCTCTTCCCCGTTTTTGCCCGAGCCCGTGAATCTGCGCGAAAAACTGCTTGTTTGAGCAATTTGAAGCAGATAGGCCTTGCGGCTATGATGTACAAGCAAGATTACGACGAATCCTTCCCCGATTCGCGCGTTACATGGTTCAACGGTGGAGGAAGCCCGAACTGGCCTGGTCCAGGATATTATGGAGGCGAGCACATCTGTCGCTACGCCCATAGGCGATATGCCAACGATGGCGTGACCCTGGGCGGGATCGGCCTGACCTACAATCCGTACATCAAGAATATTCAGATATTCCGCTGCCCGAGCGATCCGGGCACGCGTGGATGGGCTGAAGCGTGCGGAGTGCCGAACACGCCTGGTAAGACGGCGGTCAGCCCGGGCGATAAGTTCAGCTCCTACTATCAACGGCACGCACACGACGCATGGGGATCCCTGAAAGGCAGCGTAACCGACTCGCTAGTTCAGGTACCTGCCAGCCTTGCCCTCTTCATCGAAGAGGGATGGCACGGCGGTCACTCGCGGCCCTATCTGTGGGACGGAACTAAAGCAGGCGATTCAACACGCTTCGTTAACGCGGCTTTCTACGACGGCCACGCGAAGCGCCTTGGCATTCCCTTTGTATTCAACGCTGGCCAGGGCGACGTGCCCAACTTCGATGGCAATTGGGTCATGCGAGTCCATCAGTGGGATTACTCGCAAGGCATCGCCGACGTTCAGTAACGGCACACGTTCCACATGATG
>JBBROJ010000100.1:0-18868 GCA_038229495.1 Chthonomonadales bacterium
GGTTTGCATAACCCAGGCGCAGACCGGTCGGGCGACGGCGCGACGGCGACAGCCGCGCGCTACGACCGGCAAGCCGGAAAATACCTACAACAAACTGTCTCATTTATATTGACAAGTTCCGCCCGGGACGTTGAAGGACTTGATAATACGTTGGCGGATCATTCGCCATGCATTGGCTACACCGAAAACCGTACGTTTGGTCTGCTGAATACCGGACGTCATGGCCAGGATACATCGTACTGATCGGAAGAAAGTTGTGCGTGTCAGTAATATAGCCCTGTGTCCCGGATATTACCCATCCGACCGAGCCTTGCTGCTGGTCCGTGCCCCGCTCAGGGTTATTATGCGCCTGAGCGGCCCCATTAATGACGTATGGGTTTTCGCCTGCTGCATAATAACCAAAATCAATCGGCAAATCTTGATAAGTGCCTTGGTTATATTGATAAATGCCTGGCGGACTCGGATTCCCGTCATACGATACCCATTCTCCTATACGACATTGATCTAGGTCATTAAGGCTTTCACTCGTAGAATCCCATTGGTATTTAAACCACAAACTTGGAGCACCTGCATCGCCAGCACTGTAGACATGCTGGTCAACTTGTCGGAAATTCGTAGGATGTGCATGCCAAGGGATGTCAGAAGCAAGAAGGCTAAGCTGTACGCCCCCCGTCAGTGAACCTCTTGCTCCCGTTGCACTGAATGTTCCACGTTGCGAAATTGGACTGAGCGTAGCAGTGATTGGATCAGGAGCATCACGGTCATAATCCTGGGGCGACTTCAACTCGATAACTTTGATGCCAGCGCATGAGCCAGACTGAGACATTCCGCTTGAGCTCAATATTGTCGCGCTGCCAAGTCCGTTGGAACAGGTACCGGTAAACGTATAGATAGCCTGCGGCTGACCTCCCGATTGCGAACTGGACATCGAATAGGTGCCGTTCCACGATGCAACACCGATCAATTTTACAAATATCTTTACTGACGGCTTGTCATTCATGTCATTAGGCGCTCGCATCCACGTCAGCTTAATTGTAACCGTCCCAATTGCCGATGTGAACATGCTTGCCCCTTCTATGGGTGCCTGAATGGTATTATTTATCACAATTGTTTGTGGGGTTTGTGTAGGACCAGGCGACCAGGGTGCCGAATAATCCTGTTGACCGGTACCGGTTTTGGTATTTTGTCCGTCATACGAGTATTCGATCTTCCAACCAGAGGCGATCGACGGATTAGCAGTACACATAGCAGAGCAGAAGAAAAGAGCAGATAAGAAAACGCGCAGCTCGAACTTCATGGCGATTACACCTTTCGGGGGTGACGTAGTGCTTATATGTATGCGCGGAGCGAAGTGCCAGCGGTCTGATTTTTCTATATTTCTGAAATGTAGCTAAAGCCGGTTTGCTTGTCAAGGTTTTTCTTTTGGTAGCATACTTCAGGAACTAGGCGAGATGGACGCGGTGGACCTGGAAGACGCGACCATGAAGGCGGGCAAGCGCAAGCTTTCGCAGGTCACCATCGATGAGACGTTTGCCGCTCAGGAGATGTTCGACATCCTTATGTCGGAAAAGGTCGAGCCGCGCCGCGACTTCATCATCAAGCACGCCAGAGAAGTCTCCGACCTCGACTGGCACAGTTAGAACAACCTGGAATTGCAAGGGGCCGGCCAATCGCATTTGCGATTCGCCGGCCCGTTCTTGTGTGGCCTGGTCCCTTACGATACCGTCAGTCGCCATATTCGATTCTGTAAGGTGGTGGTTTCTGAAGGATATTGCCTTCCACCATGAGAAACATCCTCTGAATCCGGCGTGCTGCGTCCCCGGTCAATGCGTAAGACAGTTGCTCGTGCGCCCGGGCCCATTATCTAGAGGTATGTCATGGAAGCTCTATCTTGCAGCCACAGTCTCGATCACGTTCAGGCTTTCACGAGCGATGTCGGCGAGCTTCACCATATGGTAACCAGTGACCCCGGTGTGCAGCGTGTCGTTGATGGGGCCGGTCCATTGAATCGGCATTGACTTACGGCCATGCAGGATGCCGAGAATGGAGCCGGTCGTCGCGCCGTTGCAGTCGGTGTCGAAGCAGGTCTGGACGGCGCGGCAGATCGTCTTGCCAAAATCGCCTTCGCCCCAGAGCAATCCGAGCGTGACAATCATCGCGTTCGAAATTGTGTGGCACCAGTCGTGGGCGCGGTTCTCGTTCCACATCTCATGGATGCGGTAGGCGGCGGTATCGTAATCGATCTCCAGCTCGTGCCATTCCAGCAGGTGTTCGACGTAATCGGCCAGGCGGCAATTAGCAGGTATTTGACCCAGCCCCGCGCGGATGATAGCGGGAATGTTGTCCGTTACGAAAGCCGCCGCGATCATGGCCGCCGCCCACATCTCGCCATAGATTCCGTTCTTTACGTGGCTTATGCTCGCATCTCGCCAGGCGAACTCTGCCGCAAGCTCCGGTTTGCCCGCCGCCGCGTATCCCCAGAAGTCCGCGCGAATCTGCGCGCCGATCCACTCGCGGTACGGGTTGCGGACCGTGGCCGATTCGGGAGGCGGAATCAGATTGACGAGGTTCTTGTAGGTCACACGCTCAGCGGTGCAGAGGTGTAGAATCGGAATGTCGCTCAGCCAAAAGCTCGCAACGTCGGCCGGAGTAAACTCGGGGCCGAATCGTTTTAGTATAGCGAGGCCTGTGGTCGTGTAGTTCGTGTCGTCGTCTTCCGGCATGGAGTCGACGAGGTCCGCAAACACAGCCTTTTCGGATAGCTGGTACTTTTCCCGCGCCTCGGCGGTAGCCACATCATAGCGAAAAAAGTCCGAAAGCGGCCATCGGCCCAAATCCTTCAAATAGCCGTGCATGCGAGGCCTTCGCCAGCCCTCGACCGGCTTTCCGAGCAGGCATCCCGCGCAGCGGCCGGCCCACGCGCCGTAGACCTTGTCTTCCAGTACGGCATTGGTAAGGCTTATTGCGGGGAGAGCGGGCCTGTCGGCGGGGCGGGCAAGGCGAATCCCCTCGAGATCCGAAGGCTCCATAAACTTATAATCGGGCTTGAGAGGCAGTTCGATAGTCTTATCGAGCAGTCTCTGCGCGGCGGGCTGGTTTCCCAGGTCTTCCAGGTCCAACGCCAGAACCCGCTCGAACTCTTCCTGCACGGAGGACAGGTCGCGCCCCTCCTCCTCGCACTGCCGCCGCTCCGTCTCTAAATCGGTTCTGCTCAAATAGAGCCAGATATGCTTCAATAGTCGCTCCGGGAACTCACTTCGTAATTTCGCTCAATGGGAGGATCTCATTGAGGCGTTTTCGTACTTCCTCGCGAAAGTGCACATCAACTTAAACTAGGCTCGAACCAATCAGATCAACAATGATCATGCCTCTGTTGACCTCCAAGTTAATGGTCTTGTGATACCCTGTCCAATGCCCAGCCTGGCGTGGTTCTGTGTAGAATGTTGCACAGAAGTCATCGCCGCAATGGCATCTGTCGAACATACGCAGCATAGGAATCTGGGAAGCCACATAAGCGTATCCTTGCTGTTTCAGCAAGAGGGTCAACTCATCGGCCAGATCGGGCAGGAAATCGATCAGAAGCGGAGGATTCACAAGGCTAAACCAATTTCGCGTAGGCTCCATCCGTTAGATCGGAGGCTCCATGGGCTTTTGTGTGGGTTTGAAATCTTCCGATGGTTTGCTCCCACAGGTCAAGCTCCCAAACCGTCATCCCGTAGGGATCTGCTTTTGACGTTCAGCCTTGCCGCGTATCCGGCTCCAGCAAATAATACCAGCTTGCGGCCGAGGTCCAGCGGCTCCAGGTCGCTCGTAATGCGGCCACATAGATTCAGCGATCGGCGCTCAGAATGTAGACGAAGAACGTTTTCCGCTGCATGGCTTCGTTCCGGACGATAGCGTCAAAAGCAGATCCCTACGGGATGACGGATAGGGTGGTCACCAATGGATGACGGAAGGGATGGTCGCCTCCCGGACGGCAGATTGCGCATATCCAAACGCCAGAAGCAGGTCCCTTTTATCTCGTTATGACGAGATTACCATGCTTTTCGCGCATCGAGCCACACAAAAACTCATAGACCCAGATCGGATATTGCGTCAAGGTATTCACGAATTGCATCCACGATGTTTTCCAACGCTTCCTGCTCCGTTTCTCCCCGCGACCAGCAGCCGGGGAGACCGAGGCAGGAAACAGCTACTCCCTCGTCCGAAGTACGAAGCAGCACCTAATATCTCATTTCAACTCCCCTGATACGCGGCTTCTTTTGGACCGCCGTCGCATCAGCAGGCCCGGCATAAGCGGCACGATTCCCATCGCCAGCGGTTTGGACTCAACCGGGATGGAAGGCCTGGGGGTGAGTTCTGGCTGATGTTCGACCCACGTCTTTAGAATCAGGTAGCCTTCGTCCGTCGGGCTATAGCGCCGTCCGCCCTGATGCCCGTCCTCTTTGCCGTCCTGAACGTTCAAAGGCTTCCGCAGAATCTTGCTGCGCTCCAGGTCCGACATGTTCACCTTGCCTTGCAGCGTGCGGTAGTCGGCAACCAAGTCCGCGACCGGCAGATATCCATATTCGTCCGGGGCTTTGAGATAGAGGGAGGGGACACGGCCCTGAAGACCGTGGCAGCCCATGCATGATTGCTGATCCTGACGCTTCTGCCGGCTCATCTCCGGGATCACGTAGTCGCGGAAGTAGAGGATGTCGTCCAACTGCGCCTTCGTCAGCTTCGGCTCGCCTGAGGCGTCGAACGCCACACTCGAATTCTTCTCGATCTTGAGTACCGTAATCAGGTTCGGCATGAACTTTTCGCTGCCCTGATTCAATACGTTCTCAATCGCTTTCTGAAGCGCAGCATCCTTCTCGTATGGGAGCCATTCCGCCAAAGCCCGAAGCACCTCCGGATTTGTGCGGAAGGCGGTCTGCCCGGCCATCTTGATCGCCACGGCGCGCGTCTTCGCGCTCGCCGAGGGCCTCAGCATGTCCAGATAGAGCTGGAGCGCACGGTCTTTTTTGGACAAAAGGGGATCAGGTCGTTGGGTCGTTGGGTCGTTGGGTCGTTGGGAGCTACCGGTCAGACTTGCTAACCGCAGACCATGTCGAGAGGCGGCAAGAATTGCAGTTTCGGTGGTATTCCCCAACGACCCAACGACCTGACGACCTAACGACCCGTTCTTATAGGTAAGCAGCCAGCCGACGCTCTTCAGCCAGTAGTGCGCCTGCAACGGATTCTCGATTCTGTCCGGGAAATACTTCAGCAGCACGATCTCCCGGTGCAGATCGGGGTTAGTCGCAAGCACGTCGCCCAACCGGTCGGCCAGATACCAGTTGGCGCTCATCTCCCGCTCAAGCTCCGCGCGCTTCGCCGTATCGGTCATGCCGGCAAGCTCTTCAGGAGAGATGTAGCTGTCCAGCTTTGGGATAACGATGTTGAAGAAGCTGAGCTGCTGCTCCTCGGTCTTCGGAATCGCCCAGTTCACCTTCGTCCACAGCTCGATAATAGGCTCGGAAATCTGTGGGCGTCGCGGCGGGTCCATCGCCCCGCGCCGTATTTGCGCGAACTGCGGCTCGACCTGTTCCGGCACCGCGGCGAGGGTGACCACGCGCGCGTCGCTGATGGCGCTTGCGGCAAGCTGGCGCAGGTCTTCCGGCCCTTTCAGCGAGTAGCTTACCAGGAACTCCGTCAGTTCGCGATTTGGGATATTCGCCGCGCCCTCCAGTCCGGTTTGAATCGCGATCCGATCCGTCGCCTTCGTCACGTCCTTCAGATACAGGAGTGCCGCGCGGCCCATGACGTCGGACGCGTTGGGCGTGACGTAGCCCATCTGGCCGGGACCGCCATCCCCGCCGGACGTCTGGTAAAAGGTGCCTCCAACGCCTACAAGCCGCCGTGCGAGACGGTCTCGCGTCGCGGGGCTGCTCTTGTCCAGCTGGTCGAATTCCTTATCCAGCGTCTGGAAGAGCGCCGCTAGCTCCTTGTACTGATGCTCCTTGGAGCCGTTTGCCTTGTGACCGTTCACGATGAAGAGCGCCTGCGTAGCATACCGGTTGTTGTGCTCCACCAGCGCGTTCGATTCGGGCCGCTCCAGCATGGCGACCCAGGCGCGGTTCACGGCGGCTCGGACCGGAGGATTCCATACCCACCACTGCCACGCCGCCTTTGCCGCCCATGCGCGGCATGCCGGATTCGGATCGCCGTTCATGCCGTAGTCGAACAGCGCATTCAACTTGGTCCAGTTGAGACGGGCCTTCGACATGACGGCATCCGCGCGCATATTCAATGCCTGCCAAACACCCTGGCGCGTATAGTCGTCGCCTGTTTGCGCAGCCGCCAAAGCTGCCGCCCACCCGTGATCGTCCAGCAGGGTCTGGTGCAGCGCCCAGGCTGCCGCGTCACGCACCATCTTCGTCCGGTCGCTCAGCGCGGCTTGGATAGCGGGAGCGCCCTCTGCCGTATGGGTCGCGCCGAGACCGATCATCGCCCAGTATCGGACCAGCGGGATCTCGTGCTTCGCGGCCACAATTAGCTGGCTTGCGTACTTGGGTTCGGCTGCGAGCGCGAACCTTCTCGTTCTATCGACCTGTGTAACGAGGGATTCGGGAGCACCCCCCCTTCCCCCTCTTACCAAGGGGGGGCCAGGGGAGGTGCTCGCTTCGAGATAGACGCGAGAGAGAGCCTGCATCGAATAGGCACAGGTCACGAAGCCGGTGATCGCGGCGCGGTTCCAACGACCAGTCGGCTCCTGCATCCTGAGCAATGCTTGCACCGCTTTGGCGACCGCCGGGTCGTTCTTTCCGCAGCCGATGCTGGTCAAGCCCCAGATTCCCAGTGCGGTAGGAGAGGGATCGCCCGGCTCGTCGCCGCGTGTCCACGTCTTGCCGCCGTCGGTTGTCTTGCCCTGATTGAAGCTCCACGTGCCATCGTCGTTCTGAATCGCCCTCAGCCGGGCTTCGTCCATTTTTCGCTGCGCGGCGACCTTCTCGGCGAACTTCATCGCCTCGTCCGCGCCGTCGCCTGCCTTCTGCCCCTTTGCCGCTTCGGCCGTCTGCGACTTGCCGGCCCAGACCACATACTCCTTCATCGGCACCACACGCCCAAAGTAGTCCAGCCGCAGCCCGATGTCGTCGGTCACCTTAGGATCGACATTCATCACCGCCATCGCCTTCTTCTGGAGCGCTCGGAAGTACTTCGGGTCGCCGTTCTTCAGCCAGGCGGTCTTCAGAATCTCGGACGCGAAGGTGTTGACGACCACGAATCCATAGTTGGATCCCGGTCCCGCGGCGTTGATTCCACCCGGATCGGCCGTCTGAAGCACAAAGTTCGCGGTCCGCACCTGCATCTTGGAGTGGAGCATTTTTGGCGCGACGATACGCTCCAGGTTGACGATGTTGAAACCCGCCGCACGCGTCCCCGCGGGGCCGTCACCAATGTCCAACGGCGCGAGGCTCGTGTTGTTCGCGGCGTCCTTCAACTCGTTGGTGGGCCGCAGGCACTCGTACATCACGTTCTGGAGGTGCCAGAAGTTCTGGAGATTCTCGACGCGGTACCCGGCAGCAATCGGTCCCGCCGGGCCCCAGACACCCGACTGCGTGTGGCACGACATGCAGGCGGTGCCGAGCATGTTGCCCGAGTCCCGGATGCGCCGTTCCACGCTCGCGCCGCGCGGCCTGTTGGTCAGCCACGCGTCCACCTGCCCAATCTGAAGGTACATTCCCTGCCGTATCGCCATGCGCGGATCGGTGTAGGGCGCGGGCGGCAGCGTTCGAAGCTGAAGCTGGTAGCCGGGCGTGTTGGCCTCGACCCGCAGGAAATAGGTCTCGCGCGGATAGAGCATCCGGTTGATGTTGGTGCGGTGCTGCTCGTCCTGTTGGTGAACGCGCTCATTCGGGTCGCGCCCCTCCTCGACCTGCACGACTTTGTTTTCGTTATAGTAGGTCCGAGCCGGGTTGATTCGGCCCAAGTATTCGGAGACCTGAATCCTGCTCGGGGGAAGATCGCTCACGATTGCGCCAGACCTGGCCTCTCCCTTCGCTTCAGCAACGGGAGCGGAGGCAGGTCCCAGCTTGTAGCACCGGATTCGCGCGGCGACGGCCTGCCCCGGCATGGAAAGCTGCGCGGTCAACAGGCGCGGTTTCGTGCCTTTGTACTCCAGCCGGAACCAGTCTTCGCCCGACTTGCCGACCCGGCCGTTGTCGAAATACTCGATGTCGTCGGCCCCTCCCGTAACCTCCCACGTCCGCACGTCGTCCCCAGCGGTCAGAGTGATCGGCTGGGCGTAGTCCGGTGAATCGTTCGGCTCCGTTTCGATGATCGTGTGCAGCCGGTCCTGTTCCGCCTGCGTCCCGACGTTTACCTCTTTCACTACAACTGAGACTGGCGCGGCCATTCCCGCAGGCCACGGCGTTATGCGCGGCAGCGGAGCGATTCCGGGAGCGTGCCCCTTCTCTCTCCAGCGCGGCGCGGTATCACCCACCGGGAGCTCATCGACCACGGGCCGCAGACGCAGCGTGTATTTTCCCGTGACCGGGGCGCGGTAGAGCAGATAGACGTCACCGTCCAGCGCGTGCAGCACCTTGCGCCAACCCAGGGGAAGGGATGTGGGATGTGGGATGAGGGATGAGGCGGACCACTCGGCAGCGATGCGGGCGTTGGGAGGGAGGGCGGAGGGCTTTTCTATGTGGACCGATATCTCGACCGTTTTGCCGGCGGCCAGATCGAAGCTCTTCTCCCAGGGACCGGAAAGGTTGACAATTGCGGATTGCGGATTGCGGATTGCGGATTGAACGGCAACGGCATGCGTCGACGGTATAGGCGCGGCGCGTTTAGGTCCGCTCTGCGTCGCTGTTGCTATTGCGGCAGCGCCGAGCACAGCGGCTGTGGGAAGAGTCAAAAAAAGTGCGAATCGAATCCAGCTTAGTGAAAAGGCTGCTTTCATCATCTGGTTTCTCTCGCAGGCTGCGATCATCCTGCAGGCTTCTCCTCGGGACATAGGACGATGAGGGTCGCTAGACAGCAGAACGCAGGCCGCCGATCACACGCCCTATCGGCGGTCTGCCGTAAGCGGTCTACAGTCGTAATCCAAATCATTATACAACACAGTAGATGCGGGCGGCGGCTCGTATGTTACTGCTATTCCTCTTCCGCAAGAATCAGCCGGGCGACTTTTACCGTAGTCATTGCCCACATCAGGTTCACCACGTCGTCCTTGAAGATGTCGTCGTGGCCGCCGTTAGTGAGGGGCGGGCCGTCATAGATAATTCGGGACGCGTCCGCGTTGAGCAGGCTAGGCAGCGCGTCCACCTTGAAGACGGGAGCGCGCGGCAGGGAGGCAAACTCGCCGTCCCTTCCTCGAAAGACGGACGGGCTGCCGGCCAGGCCGACCGCGCCCGCCGCAAGCCGTGCCTGGTTGCCCACCGGATAGATGAAGCTGTTCGCCACGTCGTAGCGCGAATAGATGCATCCGATTACTCCGCGAGTACGCTCGATGAGGGTGGATTCGCGCTCAAACCAGCAGCTCGCCATCGCCCCCTGCACCAGGCAGACAGATTGAATCGCCCGATTGTGCTCGAGCGTAAGATGCCTCGCGGCATTCGCAACCACGAGGCCGCCGAAACTGTGGCCGAGGAGGTGGATGCGAGTTCCGTCGGAAACCGTCGATTGTTCACCAATTCGGACAGCCGCGAGGTCCCGCCACAGTGTATCTATGAAAGCGGCTGCCCGCCGCCCTGTCTTCACGCCTTTGCGCTGCATCTCGAAAAACGCAAGCTGCTTGTCAATCATTCCAGCGCCGCGGTTTACGAGACTGTCCGCCGCTGTGGACGCGCGCAGCAGGCGAAGGGGGGTCCGGGCGGACTCGGCAAACCTCTCGATTGGTTTCCGGCGGTAAGCGGCCGCCTCCTGTTCATCGGCCATCGTCTTGAAGGCGGCGGGACCGGAACCCTTCTGTTCGAGGTCGTCTCCCCGGCGGCCTATGCGCTCGTCAAAGAGCATGACCCCCCTGAGAATGGAGCCGAGAACGAAGTAGTTAAGAACCAGCCAGACGAGAATGACGGGCAGAATCACGAACTCCAGGACAATGACGGCGAGAATCGGGAATAGGGGCAGTCCACGGCTTCCGCGGGCATAGCGGGCGCGCTCCGCTTCTTCACGTCTTTCGTCCGCATTCGGCGCGCCGCTTCTCGTGGCGGCCGTCGTTTCATCCGTCTTGTCGGTGGCGCTTCGAGCGCGAACTTCCAGGTAGATTCGCGACAAAACGTACAGGATTACATAGAAGAGCAGCCAGGCGGTTGCGACTTTTATCCATGTCGGCCACGTGACGGGCAGCCAACCCTCCACGGTGCTGCCGAGAAACGTGTTGAGCGCGGTGATTGGATTCCAGGATCTACCCAACAGTTTCAACAGGGCCCAGACGCCGCCCAGGAGAGTTCCGAGAGATACCACGCCAAGCACATAGTTCGCGAGAGTGGACGCCGCTCGCGCTGGCCTCATGAATCCTCCGGGATTCTCTTTCTCGCTCTGATCCACAAGTACGCGTTTCGGCTGCGATTCCTCGTAGCACTTCCACACGATTGCCACTTTATCGGCGGGGGTTATCGGCGGAGCCGTAGATCCGCTTTTCTCGGGCGGCATATCCGCGAGCTTGTAAGACTCCAGGATTCCTTCGATTCGATTGCCGGAACGGTCTGTCGTATCGCCGCTCAGTCGGTCGTTGATTCCCCACAAAGCCCCGTCGGAGAGAGGCCGAGTTCCCGGCGCGGACATGCGGGAGAATAGCTCGAATATGTCTTCGAAATCGTTGACGAAGCAGCGTTTCTCCGGGCTGATCGGCTCGAAAAGGGATTGGGCCTGCGACATAAAGTTGGCTTTGTCTCGCCTGCCGGCCGGATCTACCCAGTTGTCTTCGCCGGGGTCAGAATGCCAATGGACATTAAGGAAGAGCGGGCAATACTCTTTGGGAGGCTTGATTCGCCGCCGGTGCATGAGGAGCGCGAGGCGGCTGGAGAGGCGGTCGTAAGCAGCAATCGCGTCGAAGAAGTTCCGGTGCCAACCGTGGCTGATGACGTAGATGTCTGTAACAGGGCGCGGCAGCTTTGCCGCATACTCCACTATTCGCGCGCGGGCTTCGTCGGTTTGAGACTGCCTATCCTCGTCCACCGGGACAAGAAAGTAAGGGCGCGCCTCCGCCAGACTGGCGCCGCGGTCCGGCCCAATCTCGAATGTCGAGGGAGGTGGAACGAATCCCCCCCCGATGGCCGCGGCCGTAGTCTTCGGCCCCACGCTGGCATTGGCCGGCAATCCAACGCTCGCCTGAAACTTCTTAGTCGCTTCTTCTGTCGCCTCATCGAACACTCGGCTTGGCATGAAATCGGCGGGCAGAAAGCCTTTGTCCTTCAGGAACCTCTGCCAGCTTGCGACCGCCGCCGAGGCGCGGCCCGGTCTCAATGTGCGCATATCCTCTCGACTCTCTTTCGCCACTATGGGGCGAACCACTGTTTTGAGATTGAAAACGTCGCGCGGGATTTGTAGAGACATGCCCGGCAGACAAGCGCGGCCCGCCGGGCATGACTGCCGGGAATGCGAGCACTGGAAAGAGGCTACTTCTTTACGGGAAAGCTCAGCGTCTTGTCGACGCCATTGAGCTGAACGACGATCTTATTTCCGCTGACCGTTACATTTTTCGCGCCGGTCGTGCCCGCCGGAACGGCGGTAATGAACGCGCCGTAGCCGATGGTCTGCGTGGCGTTAGCCGAAATCCATCGGTAGACCGGAGTGTCGTGGAGCTTGCCGGCCGTCACCGCGTCACGCCGGGAATCGGGCCACGGAGTCGTGCCGAACTCCATGCCGCGCGCCACGCCCTTTCCGAGCCACGGCTTGCCGGACCGGAAGTGATTCTCCTCCCAGTTCGCCAGCCAGGGCCACTGCGAGCGCGGCCATACGTAGCCGATCAAGACGCCCTTTTTCGTATTGACCGCAGTAAACCATCCCCAGGTCTGATCCGCCGGAATCAACGAAGCTGTGAAGTCGGAGTTCTTGCCGCCGGCCGGGTATTCGCGTAGGTTCACCTGGCCGCCTTTGGCCCCTTCGGCATTCGGCCATTCGAACTCCGAGCCGCGCTTCAGCCGCTCGCCCTTGCTGAACTCCTTCGGGTAGACCATCGACCACGTGCCATTTGTATCGTAAAAGCTCTCGCCCTGCTTCAGAAAGGGTGGTCCGAGGGTAACGTGCTGATTCCAGCCAAAGGGCCGGTCGAGCGATGCGCGATTCGTTACCGTCTCCGTGATCCAGTACGCGGAAGAGCCGGGAGCGACCTGAATCGTGCGTGTGGCATCCATGTTCGCGCGCGGCAGATGCGTCCAGTAGATAATCTTGCCTCGCGAGTTGGAGATGGGCGTCCACTTTAGCGCGGGGGCCTCGCCGTGCACGGGAATTCCGGCTGCGGCCTCCGCCGCGGCCGGCGCGCCGAAGAAGTCGAGGCAGATGTTGTGCCCCATAATCGATTCCAGCAGGGGCGCGCCGGGCGGGTCGCCATAGTATCCGCCCGTATTCTTCCAATTTCCGGGCTCCTCGCTGTTCCAGGGCGGCAGCCAGAGCGGATTCAGGCCCGTGCCTTTGCCCGCGTTGAGCGTCACGCTTGCGATATGGCCGCCGCCGGGCGTCACGAGAAGCGTAATTTTATCGCTCTTAACCGTCCACGTCTTGCGCCCGTGGTAGGTCTGTCCCTGCGCCGAAAGCGGAGCCAGTGTACATGCCGCCAGCGACAGCCCGATCGTCACAAATTTTGCGGCCCCGCGCAGCATCGATGATGCCATGAACCGTCCTCCCGTTCTGATTTTGGATTTGCGATTTTGGATTTTGGATTGTGAAATCCGAAACTTAGAAACTTCTTACGGGTCGTTCTTCGCCGCTTGGGGGAGCAGTTCCTGCGAGGGGCAGGAATTCCGCCCACCCACCTCGAACGATGCGCAGTCAAGCAATAGCCAAGTCAAAAGATTACCACCAAGACACCAAGACACAAAGACGGACACCAAGAACGTCAATGGCATTTTCCAAATGAGACCGGTGTTTGTTCTCCTTACCGTCACAGATTTTAGACTTTCTTTGTGATCTTCATTGTGTCTTGGTGCCTTGGTGGTTCAAATCTCACTCTTTCTGGAGGACGCATGGCAGCGCCCACTTCTTTTCTCTCTCAACTGATAGCGCTTTTCGGGCAGCCGGTTGCGGAAAACCCGACGCAGTACATGCACGAGAAGGCGTTCGAATCGCTTGGGCTGATGTGGCGTTATGTCACGATGGAGGTCCCGGCGGCCAACCTGCCGGACGCGGTGACGGGGCTGCGCGCCATGGGGTTCGCGGGAGCCAACTGCACGATTCCCCACAAGATAGCGGTCATACCGCTTCTCGATTCGCTCACGGACACCGCGCGCAAGATCGGCGCGGTCAACACCATCGTCCGGCAGATGGACGGCAAGCTGCTCGGCGAAAATACGGACGGCAAGGGATTCATTCAGTCGGTCCGGGAGACGGGGCTGGACCTGAACGGCGTCCGCGCGGTCATTCTGGGGTCCGGCGGCGCGGCGCGCGCTGTCTCGGTCGAGCTGGCCGTGGCGGGCGCGTCGCATATTACGCTGGTCAACCGCACCGCCGATAAAGCGGCGAGCCTGGCCGGCCACGTCTATGGCCAGACCGGCGTGACCACGAGCGCCACGGCATGGAAGGGCGAGTACGCCGTTCCTGCGGGCACGCAGCTTCTGGTCAACGCGACGAGCATCGCGCTCGCGCCGAACGTGGACGATCTGGTTCCGGTGGACTACGGTACGCTGGGAAGCGGCCTGGTGGTCTGCGACGTAATTCCAAACCCGTCCGACACGCCCTTTCTCAAGCAGGCGCGGGCGCAGGGGGCGAAAACGCTGGACGGTCTCGGCATGCTCGTCTATCAGGGCGCAATCGCCTTTAAGATGTGGACCGGCCACGACGCTCCGACGGACGTAATGCGCGGCGCGCTGGAAGAGGTATTTTCTCATGGATGAAGTATGAGGGGCGAGGGATGAGATTTCGTTCTCGTCCCTCATCGTTTATTCCTCATCCCTTTAAAGTTGAGGTGAATCGATGGTTCTGAAGAGGAGTTTTGCGCCGGCTATCTGCCTGTTGAGCCTGGTCGTCGCGCTGGCAGCAGGCTGCGGGCCAAAAAAGGACGAGGGCACATCGGCCACGCCGGTGTTGACAAGCGGCGGCGCACCCACGCCTCCCCGCAGGAGCGGCGGCAAGGTGGTGGGCGTATCCCTTACGTCCCGCAACCATAACTTCTTTCTGGGCATGGAGCAGGGCATAACCGACGAGTTGAAGGCGCAGGGATTGGTCGCCGACGTACAGGTCGCCGAGGACTCCGCCACCAACCAGCAGCAGCAGGTCGATCAGTTCATTCAGAAGGGCGTCGCAGCCATCATCATGGTTCCCACCGACGCGAAACAGGCAGTAACCCCGGTCAGCGCGGCCAACAAGGCCAACATCCCCATCTTCTGTATCGACCGCCGCGTGACCGACCCCTTGGCAAAGGTGACCGCCACCATCGAGACGGACAACAAGGCCATGGGCGCGGAGGCCGCGAAGTTCGCTCTCAAGCTGCTCTGCGACCGCCACAAATGCGACGCAAAGGCCCTGAAGACGACCGTCATTCACAACTGGGGCATCGAGGCGGCCAGCTCCGCGCAGGACCGGGCCGCCGGGTTCGAATCGGTGTTCAATGCGACCTCGACTCCCGGCGTGAAGATACTCAAGGTGGTGGGCGACTTTAACGCCAAGAAGTCCCAAGAGGTCCTGGCCCCCGTTCTGACCGCCAACCCGGACGTCGAGCTGGTCTTCAACCACAACGACGACAACGCAATCGGAGCGCTGAACGCTATCAAGGACATCAAGAAGGCGCGCGAAGCCTCGACCGACCCGAAGCGCATCTTCATCGTGGGCATGGACGGCAACAAGCCGGCCATCGAAGCGATTCGCGCGGGAGAGATAGAAGGTACGGTCTCTCAGCAGCCGATTCAGATGGGCCAGGAGACGGTCAAGCAGGTCAAAAAGGTGCTCGACGGCGGCAAGCCCGACAACGAGTACGTGCCCATCCCCCACATCCTCATCACCAAAAGAGAGGCCGATGAGATGAAGGGCAAGCTCTGGTCCGACCAATTGCGAGGAGGGAAGTAGCGTCAATTAGTCAACGGGTAAATCGGTCAACGAGTAAATGAACGGCCCTTGCATTGACCCATTGACTAATTGACTAGTTGACCAATTGACCGATTGACCGATTCGGCCCATGAAATCAATCCTCCTGAAGCGGCTTCCGCTCGTCGTCCTGCTTGTCATCATTGTCCTGTTCGCGGGGTTCCTGGCGTCGCGGCAGCCTCTTTTTCTTACCCCCGGCACGCTCGGCTACATCTTCAAATACTACAGCCCCATGGCGATGCTGGCCCTGGGGATGACCTTCGTGATTCTGACGGGCGGCATCG
Source organism: Chthonomonadales bacterium (assembly GCA_038229495.1). GTDB lineage: Bacteria > Armatimonadota > Chthonomonadetes > Chthonomonadales > CAJBBX01 > JBBROJ01. The sequence goes on from JBBROJ010000100.1 coordinate 15,492, forward strand.
ACCTCTCCGTCGGATTCGGCATGATGCTCCTGATGTTCGTGATGGCCGGCCTCGTGCGAGACCATCCTGCCGTCAGCCCGCTAGCGATCCTTGCCGCGGGAGTGATTGCCGCGCTGGTGAACGGCGGAATCATCGGCGGGGCCGTGGCGTACGGGCGAATCCCCTCTTTCATCGTCTCGCTGGCAGTCATGGTCGCGGCGTACGGCGTCACGCTCATATTCAGCCACAATCAGTCCATAAGCGGTCTGCCGCCTGTTCTGCTCTGGCTCGGCGGCGAGGAGTTTCCGCTTCTCGGCAATACTTTTCCCCTCATGTTGCCGGTCGTAGTTGTCTCGTATATCGCGGGCGCGATACTCCTGGGGAAGACCTCCTTCGGGCGGCATCTCTATGCGGTTGGGAGCAACCGCGAGGCGGCAAGACTCAGCGGAATCAACGTGCGCCGCACGGAGCTGACGGCCTATCTTCTCTCCTGGTTGTGCGTCTGGGTGGCCGCTTGGATGCAGCTCGGCATCAACCGCAACGCCGACCCGAAGGTGGCTTTGAGCGATAACCTGGAGCTGAACGCCATCGCGATCGTGGTGATTGGCGGAACGAGCTTAACAGGGGGCAGGGGCGGCGTGGCAGGCACGGCGCTGGGCGCGATGCTACTCTCGATGATCTTTTACGGCCTGCCGCTCATAGGAATCAACGAGCCGAGCTACAAGAAGTTGATTCAGGGCGGAATCATCTTCCTCGGCGCGGTTCTGGATGCGGCGCAACGCCGGTTTACGAAGGGCTGAGACGGGACCGGCGGTTCTGATCGCCTCCGGTCAATCCGTGACTGCCGCAAGAAGATTGTCTTCCGGTATATGCGCGAGGCCGGGCAGCGGCTCGAATGCCGGCACCGCGACGGCGCAGCGCGACAGGTATGCGAACTCCACTATCGCGGCCAGGGTGAATGCGCTCGACGCCGCCAGCATGCCGGGAAGACGCATGATAACGCCCGCGGTGAGAAGGACGGCGTGCGTGGCCAGGTTGATTCCCATGCCACGGTAGACGATGTTGGTGCGCGTCGCGGCGACCAGGATTCCCCGCGCCCAGGAGCCGAGCGCCGTAATCAAGGGCAGCGCGATTCCTACGGCGACACCGATACGGACATAGCCGAACAGATAGGGCCTCAGATGTATTACGTTCCGCAGGTAGAGGTCCAACAGCGGCGTGAATACGATGATGGCCGTCGCGGCGGAGGTTGCCCCGCCCACCAGCCACGCGAACCGCTTGAGCGTCGCGCGAGAATCGGGCCTGTGCGAGTATGCGACTGTTATCTCCTGGAGCGCAAGGCCCCATCCTCGCATTACCAGCAACAGCATGAAGGCCACCGGTCCTGCGGCGAGGGTGCGCTCGGGGCTTGCAAGGCGGGCGAGCGCCGCCGACGTCATGGGCTGGGCCAGCAGGGTGAGCAGGGTGGTCGCCATGAGCGGCGCGTGAAAGCTGAAAATGTCCCGCTGCGAAAGGGTGCGATGGTCGTCGGGCCGCTGAAGCACGTCTCGCTTTACTACCGGAAGCGCAAAGGCGGTGGTAGCGCATGCCTCGGTGATAACGGCGGCCATGAGTGCGCAGGCCCCGACCGCCGCGCCCGGCAGCCCGCCCCACCGCGCAAGCAGGGTGGCCGTGGTCACCGCCGCGATCAGCCGGATTGCCGTGCCCCACGAGACCATCCTCGTCTGCCCGCAGCCCACCAATATCCCCTGATACGATCTGCGCCAGGCGATGGCCGCGCTCCACAGCAGCATGATTCGCATGGGGATTCTGGCCGCCTCCACAATCTTTTGCGGCACGTGCATAATGGTGGAGGCGACGAGATCGAAGAGCGGCGTAAACGCGACCAGGGCGGTTAGCGCGGTGCAGAAGACCGCGAGATTGATTGTGAACCTGCGGACCGCGCGGTACGATTCGGGGTCCTTCACAAGCGCGATGGCCGTCGCGAGAAGCATGATGACCGGACTCTCGATGAGCAGCGAGAGCTGGAGCATGAGTCCGAAGGCGGCGAGATTGAGGTCCGGCTTCGAAAGCCGCCCCATCGCACCCTGCACGGCGGGGCCTTCGAGCATCATCAATTCGAAGCTCACGGCGAGCGGCAGCCACAGGTTGAAGAGAGTTCGAATCTGCATAACTGGCGAGACAGCCTTTTTCGTTCACGACTTCGTAAATCGACCGACGAATCGGCAGGACTTATAGGATACCACGCAGGGAGCGGGTGTCAGGCTCTAAGGATTTAGCATGATCGCAACACTGCCGCCGAATCAGCAGTTGGCCGCGCCGGGCAGGTGGCCGCTCGTCGGCGAGAAAGAGCCGCGCCGCAGCGATGCGCCGTGGACCGTCTCTGTTGAGGGGCTGGTCACGAATCCTCGAAGATGGACTATCGAGGAGCTTCGCGCCATGCGGCAAGCGGAGCGCGTGGTAGATATTCATTGTGTTACGCGGTGGTCGAAGCTGGGCGCGCGATTCGGGGGGATAGAGTTGGCGGCCCTCATTGAGGTATGCGGACCTCTGCCCTCCGCGCGTTTCGTGTCCTTCGCAGCGCGGAGCGAGCGGAATCACTCCACGTCGCTCAGCCTGGACGATGCTCTCGGTCTAGGCGCGTTCATCGCGCTTGCGTACGAAGCCGAGCCGCTCGATGACGCGCATGGCGGCCCGATTCGGGTCGTGGTTCCGGGGCGATACTTCTACAAGAGCGTGAAGTGGCTGGAGCGTATCGAGTTTCTAACTGAGGACCGGCTGGGATACTGGGAGACGGAGGCGGGCTACCACAACGGGGCCGAACCGTGGCTTGAGCAGCGCTACATCGCGTCGAATCTGGACCGCAGGCAGTTGCGGCAGGCGCTGGCAGAGCGCGACTTTTCCGGCAGGGACTTTCGCAGCGTGGATGCAAGTGGCCGCGATCTGCGGGGCCTGAACGCGCGGAGCAGCCTTCTTAGAGACGCGAATTTCCGACGGGTCGACCTGGCGGGAGCCCGCTTCGACGGCGCGAACCTCTCCAATGCTCACCTGGAGGGCGCGAATCTACAGGATGCGAGCTTCGCGGGAGCGGATGTTGAAGGCGCGGACTTTCGAGGGGCTGACCTTCGCGGGAGCGGATGTTGAAGGCGCGGACTTTCGAGGGGCTGACCTTCGCGGCGCGGATTTCACGGGCGCATCACTTTTCGGGGCAAGCTTCCGCGATGTGGAGGAGGCCGACACCCACCCCCCGGCCCCTCCCGAAACAGGGAACGACACCCACCCCCCGGCCCCCTCCCGAAACGGGAGGGGGAGCAAAACTGAGGGCGAGTGCGATTTACGGGGGGTACAGGCGATGCGATAATTGTTTCGTGTCACCTTAGCGTCCGGGCTTTGTGGTA
>JBBROJ010000101.1:0-18815 GCA_038229495.1 Chthonomonadales bacterium
CACGAATGCCACGTCACAACGCACGCGGCGTCAAACGTAAGATGTCGAACTACCCTCTCTGCTCACGCGGCAGGCGAGGTGCAAAGGAACGCTGTCGCGCATCGCCCACAATTGAAATATGCTAACCGAACAGTATTGGCCCTTACCCCCTATATCCGATATAGACCAAAGAAGGCTTACAGAACTCGTAGATTCGATCTTCGAAGCAAAGGGCTATGGCCGCGACGGCGACTACAAAACGTTGCAGGAGGAAATTGACCTACGAATCCAGTTCTTGTTCATGAATTATCGCGAAGCCCCAACCTACGATGAATGGGTTGCCAAGCGGGAAGCGGAGAAGGGCACGGCCATTGAGGAGGTGCGGAAGCTGATTGCCGCCGGGGAGAGCGGGGCGGTGGAGTTCAAGCAGTCGCTGGAATACGTCGATCCGACGGGGTATGCCGCCGTCCCGGATGCCCAGCGCACCCAGAAGATGGCGGAGGACCGCAAGGGCGTAACTCATTCCGCGTTGAAGACCATTTGCGCCTTCCTGAACACGAAGGGCGGCACGCTGTTGATCGGCGTTCACGACAGCGGGGAGATCATAGGCATCGAGCCGGACTACACTCTTCTGGGCCGCAAGCAGGACCGCGACGGCTTCGAGAATAAGCTCACCGACCTGCTGAAGACCCGCCTCCGGCCCATCCCCCACAACCTGGACATCCGGTTCGTTGAGATTGACGGCAAGACCGTCTGCCGCATCGACGCCCCCGCGGAGCGCGCGCCGCACTACCTGGACAACCGGCTCTACGTTCGCCTCGGCAACTCGACGGAGGAGCTGACCGGGAGGGATTTGGAGGATTGGCTGACGGGGCGGGTCTGAACCATGATTTGTCGGATTAGAAGACAGGTATCATCTGATCCCGGTCACTTTATGGTCGGTTGTCCGGTCTTTAGTCCGAGATAATTTGAGATTGGATTGCATCAAACGTCTGCCGTAATTTTGTTCGCCTGTTCGCTTGCTGACTGACCGGGATCAGATGATACTTGTCTAATATCTCATTATTCTCGTCCTCTATCAACGCCAGGGCAGTAGGGCTAAGCTGTGACGAATTCCAGACTTACCACAGGAAAGCATGGGTATCCAGGAGAAGCCTCACGGCATATACTCCTCGAATCCTTCCGGTACAGCGTCGAAGTCAGGGGCGATATAGCTAATGAAGTCTTTCCCACTGTCGCGTTGTGGACGTGGATGTTCTCCCGTTAGCGGCACGATTTGGGCGACTGGCTTGCTGTTTCTCGTTAGCACCACTTCGTGTCCCGCCCGCGATTCGTTCACGAGTTCATCGAGACGGTGTGCGGCCTCTGCAATTGTGACCTGTGACATTTGAATGCTTCCTCCCTGCTACGCGTGCAAGCTCTGCCTGTGGCATTATACAATAGATAGTCGGCGGCGGGCAAATCGTATCGCTGATCTGTTCAGGCGGCTGATGGGTACGGGCACTTCGGAGCATATTGCTTCCATTCCCGGAAACCACACGGGCCGATTCCTGAAGCGGGTTCTGGAAGGCCGGTCCGTCTATCCCTCGCCGGAGCCAAGCCACAGCATGGTCGCTGAGTCGAAACCGTGATTCACGCTATTTGACGAATTGCATTGAGCTTGCCTATACTATGCACAGCACGTATTTGAATCGAGGATTGAATATGACTATTCTTCACAAATCCGAAAAGATCGCACTATTCGCTAACAAGACCGCGATTCGAGAGGCCGTCGCAGAGCAAAATGCAATTATGGGCTTCGTGAAAGACATAACCGCAACAGCGATCGAATTGCGCGCTATGGTTCTTGCTTACGGAGTGCGACCGCACGAGAACTTCCTTTCCCAAGGCATCATTGGCGCGCGAAACGAGGCGTAGATTCTGATGCCGCTCCTTTTTTGGGACGCGCGCGCTCTTGCCAAGCGTTATGCGCAAGAGATTGGCAGCGAAACCGTGGTAGAACTGTATGCGCAGGTTCCGACGTCGGACATGCTTACAACCGTTTGGGGCTATGCAGAGACGTACTCGATTCTACTACGAGGACTCAATAGTGGAAGGATTCTTGTGCCGGCATTCGTGAAGGCGGCTTCAGCCCTTCAGAACGAAACCATAGACAACTCGGATATCCAATTCCTCTCCGTGGATGACACAGCTATCCTTGCCGGCATTTCACTGATGCGACGGCATAACATTAACAGTATCGATGCAGCATTACTGGCAGTGGTTTTGCGATTCGTGCGTTCTCAATCGACGGAAAGCCCTGCTTGTATTGTCATTTCCGCTGACCAGCGGCTGATTAGGGCCGCGATCTCAGAGGGGATCGGAACAATAAACCCCGAAACCCTCGTGTCTAATGACGTATCCTCCGTTCTCGCTTCATTTTAACTTGACCTCTGGCGTCTTTTCCTTCGCATTCGTTGCCAACCTGGCATAGGCAGAGAAGCGCCACATAGGTCGGCCGCGGCGGCGCGGCGGTCGGCACAGGCACTCCGGAGCATATTGCCGCGAATCCCGGAAACCACGCGGGCCGGTTCCAGAGGCGGATTCTGGAGTGCTGTTCAATCTATCCCGCGCCGGAGCCAAGCCACAGCATGGTCGCGGAAAACCCCTCCCAGCCCCATCCCACCACAATCTGGACATCCGATTGGGCAACTTGACAGAGGAGCTGACGGGGCGGTCTGAACTATGAAACGGCGGGAGTATTCATAGTCCATCAGTAATCAGACGCATCATACTTCAGACAATGAGCGAGCGAATTTCCGTCGGGTGAGCGCGTCTATCCGAATACAATTAACTGTCTCAGCAGGAACCGTCCCGCCCCCGGTGAATCATTCGCTTGTGTCACGGCACTTGCGGTTCTCGACAGCTGGATCGGAGGGTGATAAATGCGGTCTCAAAGCGGGACGACATTAGCAGTAGGCGTGTTCCTGGCCGTCCTTCTCGGCATCGGCGCTTTCTCCCTGGTCCGGCGTGGGCAGGCTCTGCAAGGCGACCTTGTGATTACCGGAAGGACACCTCGTGTAAGCGCGGTTCCTCCGATAACCGGTCCTCAGCAGCCCCAACCCCAGCAATCCTTACCACCAATTGCCGCTATTACACCAAGCGTTCCAATGACGTTCGCACAAGACGCTGTCCTACCCATCGAGCTGGTGGTACACGTGGCGGGAGCCGTTCATAAGCCGGGCCTCTATCACCTTCCTCCAACCGCGCGGGCAAATGACGCCATCAAGGCCGCCGGCGGGTCAAAGGCCGACGCAAATCTGGACGCCATCAATCTCGCGGCGCATCTGGAGGATGGGAAGCAGCTCTACATCCCCACCAGAAAGGAGCAGCCAGAGGGAGGTGCGCTTGAACAGGCGTCTCCCGGTCCCGCAGCAACTACTCACGCGTCCGCCGGTCACGCCGGCCATGCGGCCTCTTCGACTTCCTCCGGGCATACCGAGAAGCTCAGCAGTCCCGGCCAGGGAACCATCAACATCAACACCGCCTCGGAAGAACAGCTGCAGCGCCTGCCCGGCGTGGGTCCCTCCTACGCGGCCCGCATCGTCCAGTTCCGCAAAGAGAACGGCGCGTTTACCAGCCCGGACCAACTTATGGATGTATCGGGAATCGGAGCGAAAAAATTCGAGAAAATGCGCCCGTTCGTCCGAATCAAATGAAGACCGGTAACCTCTTTTCCAGACCGGAGGTTCTCAACTATGCGAAGACGCCCATTCGGCATCCAGAGCAGGCGCGATTCAGGGCATAATATAGAGGATGGATAACCGCGCAGAGGATATTCGAGGGAGAATGACAGGGGTGTCGACGGTCAACAGGATAATCTGTCCCCACTGCTCTGCCGAGTGCATGGAGCAGGAGGTTAACTGCTGGCAGTGCGGCAAGTTGCTTCGCCCCGTGCCAGAGCCTGAGCCGGCATCCCCGGCACCCGCCTCGAACGTAATCTCGAACGGGACCGCGAAATCGGCCGCTCCCGCCACGCCCGGCCTGCTGAGCAGAATGCTCGGAAAACAGGCCCTGCCGCCACCCGAAGGGCCGCCCAAGCCTCTCATCAACTTCGAGCCGGGCGCGTCCGCCGGCGATCAGACCACCAGCCGAATGGTCATGACGCTGACCGGGGAGATGGTGGAGGTTGAGGACGCGTCGGCTGCCCAGGAGATTAAGACCGCTCCGGAATCGTCCCCCGGCAGCGCGCCGGTCAGCGTCATGACCATTGGCGGCAGCTCTATCGAAGCCGGACCTACTCAGCACCTCATCCGCCTAACCTGGTGCAAGAACTGCGGCTACGATAACCCCGAGGGCGTAGTCGAGTGCGTGAAATGCAAGAACATGCTCGAGGTGGTGGACGTCAAGGACGCTCCCGGCGAAATCGAGCAATTGCCTCGCGCGTGGGGATTTGACGTACTGGGCATTGTTTGGATCGTCCTGGGGCTGGCAGCCATTTACTGCGGCCAGTTTTTGGTCAAAACGGACGCAGGGCGTCATACGAACGCCTGGTCGGACTACTTCTGGACCGGAATCGTCGCCTCCGCGCCCGGCATCCTCATCTTCATGCGGCACTACTTCTGCAAGCTGCTCTTCTGGGTCATGACCCTTGCCAGCGCGCTCGTATGGGCCGTAATCGGCGTCGTCTGGGTTACCGGCCACCTTTACGCATCCGACAACGGGCAGATCGGGCTCGAATGGCTCACGGCCTTCACCGTTCTCTCCGTAGCGAGCTACCTCACCGTCCGCCTCAACGACGACTTCGACTACGCGAACTGACAAATTAACCACGGGGAGCATGGGGACACGGGGAAAACGGCCAAGAAAGACAAAGTCCGAAATACGAACCAAAATGACGGCATTTGCTCTGTGTCTGTGTGTATATTGCTTTTGACGTTCCCCGTGGCCCCCGTGCTCCCCGTGGTTATTTATGCCGTTCTACGTGCTCGCCGTTGATGTGCGCGGCGGCTTTGTAGTGCATTTCCAGCAGGTCCGCGCCCCAGTCTCCTTTGAAATCCCGCCAGACAACGTGCACGTGATTCGCGTTGTTCTGCGTGTTGTCGTATTCTATCAGGAACGTCGACCCCTGAATGCGGTAATAGTGCTTGTCGCCGCGCTCCAGCCCGCCCATCCACGCGAACTTCACGTTGTCGAGACCGGCCTTGCGCAGCGAATCGATTCGCTTCTTGGCCGTTGATGGAGCCTGCAGGCTCGCATGCTGCTGAATCAGCGCGAGGAGCATGCCCTGCTGCTCGTGGGACAGCGATTTGTAAGCGATTCCGCTGTCCTCCTGAATCGCGGCTTTGCGCTGATTGTTCGTCAGGATGTCCGCGGGGGCGTCGCCGGTTAGAACCGCCTGCTTCTTCTGGCCGTCCGACAATGCCTTCATGACGGCGCGCCCCAGATCTTCCTCCGCCGCCAGTACGCGCGTGCCCTTCATCGGCCCTTCGCACACCTCCGCCGGGTTCGCGCCGAAGAACTGCGGCGTGCTTGCAATAGTATTTCCGTCGATGACCGTAAAGTTCAGCGAGCAGTGGTGGCCTTCGTAGCGCCAGCCCCACGCCTTGTCCGTGGGCTCGCCGAAGAACGTGAAAAAGTAGTTATCCGGATCGCGGAGCGGCCCCTTGCCCTGCTCGATGTCGCGTAGGACGTTTTCCAGCTTGCGAATCGTCTCCGTCCGTTCGATTCCCTTCTGGCTCAAGCCCAACTTCAACAACTCCATGCCGGCCTGACGCGCCGCTTCGCTCATCTCCTTGAACGGTACGCCCTTTCTGGCGATCGGCACGTAGTACCAGTTAAGCCGCTCCTCGGAGTTGAACGGATACTGCGCTTTCTTGGCGAGGTCGGGACCCAACGCGGACAGAAACTCTTTGGCGGCATGCTGCATTTTCGACTCCGGGGCTTTCGGAACTCTTAAGGCATTATGTTCAATGGACATCGCGCCGGCGGATGCAAAGCCGGTCGTTGCCAACAGTGCCGCGGCGCGCATAAAGCGCATAAAGCGCATAATTAAAAACATAGCGTCCTCCTTTTCGCCCTACAAGTTAACGACGAGCAGCCTCTTTGCCTCCCCCGATCTGCAAGAGAAAGAGGCCGCAGAATCGCCTTCGTATCTGTTTCAAGACTACTTCCCGATACAGTACAGCTTGCTCTCCGTCCGAATGAAAAGGTTATCGTGGGCAACCGCGACAGAGGAGCGGATGTCGCCCTCTCCCTCTGCCATCAGGGCGCTGGAGAGGACCTTCCCGGTGGCGGCGTCGAGAACGAACGCCTCGCCGCGCACGCTCAACAGGTATAGCTTGCCGTCCGCGCCGGTCGGCGAGCCCCAGCATACCGCGGAACCCTGAATTGGAGTGGTCCACTCCACTTTGCCGTCCGCGGGATTCAAGCACGAAATCGCCTTGCGTATGTCGCTCAGCACGAAGAATTTGTCCTTGTAAAAGAGGGGCGTCGCAACGTCACTGGTCACTGGGCCGCGATTCTCGCTCTTCCATACCAACCCCGCATCACCGAGATCGCCCTTCCCGCCAGCCTTCGCCGCGTAGACCGGGTAGCCCTTCGGCGCGCAGGCCAGCACGACTCCGTCGCCCGCAACCGGTGACGCCACCAAACGCCAATACTGCTCGCGATGGTCGGGATTCCACGTACCCCAGCGCCACAGCTCCTCGCCCGTCGCGGGGTCGTGCCCGCTTAGAATGTCCCCGCCCGCAATCAGCAGCTCCTTGCGTCCGCCTGCTTCGTATGGAATCGGAGTGCTGTATGCCTCGCGCGATTCGACGATTGCGGGCGTTGGACGGACGTGCTTCCACAACTCCTTGCCCGTTGCCGGGTCCATCGCCAGCAGAAACGATTCTGGCTCCCCCCTGCCGCGCTCCCCGACGGGCGTGTTGCGCTGGAGAATCTGGAGGTAGAGCCTGCCACCATAGAGCTGCGGGCTGCTGGAAAAGGTCCACATGAACGCGAAGTCGCCGTACTCCTTCTGTATGTTGCGCGCCCACTGCTTTGCGCCGTCCATGTCGTAGCAGACGAGATCGCCGTTCCCGTAGAAGAACACCACGCGCTTGCCATCCGTCACCGGAGAAGGCGACGCATAGTTGGAACGATCATCGAACTGCACTTTCGTGCCGCCGGGCGTAATATAGCCGCTGTGGGCCGAGTGCTGCCACTTTACGCTGCCGGTAGAGCGGTCAAGGCAGATAGCGAGGAGGTCCTGCTTCTGCTTGTCTACGCTCGACACGAACACGCGATCCCCATAGATGATCGGTGTTGCGGCGGACGGGCCGGGCATTGGCGCGGCCCACTTCACATTCCGGGCCGGCGAAAACTCAACCGGCAGATTCTTCGCCTCGGTTGAGCCATTGTAGTGTGGGCCTCGCCAGTTCGCCCAATCCTGCGCGCCGGCCCCCACCGCGCTGACAGCCAATATTGCCAACATTGCCAACACCGTGGCCGCCGCCGAGTTCTTTACATATCGCATGATTTCCTCGCTTCTTCGCCCAAGTCTCTCAAGTCTACTGTGCAGAGACTCACTTCCAGCCCGGAAAGTCCGTCTTCGCGTTTGCGCCGGCGCCAATCGTGGTCCGGCTATTTTAGACGCGTGAGGCGGAATGTTCCTGTGTGTCCCTGGCTGGTGAAGAAGCCGACGAACTCCTTATCGTTGGCGCGGCCAATCCAGTCGTAAACGCCCCCGTCCTTTTCACCGAGATCCGCGCTTCCCTGGAACAAGACTACCGTGCCCGCCTGCCGCCCTATCATCTTAATCGTATACTTGTAAGGGCGCCCGCATTCACCCTGAAATGTCGCCTGCCAGTTGCCGTCCGGCATCGGTTCCACTTTGCAGTCCATCTGTTTGCAGAGCTCCGGGTACATCATCTTCTTCAAGGCTGCCGGTACTTCACCGGATTTGGGCGGCGGGCTGTACATTCCCCAATCGCCCGTCCAGTTGCCCGCTACGGCGGGAGCTTTCGCGGCAGGCTTTGCGGTTTTCGCCGTATCATCCGCGCGAGTAAGCCCTGCTGCAACCACTGCGGCCATAACGGCCGCCAGAATCCCTGTCTTAAGCTTCATCTTTTTAGACCTCCTATCCGTATTTATCCCTGCGGCTGCTTGCCGCTCGTGTCTCACTCTCTCATTTCGCGAACGGCGCTCTTCATCCCTGCAATAGAGTATTCTTTCGCAATTAGAGCCGAGGTCGCAATGGGAGAAAAGATCGGGAAGGTCGCAAAAAGCTGTCCGGCGAATCCTTTCGCAGCGCTCGCCTGATAATGCTGGCCATGCTGGTAATGCTCGTTAAGCTATAAAGAATCTTGGAGACGGACAACCTATGCCCGTACGATGGAAGGGAACGGTCTATAGCCTGCACCCCGGATTTGCGATGGAGATCACGTCGATGGCCAATCTGGAGAAGCGTACCGGTAAGACCTTGGAGGACTGGATCGGAATCGTCAATAGGGATGCGCCAAAAGACGATTCCGAGCGGAGGGAGTGGCTCAAAGAGGCGCACGGCTTTACGACGAACTATGCCATGTGGGTCGTCGAGCGCGCTTCAGGCAGGGGAGCGGCAGATCACTACGACCCGGCGGGAATGGTCGAGGCGATGTACGCGGGACCAAAGTTCGCGATGCGCCCGCTTTACGACCGCCTGCTGGAGATGGGATTCTCGCTGGGCGAGGACGTGAAGGCCTGCCCATGCCAGACCATCATACCGCTTTACAGAAATCATGTCTTCACGCAGATAAAGCCCACTACGCGGACCCGAATCGACGTCGGCCTGTCGCTCAAAGGGATGGATACCCCTCCGCGGTTAATCAACACGGGAGGAGTGGCCAGGGGCGATAGAATCACGCACCGGATTCCCATTATGAGGTTGGATGAGATTGATTCGGAGGTTGAACGCTGGCTTAAGACCGCCTACGAGCGCGACGAATGATTGCCGGCCTTAACCCTTCAGAGCAAGAGCGGCAGCGCGGCGGACAGAAGGTGATGAATCCTCATTCGCCACGATCTGGAGGGTCGCCAGACTTTTCGTATCCCTTGCGCCTGCCAATGCCTCGATTACCGCAAGACGAACCTCCTCCAAAATGCTGCCTGCGAGAGCAAGCAGAGTTTCATGCGCCGCATCGGTTCGCAATGCGCTGAGTCCCAGTACGACCGCGCGGAGCGGATCGCCCCTTAAACGGTCGCAAGCTGACCGCAAGAGGCCGGGCGCATCCTCATGTCCCGTTTGTGCGATCATCAGGGCGGCGTGCGCGGCGAGATGCTGATCGCTGTGGACGAGGAACGGCTCCAGAAGCTCAACCGCGCGAGGGTCTTCCAGGGCCACAACGGATTCCATGCAGACCGCCAGAACCTCGGGCAACTCTTCCCCCGGATAGCTGAGGCGAACAGCAAGCGGAACGATCGCAGCGGCATCGGGCACGCGACCCAGGGCCTGTGCCGCCGCCTTGCGAGCCTGCGACGAATTAACCGAAAAACCGCCCGGTTCAAACAGCAGGATCGCGATGTCACGGACCGCGTCCGGCGGCGCAAGCTGAGATAGGGCGAGAGCACAGTTGCCTCGCAGGGAGACCGCGGTGTCGGTTCCCTGCTCGGTCTGCACCGTCCTGATTCCACGGCGAATCGCATCCGCGGCAGGATGGTAGCCCAGCTTCCCCAACGCCAGCGCGAGATAGGTGCGGATATGACAGCCCGGATCGAGCTTCACGCCCTTTTCGTCGCGCTCCAGATAGGCTTTGAGAAGCGCCCGCTCGACTCGCTCAGGGGGAAATTCGCTCAGCTTGCGGGCCGCGATGGCCGCGACATAGGGAGTTCGATCTTCGAGGAGCTTCAGCAGGAGCGGCGCGTGGCTGTCGTCACGCGCAGAGAGCTTTTCCGCGCCGCGAACGCGGTCCTCCGTCCGCTTGGAATCGAGGAAAGCGGAAATCTGGTCGAGGGACATAGACGATACCGATAAACGGTGGTCAATTGGTCAATTGGTGAATGGGTCAATGGGAACGTCGGCAGTCTACTCGTTTACCCGTTGACTAATTGACCCGTTGACCCTATGACCTAATCCTTCCGCCGGCCTGCCCGCAGCACCTCGGGGTCGAGATCGAACTCGAACTGGCCGGTCTTTTTGATAAACCAGATCCAGTTCTCCTTGCGCCAGATCTCCATAGAATCGCCGAGCACCGCCAGAACGACACGGTCTTTCGGTCGTAGATCTGCCCAGCGGAGGTAGAAGGTGCGAAGCCGGACGCGCCCCTGCGGATCCAGGCGGGTGGCGCCTTCGGAATCCGGAGCGGCAACGCTCAAACGGACCGATGGGCCGTCCTTGCATGCGACCGTGAACGAGTTTCCAAGCGCCCTGCGGACGACGGGGGGCAGAATGATTCGGCCCTTCTCGTCGACGGCGCGCTCATACTCGCCCCAAATTCGCCTGGTATCGTCCGATTCCATAGAGTCCAATCTCTTGCAAGCGTTGGTGGTGAGCGTAGAGTACCTATTATCGTACATTGGGGACAGGGCGGTCAATTGGGACGCGTGTCTATTTAGAATCGAAGAGCACGTCCGCGAGATGGTACCGGAAAGAGCTGGCCAGGTGGTCATTGACGAGGCCGGCTCCCTGCATGAACGCATAGCAAGTGGTCGGTCCGACGAACTTGAATCCGCGATTGCGCAGGTCGCGGCTCATCGCTTGTGATTCTGCGGTAGAGCAGGGCATCTCGGTGAGCGACGAGAGACAGTTGTTCTTCGGCCCGCCGCCTACGAACTGCCAGATGTACTTGTCGAAGGAGCCAAATTCTTCCTGTACGCGCAGGAATGCATTTGCATTGGCAATGGCCGACTCGATCTTGCCACGGTGCCGCACAATGGCAGAATCGACCAATAATCGTGTGACATCTGTATCATTGAACCCGGAAATATCAGCAACTTCGAAATTGGCAAACGCTTTGCGGAAGCCCTCCCGCTTGTTCAAAATGCAGGACCAGCTCAATCCGGCCTGAAAGCTGTCCAACAGCAGATATTCGAACAGAATGCGGTCATCATGCTGGGGAACGCCCCATTCTGTATCGTGATACGCCTCCATGAGCGCGCTGCCATTCGCCCACGCGCACCGAGCGGCACGGGCCGATCTGTCCACTTCCATCCTCATTTACGCCCGTGCCAGCGCGCGAGCGTTACATTGCTCTGCTTCTGAATCGCGTAGGCCTCTCGGAGCGCTCCGAAGAGAAGCCGTCCATAGTGAAAACAGGCGGCCCGGTCGGCGCGGACTGTCTCCCGGGCTCGACGCGCAAGCTGCGCGTCGAGCGATTCCCATGCCTGAAGCTTGTCGGCTTCCGTGCCGGCGTCCGAATCCCAGGTCTCCAGCGCATCGCCGATTATCTGAAGCGCGACCCTCAGATTCAGCATGTTGGGGCTGCTGTTGCGCGAATCGTGCACCGCGTTGACGCACCCGCTTGCGACCCGGAACGTCTCCCGCGCGTCTGCCTGCGTGCGGATCCGATTCACGAGCCACCAGACGGCGTCGCGCTCCGCCTTCGCGACCGGGTCGTCCGGCAGCTCGCTAAACTCGATTCGCTCCTGCTTCATGGCGCTCCTTGGATGGCTTCAACACGCCTCACGCCTCACACTTCCGCCTCACCGCTTCACTCTTTCGTCAAACCGGCTGTGCCAAGCGCTCAGCGGTGATACGCTTGGCGGCACACTCGAGCTGCGCTAGCCCGAACGCCGCATCTCTCTTGGCCTCGCCCTCACCGGTTCGCGCTATCGCCGCGAACAGCTCGCAGGCCGCCGCGAACTTCGCCTCGCCCACGGGATGATTTCCAAGCCTGGCCGCCAACCCGCCGAACCCACGGTTGAGCAGGACGTTGAAATCGGAATCGACATCGTGGCTGCTGCCGACTGGATGGGCCGCCTGTATGCCGTAATCGGTCGCTTTTTCGAAGCTGTCCGTCGCTTCGTCGAACAGTCCTAGCGACATCTCGTGGATTCCTCGCGCCCACCAGGCGATAGAGAAGGGATACGGCCCCTTGCGCAATTCGACTCGCCACTTTAGGCAGTCGTTTGCAGCATTCAAGCCGGCCTGGAAGTGCCGGGGTTCGCGTGGCAAGTCGTCTTCCGGCCAGCACTCCGCAAGGTCCGCCGCGAGGTTGTACGAGAGCACGCTGGAGAAGTTCTTAAACTTGTCCGCGAGGTCCCTGTCCGATTCCGCCGCGAACTGTCGCAGCCCCTCATGGATGCCTCCCCGCACGACAGAAATCAGCGCGTCGAGATCGCGGCGCTCGCAGGTCACCGAGCCGAACGTTTTCTGCGCGAGCGAGTAGAGCTTCCGGCGCGATTCAGCGTCTTCGAAACTCTGAATGAACGCAATGACCGATTCAGGGCCGTTTTCCATCCGCGCGATCAACTCGTCGTTATGCATTTCCGGGAAAAGGGTATCACTCATATCAATCCTCCCCGATTGGCGGCTTCGGCTCGAGCGGCAGGCTGTGGCGCGTACGCCGCTCCTCCAATTCATTGATTGTGCGCGGCCAATCACCCTTCATCAACCGCGAAAGCGAACGGTCCGCCAGCAGCTTGCCGTCCGTCTGGCAGGGGGCGCAGTAGTTTGCCTCGTTCTCGGCATACACGATTCGCTGGATAGGCGCTCCGCACGCGGGGCACGGCTTGCCGAATCGACCATGCGCCGCCATTCCCTCGTGAAACGCCGTTACGTGTGTTGGAAATCCGCCGCATGCCTCCTCGCGAAGCCGATCCATCCACTCCGTCAGCACGGTCTGCACGGCGGTATGGAGACGGGTGACCTCCTCTTCCGTCATGCGGCTGGTGAGTTTTACGGGCGAGAGCCGCGCGCTGTGCAAAATCTCGTCCGAGTAGGCGTTCCCGATTCCTGAGAAGAGCCGCGGATCGGTGAGCGACCGTTTCAGCGTATGGTTTTCGCGCAGCAGGGCCTCGCGGAAGGTGGCGAGATCGGCATCCAGGACCTCGATCCCGCTCCGATGGAAATCCTCCAGCCCCTCCTCGCCCCGCACGATGTGCAGTGAAGCCCGCTTCTTTGACGATGCTTCCGTCAGAATCAGCATCCCGCCTTCGAAGTCGAACACCGCCAGCGTGACTTTGCCGGGCAGCTTCGCCCCCGGTTCGTCCCTCCATCTCAGGCGGCCCGCAATCATCAGGTGCAAAACGATGAACAGATCGTCTTCCAGAGCGAAGACAATCCGCTTGCCCATCCGACGAAGCCCCAGCACAAGTTTTCCTGCCACTTCACTGGGGGAAGGTGAAACCGTTCTGAGCACGAACAGGCTCGGCAGCCGAATTGCGAGCAGCCGCTTTCCCACGACCCGCTGCTCCAGAGCGCAGATGTAGACGGTAATGTCCGGCAGCTCCGGCATCTTACCCTTCTCCGCCGTCCGCCGCGTTCCTCTGTTCCAGAGTCTGTTTTATCAACCGCGCGACCGCGGTCGCATTGTGAACCGTGGTCTCCTCCAGCGGCGTCCGGCCGTTGCGGCTTACATGGTTCACGTCCGCGCCGTGCCGGATGAGCAGCTCGGCGATAGGCTTATTGTTGGCGTGGGCGGCGGCGTGGAGCGGCGTTCCGCCCCAGTGGTCGTTCTCATTCTCGATGGAAACATCCGCGCCGCGTTCGAGCAGCAGCGCAACGACCGCCTCGTGCCCTTTCCAGGCCGCGCAGTGGAGCGGCATTGAGCCGTCCTTGTCCCGCGCATGCAGCAGGCTCGGATCGGCGTCGAGGATCGCGCGCACCCGGCCCGCGTCGCCTGCTTTTGCCGCCTTAATCACGGCTGTCGAGTCGGTCACATCCACTCCTGATTGCCGCGGTCCACGGGTTGAAACCCCATGGATTGCGACAGTTGATGCAAAGTCGGCCTGTGCCGACTCCAGAGGAAGATAAAAACTTACAAGCCCTTAGCGGAATCGCGCAAGTCTCTGCTCAAACTCCCTGATCCGTGGAAGCTTTCGTCCTGCTCCCGGCTCAATTGAATGTCCCTCTTCAACGAGCCGCTCCGCCTGGCATGCCGTCCCACCGGGAAATTTCTCATTGAGCCGGCCATCCGTTGTGAGGACGCGCCAGTAGGGAGTGACGTAGTGCCGCCCCTTCGCGCGATCCTCTTCGGACGCTTCTGCGGCAATCCGAACAAAAATTCCCGTTGAGATAGGGCAGGCCACATCGGCTTCATGCCGCAGTGCGAGCGCTTCGCGAAGCAGGGCGGATGTCGTCAATTCGCCTGCCGGTATCTCGCGAATGAGGGCATCCACCTCGCGAGGGCACGATACGATCATCTTACCGGGGCCGAAACGTACTGCGGCGGAGGCGGGCATTTCGAAAACTTTGGGCTGCTGATCGGTCTCCAGCTTCTCCCGCCAGGACTTTCGCGATCTGAGTTTGCTTGCCATCTATTCATGCCTCCTCAGGCGGATACTTTTAGATCCCTCTGGAGTCGGCGTAGGCCGACTTTGCATCTACAGCCACGGGTTGAAACCCGTGGATCGCGACACGACGCAATTGGCGGTCCGCCGAACCGACCAACTCGCTCTATGCGGCGCGGGCGCTCAATCGGCGCAGCGCGCGCTTGAGAGCCTGGGCGCGCTCGATATGTTCCTTCGCCATGCCCGAATCGATATCCTTGCGGCCCGCAAGCGCCTCATGATAGATTACTGCCCGCTGATAGAGATGCGCCTTTTCGCACTCCTCGACCTCGAACCGCGCGCGTGATTCCTCGCGAAGAGAGGCGAGAACCACCTCCGCCGACTCGCTTGAACGAGTACCGGCCCACTCTCGTTCCCCGTTTCGAACCCGATAGATGGACCATAGTTTCCACTCTGACAAGACAGCGCTCCTCCGTTCGTTCCGTTGCCGGCGCTTACTTCGCGCTCATCCAATCCTGGCCGATCCCGCACTCCACTTTGAGAGGGACACGCAGCTTCATTGTACGCTCCATCTCGTTGCGGACTAGGCCAGCCCGCTCCTGAGCGCCCTTCTCGGGCGTCTCGAAGACCAGCTCATCGTGAATCTGCAGCAGCATCTTCAGCGGCAGCCGGTCGCGGTCGATCCGCCCCTGCACGTTCACCATCGCCATCTTGATAAGGTCGGCCGCGCTTCCCTGCACGACCGAGTTGATCGCCAGCCGCTCGCCCAGATTGCGCGTGTGCATGTTCGACGAATGTATTTCGGGGATGGCGCGCCGCCGTCCCATAATCGTGGTCACATAGCCGTCCGCAAGCGCCTTATGTATGCACTGCTGGAGGAAGGAATCGATTCCCGCGTAGCGCGTTTTGTAATCGTTGATGAGCTGTGTCGCCGCCGCAACGTCCAGCCCCTCGATTCGGCGGGCCAGCCCGTACGGCGTGACCCCGTAGATGATTCCGAAGTTGATGGTCTTCGCCTGGTTGCGCTGTTCGCGGGTGACCTGCTCCAGCGGCACGTTGAACACCTCCGCCGCGACTGCCGTGTGAATGTCGAGGTCCTTCTCGAACGCGTCAATGAGCGCAGGATCGTCTGAGAGGTGCGCCAGCAGCCGAAGCTCGATCTGGGAGTAGTCCGCGCAGATAAGGCATGCGCCTTGGGGCGCGTAGAACGCCTTGCGAATCTGCCTGCCGACATCCGTGCGGATCGGAATATTCTGAAGATTCGGGCTGTTCGAAGCGATGCGGCCTGTAGCCGTCACTAGCTGGTGGAAAGTTGAATGGATTCGCCCGGTGTCGGGCCGAATCGACGCTCGCAGGTTGCCCAGGTAGGTGCTGATCAGCTTCTGAAGCTGGCGGTATTCGAGAATGAGCCGGGGCACGGAAGTGCGCGGATCACTGCGGTCCTCGGCGGAAGCCAGCTTTTCCATCACCTCCACGTCGGTGGACCGGCCCGTCTTGGTCTTCTTGCCCTCCTTGAAGCCGAGTTTGTCGAAGAGCGCTTCGCCAAGCTGCTTCGTGGAATTGAGGTCGAATACAAACCCCGCCGCGTCGAAGATGGACTGCTTAATTTGCTCGACCCTCGCGCCAAGCGCGAGGCCCTGCCGCGTCAGCTCGCCGGGATCGCAGAGGATTCCGTTCGCCTCCATCTCGGCAATCACCATGCTGAGCGGCGCTTCCACGTCGCGCATCAGAACCCCCATGTCCATGTCATCCAGGCGGGGAGCCACCGCTTCGTAGAGCCTCAATGCGATGTCCGCGTCCTCCGCTGCGTAGGGCGTAATCTGGTCGAGCGGGACATCCGCCATCGACTTCTGCCCGGTATCGCCGCTTCCATCGCCTATCAGCGTCGTGATGGGAATCATCTTGTAATTGAGCGCCGAGATCGCGAGGTTGTCCAGCTTCGCCGTGCCCTGTCCGGGGTCGATGAGCGAGGCGGCGAGCATCGAGTCGAATCGCGCGCCGCGCATCCGGATTCCGCTGCGAATCAGAACGTGCGCGTCGAACTTGAGATTGTGCCCGCACTTAGGCAGGGCGGGATCTTCGAGGATGGGTCGCAGCGCAGTTATGACTGCCGCTTCGTCCTGATGCGCCGAAGGGTCCGGCGAGAGAGTCGGTACATACACCCCCTCGCCCGCCTGCCAGGAAAAGCTGAGCCCGCACAGCCGCGCGTCCCGCTCCAGGCCGGTCGTTTCTGTGTCCACGCTTACCATTTTCTGTCCGCGAAGGGTCTCAACCAGTTCGGCGAGATCCGCGGCGGTGGTCAACACGCGATAGTTCCCGCCACCTGTCACTATTTCAGCCGCAGGCTCTGCGGGTAGCAGGTCCAGAACCGATTCAGATTCGCTTGTACCCGCGGCCCCCACCGCAGCAGACATATTCCAGCTGCCGTGCCCGGATGCCGCCAGCCTCTTCACTTCGTCCTGGAACCGGTTGAAGCCGAGCTGCTGAAAGAGCGACAGCATCTCCGGCAGCTTCATGGGGCTTACGCGCGCCGATTCGAGCGAGAATCCCATGTCCTCGTCGCACTTCAGCGTTACCAATTGGCGCGACAGGCCGATGTGCGCTTGCGCCTTCTCCAGATTCTCCCGCCGCTTGCCCTTGATCTCATCGATGTGGGCGTAGATTCCCTCGATGGAGTCGTACTGCTGCAAAAGCTGCGTCGCGGTTTTGGGACCGATCCCCTCCACGCCCGGCACGTTGTCCACGCTGTCGCCGGTTAGCGTGAGCAGATCGATCACCTGTTCCGGTCGGACTCCTTTGTTCTCGAACAGGGCGGCCACGTCGATGGTCGTGCCCGTGTGGATGTCGAACATCGCCACGCGGTCGCCAAGCAGTTGCTCCAGGTCTTTGTCCTTGGACACAAGTCGAATCTGCATGCCTTCGCAGTGAGGGTCCTTCAGAATCTGGTGCGTTATGCAGCCGATAACGTCGTCCGCCTCCAGGCCGGGCCGCGCTATCATGGGGATTCCGAACAAGTCGAACAGCTCGAATATTCGAGGAATTTGAGCCGTCAGGTCGTCAGGGGTGGCATTTCGCGTACCCTTGTACTCGGCGAAGAGATCGTCGCGAAACGTCTTTCCAGGTGCATCGACCGCAACGGCGACATAGGAGGGGTGAAACTGGTTGAACAGCTTCAGAAGCATCGAGGTGATGCCGAAGACAGCGTGCGTGGGCTCGCTCGTCACGGGGCTGTGCATGCCGCCGCGAATCGCGAAGTAGGCGCGGAATATCTGCGCGTAGGCGTCGATCAGATAGAGCGTTTCGGGCATAAAAGTTCCTGAGAAGGGACGGACCTACGTGGCCGCCCGGTGGGGAGCAACCGAAAACTCGTTTGTCCGCCGGTGTAAAACCGGCGTCTGAGGGGCGGACAAGCCGCCAAACGCCCTCGCGGGCGACAAACCCCTTGTCGAAACCCGATATGTACAGGATTTACCGTCCGGAGCACGTTTTGCCGGAGGCTCTCCCGACACGCGTTTTACACGCGTGGATCCGGGCACATGTCGTAGCGCCGTGCTTTTGACCGCGTTTTACCGTTCGCCACGGGGGTAGCGCCGTCTAAAACGGATTCAGCCATTATGGACATTATGAACAGCATGAGGCCTGTCGGCACAGATCCTCATAACGTTTATAATGGCTGATTTCCCTAACGTCCGTTGTCCTCTTCGGATGGGTGTCCGGGATTTGCCTGCTCGTCTCCTCCGGCCGCGCCGGTTCCCTTCGCGTGCGAAGCTGCCGTCGCGGAGGACTTTCCGTTCTTTGCCGCTTCCGCCGGTTTCGCTCGCACCGCGCGCCCGGCAGACTGTACCGCCGCCAGAGGCGGGGCCTCCCGAATCTCGGGGGCCGCGGCGCTCGGGCCGGTTTCGGTCGCTTCCAATTTGAAAGCTTGCATCGGGGGCGGGGAAGCATCGACAGCCGTCCGTGATAACCGAATCAGGTGTCCGTCCGGGTCGCGCAGGTTGACGGTCCAATCACCCTGAATTGGATCTACACATCCCACGTAGCCACCGCACAGCCTGGTCGACTGATCTATAAACGGAGCATAATCCGTAACCTCGATCCTCAGCATAGGCGCTTCGAGCGAGGGCGCGGCGCTGCCGCAGCGAAAAGCGCCCGATACGCCGTCCGGAGAACGAAACAGCGCGAGGTTTGGCTGCACCTGGTCGATAGTCCAGTTAAACAACGTGCGGTAGAACAACATCGTTCGATCGAGGTCGATGCAGCTCAATTCGATATGGCATATTGTGTGTTTCAACACGTGCGAGACCTCCACTAGACCTTCGCAGACGTGCCAACAATTTGGCAAATACCGCACGTCGATGAGAACAGAGCTGAATGCCTGTTATTTGGCCTGACGAGTATTGTGCAGAAGAGTCTGGATGTGGGACCGACCGGTCGCGGATTAGAGCGCC
>JBBROJ010000102.1:0-18555 GCA_038229495.1 Chthonomonadales bacterium
CCACAGACACCGGTTTTACACCGGTGGTCAGAATAGTATTGTCCCGCCCGTGAGGGCGTTTGGCGGCTTGCCGCCCCCCAGACACCGGTTTTACACCCGTGGTCAGATTAGTATTGTCCCGCCCGTGAGTGCGTTTGGCGGCTTGCCGCCCCCCAGACACCGGTTTTACACCGGTGGTCAGATTAGTATTCGACTATGGACATCTGTCCCTTTCCCCTTTCCTCCCTTCTTCCCTTCTCCTGCCTTTCACTCCTCCGGCGGCCTGGCGTCCAAACCCAATTCGGTCAAAAGCTGGTTATAGCCCGCATGGCAGCTGCGCCGGCACCTATCCGGAATACAGGTCGTAGTCGTAATCGCTTCGAGGTCGGGACCGCAGATGAGGCGTGTCTGCCCGTCGAGGGGAGGAGCCTCCAGCTTGTCCGCCAGCCATTTTCCCTCCTCGGTGGCGCGCAGGCGCTCTATCATCACTTCCGCGAGCGAGCAGTGGTAGATGGGTACCTGCATCGGCAGATAGACGCCCGGTACCAACAGCTCAACCGTGGAAACGGAGAAGTGAGAGCACCGCTTACCTGCGACCTCCTTCGATTGTCCCGGAGGTGAAAAGTGAGTGCTGAATGAGGGGGTTTCTTTCGGGGGATCAGTGTCTATGCACCACATGCTCAACAGTACTGGATTCATAAGTAAAAGTTCCCAAGAATTGGCAGAATTTCTTGACAGCAGTCGAAATGCAATGGATATGCGTGGCGCATTCGACGGGAAGTAATGCGAAGCTGACACTGTCGTGTCAGCTTCGCAGGCATAGCGGCTACGTCGTGGCGAGCGGCATTTGCTCTTAAGCCTGCTCCTTCGCGGAGGCCGCTGCTCCGCACTCAATCTCCACCGGATCGGAGATTCGAAACCGGCCGAGCAGCTCCCGATATGCGGGCGAGCAGCTGCCCGCGCACCGCTCGCCCGTACAGCGCGAGTGTTCGATGGGTTCAAGGTCCGGGCCGTGGGTGCAGCGCGGCGGGTCGGCATCGGGATCTAGCGCCAGCGCGGCAGCCACCTCCTTCGCGGCGTCGACCTCCTTCAGCAGAGTTATCATTCTCTCAGCGAGCAGACATCTTCGTATCGGTAGAACCGCCGTGCCGCTGCCGAGCGGCACCTTTTCCATCATCGTCTGGAATTGCGGGCAAAAACGATGGTCACTCATAGACACGTCCTCCTCTCATCAATCGACGCGCGAACAACGTACGTTGGGGGACGTGACATAAAGTGTTCGCGACAGCTTTCAGCCTGAACCGCCATAACAGTTACCTCCGTGTAAATCGCGCGAACGGCCCAGGCCCTTCGGCCAACCGGAAACGGTCGAGCCCAGCCGCCGGTGGAACAATTCGCGCCAGACCGGCGTTCTTTTTGGCGAAGCCGCCGGGCTGTCGCAGGTTCACGGCGGCTTACGCGGCGCGATGTATTAGAACTACATCATCGCGCCGTTGGATTGCTTAAGTGCTCGTGATACTATTCCTTTTCAAGCGAGCAATTCCCTCCGTACGGTACGATTGAACTGAGTCTCTCGGTTGGCGCACGCCGGCCAACGCTAACATAAAAGGGCCGGAGCCGATCAAAATGGCTCTGGCCCTGACTTGTTGCTTATAACAGGCGGCCACATTTCATACCTGCTCGGGACGGCCCGAATATCCCCCGTACGCTTGTAACCTCGTGTCTGGGTTCACAAATCGATTGACATCGGAGCGCCGGTATGTTATCCTAAGCCATCCGACGTTGTCGCTCCGGTCCGGGAGCTTACGTTCCCGCCCTGTTCACCCCGACGTGAACTCAACCTCCCCCGCATTCTCGTAGATGCCTGGTTTAATCGATTGGCGCAGCGCGTTACCAATAAAACAGGCGGGACGACTCACGCTGCAAATTCTCACTGAACTCATTGCCAGATTCATCCGACAATAGCACTGATGCACGGTCCCGCAATCGTGCGCCGGCCAGGAACCCCGCTGTTCGCAACGATGGTCCAAACAATTCCGTGCCTGTCGCGGCTCAGCGCCGAAAGTGACGCTGGATCGCGGCGCAGAGAGGTTCATTGGATGTCTAACCGCTCCACTATCCCCCCGCGCAGCAACGAGTGGCTCGAATCGCGCCTCGCTTATCTCTGGAACGCTTACTATAGCGATGTTACGCGCGTCTATCCGATCAAGGCGTCCTTCGGCCCGCGCGCGCGTTATCGCTACGGCTCCATCTATTCCGTCGGCGGGCAGTGCCATATTCTCATCAACCGCCTCTTTGCCCACCCCGCCGTGCCTGAGTACGTGATCGACGCCACGCTCGTCCATGAGCTTGCGCACTACGTGCACGGCTACGGCTCGGGCCGGCCCAAGCTCTATTCGCATCCGCATCGCGGCGGCGTAGTAGACAAAGAGATGGAGAAACGCGGCTGCCTTGCCTTGGAACAGAATGCGGGAGATTGGCGGCGAGACAACTGGCAGCCTTTCTACGCTTCGCAGACGCCGGATGCGACTGCACGCCGCGTGGAGCGCGATAAGCGCGATAAGACCGGATGGGAAATGTATCTCAACACTCCCGGATTTCGCACGGAAGAGATGCTCCGCGTACGCATCGAGCGCCTTGCTCCCCTGTTTGGCCATAAGACTCTACCCTTCGACGCGGCCTGGCTGCTGGCTTCGCCGCGCCGCAACGGGCTCTCTTACTTCTTCAACCGAGAATCGACGGTCCGGCTTCACGGAACTCTAGCCGACTGCTCCGTACCAACGGAAGTCATCGATTATGAGCTGGGCTACTGGCTGGCCGTCTTCGCGGTTGGGAACAGTTGGGACAACATCGAAGCTGCCATGAAACAGGCGGGAGTATGGCCGCGCGCGCAGAAGGCCATCCAATGGCGGCGCAAGATCTGGCCCAACTACTTCGTCCACAACCACCCTCTCAAGATAAAGTAAATACCAACGAATCAAAACGGGTCTGGCGCTTCGAGCGCCAGACCCGTTTGATTCCACATCCTTGCAGTCATTCCTATCCCACCGATATTACTTCACTTCGACATCCATCTTTTCCGTGGCCGTGTTGTTGGCGGCATTGAAAGCCTTCACCTCGATCGTATGCTTGCCGGGAGTGAGCGCCGACGTGCCGACCGTGAAGTTCTCGACCGCTCCGTCGAATATCCCATCGTGCGGAACGGCCGCCAGCCATTCGCCGTTGTCCACCCGGAACTGAACGGCGCTGATTGGAATCAACGTCTGCAAGGCCACCCCCTCCAGGATTACCGTTCTATCTGCACGGACCTGCATGGAGGCGTGAAGCACGAATACGGTAGGCGAAGCGTTACAGATGATCAAAGGCTCTGAGATCGCCTCCGCCACGCGCGGATCGACAGGGTTGCTGGGCCGGTCTGTCGTCACCACCTTGAAGACATAATTGCCGTCGGGCAGAAGCTTCGTATTCAGTGAACGCGACGTCTCTCGGATTGGAGCGGAAGACACGGCCGGCGAGGATTGCGCGGATCCCCCCGCTTCTCGTGACTGACGATCCGCGTTAACCTTGCGCGCGCGCTCCAGAATCGCGTCGCGAAGCCCGGCGGGCAGGTCAGGATGCTTGTCCAACTCCGCTTGAACTGCGGCGAGTGAAGGAGGCGCGCTGCCGGAAGGGACTGTGGCGGGAGCCTCAATTATGTTCTTGTTCGCTGCTGAAGATGCAGCGGATGCTTCGACGGCAGCAGCGGCGGCCGTGGAAACAGACGCGGCTGCTTTCGTCTCCGCGCTCACGGCGGCGGGCGCGCCGGAGCCGGGAACCGGAAGCCAGGAGGCTCCGTTATCCCTCGAATAGAACAGCTCATAGGTGAGCGTATCCTTGTCGGGATCGGAAGCGTCCCACTTTATCGTCTGCTGCCTGGCCCACCGCTCGCCGCCCGCAGGAGCCGAAAACGTCACCTTCGGCGGTTGATTCTTGGGCAGATACGTGACTGAGATTTCACGAAGCGACGGGCTGGCGGACAGCGAATCGCTGTCCATTGCAACGCGATATTGGATGAAGCGCGAGGGGGCGCTCTGAATGCGGCCTCCGTCCGACTGCATGCGCGGCTCCGACCAGGGGCTCCAGCTTGCGTCCGGCTCCGACACGCTGCCAGTACGTGTCTGCACGCGGAGATTCGTGCCGGCGGGGGTGTTCGCGGTCCAGCGAACCGATCCCCAGCGCGAAGTCTGCTTCGCGTCATGCACAACCGAATCGTACGTGCCGATGCGCTTCGAGAGGGCCGGAGCGGCCGTATATACCTCGGCCACGTTCCCCGTACCCGCGTACACAGTTCCATTCTCGCCGACGGCAAGCGACAATATGTCTATATCGCTGCGATTTCCGAATGGAGTGGTGGTATCATCCGGGCGAATCGCGTACACCCCGCTGCCGCCCGCCGCGTAAACCGTATCGTCGCCTGCCACCTTCAAGGATGTCAGGGCGGACGCCGACTTGTCGAAAACCACCTTCGTGTTACCGTCCTGCGCAATACGATAGACCACGCCGCGGGGCGCGGTGGCCGCGTATACGTCGCCTTTGCTGTTTATCCCAAGAGCCGTAATGGACGCCTCTGCCGCATCGTACATGACATTCGCCGTGCCGTCCGGGGCGATGCGATACACGAGCCCGTTGCTGCTCGTTCCGGCGTACACGTTATCGGATTTGTCGACCGCCAGGGAGAGCACGTGTTCCTCCGGCGTCTTGAAGAAGAGAGAGGCCTTGCCGTCCGGGGCGATCCGGTAGACGCTTCCCTTGCCGCCGCCGGTCCCGACGAAAATATTGCCTTTGCTGTCGCCAATCACTGCGAGGGCATACTTCTCCTCCGCGTCGTGGGCAACGGTGAACTTTCCGTCCTGGGCGATCTTGTAGGTGCGTCCGTTGGGGCCAGTCGCGGCCCAAAGATTCCCGTCGGCGGCGCGAAAGAGCGAGTGGACCGAAATCTCGGGGAGCCTGGCGACCACCCTTTGAGCGCCATTCGCGTCGAAGTGGAGAATGCGCGCGGCAGTTCCGGTTCCCGCGTAGAGTCCTCCGGTTCCGTCCGGCGCGAGCGACCAGACGAAGCTCTCCGAAGACGTCTGGAACTTCTGAAGAGTACGGGTAAGCGTCAAATCACCGCCGGTGGTTACGCTCAATCCCCGGGAGTCGCCCTTGGCGAAGTCGGAGCGCGTGGTCTGCCTCCAGGTCAGCGGCTGGCGTCCTACAGGTTTTTCGGACGTTTCTGCGGGCACGGGGGTGGTTCCGGGCGAGCCTACAGCAGGCGCGCCTGCTGTAGGCGGCTTAGCCGCGCTCTTTTTGCCCGGCTTGCCGCCCTTCGTGCTCTCCTTTACGGGAGCAATCTGCGGGGTTGCGGGCTTCTCATCCTTTTCGTCCGGGCTTTTCTTTTCAGGCTCAACCGATTTGGCAGCCTCGTCTTCGTCCGGGTCGTCGTCCACCTGAATAACTGGCGTTTGGGGTGCGGCTGTCTGGCGTCTGGGGGCGCTCAACCCGACGGGAGTAGAGAACTCCATATCGAAAGCCGCTCCGGTTGGCGACCCTCCAATCGGCGAGCCGCCAATCGCGCCGCCCTGCTGTGAGGGTCCCGCCGGGGACTCCTGGGTATCCTTGCGCTGAACGTTAATCGTAAGAAGCTGCTGCCCCGATATCACCCAATCCGTGGGCTGGACTACCTTCACTTCATCGCGCTCCAGCCTGACGCCGCTGGACTTCGCGGACCGCATTATTGCGTCGAGCGCGGGAGGGAGGTTGCTCAGCCGCTCCCCCTCGACGTTGACCGCCATGGTCGGGAGCAGGATCCGGGCCACCAGCTCGTCGTTCTTTTCGCGCTCGTTGTACCGGTTGACCATCTGCCGGATACTGACCGGCGGCGCCTGCTCGCCCGCTCCTCCCGCCTGTGGCCGCAGAATGAATCCTCCGAAACTCACGCCCGCCGGTATTGCTCCGCCACGAACCTGGAGCACATATCTGCCCGAAGGCGTGTTCGCCGGAATCGGAATGCGAACCGTCCTGGTGACAGCGGGCTCTTTGTACGGCTTGATAACGATGCCGACTTCCGCCGTCTCGCCCGGCTCGAACTTGCCCTCTTTCAGGAAGATTCGCTCTACCTGCGCCGTCTTGCGGCCCGATTCGATCTCTACCTTTATCTCGGCGCTCTTGATTCCGAGCGGGTAGAAGGGATTCGACGTGAGGATGCCCAGCAGGTCGTCCAGATCGGTGGTAGCCGCCGCGTCGATTCCGCGCGCGTCAAAGACGATATTGGTGCGCGTCACTTTGCCAATCTCTTCGGCGTCAACAGTCGTCGTGACGCGCGCCATCGCCGCCCCCGGCGTCGCGTGCACCTCGGCGATTGCCGCGCCCGCGGACGCGCTCACCATGGCGGCGTAGAGATTCGGGTGGGTTATTGTTTGAGAGTGGAATATCCGCGTGCGGCCGGTCGTGAGGTCTCGCACGTCCACCGTAACGGGAATCGTGTGCGGCTTCCTGCCGATGACTCCGCTTATCGAGAAGTTCCGGTCCTGAGTGGACGCGCCGACAACGGGGCCCGGGCTGGAAATCTTATAGGAGCCCGCCGTCAGAGGATAGACGTCATATATCCACGCGGAGCAGAGAGGCGCTTCAATCGCGCCGATTCCCATGAACGGATGGCCGAAACCGAGGATACGATTCTCTTTTCGATAGGAGACGGTTCCCGTCGCGCCGGCGGTGAGGTCGCCCGTAACGAGCATCATGCTGAATGCGGAGCCGGGGAGCAGAGCGGTACCGCTAAATCCGGGCTTCTGCCCGGCAGCGATTCCCTGCGTAAGCTCCACGTTGTAGGGCTCAAGGGCTTTTGCCAGCTTCTCCCGCACAGCTCTGGAGGTCGCCGAGAAGGACATAAACGTTGTGCACGGATGGAGCACCAGCGTGCCGCCGTGCGAACGGAGGCCGCTCTTCAGCGGTACATTGTAAACCACTTTGTCGAACGTGCGACCGCCTGCCCGGAGCGGATCGGACAGCACTGCGGTCCGAATCTTGTTGTCGGATATCCCGACCGTGGGCGATTCAGACAGCTTCGGGTCCCAGGCTTCCAACATGTCTTCTATGGGCGTAACGCCGCCAAGAGGTTCCTTCGAGAGCGGCTCCCCCATCGAGAACGCGCCTATACACTTTCCATTGATGTATACCGGGCTGCCGCTCATGCCGCGAATCAGATACGCGTTGCGCAGGGTCATGGGCCCGCCCGACATCCTGACAAGAATCATGTCATGGCCGGGCACCACGAGGCTGCCCTTCTTCACGACGCCCACAATAGTGACGTTAAATCGCTCTATTTTGGTGCCGCGGAAAACTGTCAGGCCGTATCCGGTCATGCCCGGCTTCAACTGACTGATGGGCATAATGTCGCTGTAGCGGGGAGGCGCGAAACTTGCGGGCGACGCTGCCATTGCGCTTGATCCCTGGCACGCGGCCACGAAAACGGCGGCTGCGGCAATGGCATTGGCAAAAACGGGGTATCTTACGCGAATCATGGACGGCAATTCCTCCGGTTATGGGAGCGCGAAAAAGCGGGAGCGGCGAGCGTTCACACGTATCGCACGAAGCTCGTATAAACCATTACGAAACGTGGAGAGAAAGTGTTGCAGTTAAAACCTTACCCAACCTCCCCCAACCCCCTCCTTCGCAAGGAGGGGGCTTAAATGGAACACCTCCCCCAACCCCCTCGTTCGCAAGTAGGGGGCTTTACTGGGCGAAGGATTATCCTGAATCGCCGTAAATCTGCTCGGGCGTCTTCAGCCGCTCCGCAATTGTCGCGAGGCCGTCACCCTGTTTCTCGATCTCGCGAAAGAAGCATGAGCGATAGCCCTCATGGCAGGCCGGGCCTATTTGCTCCACCTTCACCAGGAGACAGTCCTGGTCGCAGTCCACATAGAGGCTGCGCAGGCGCTGGAAATGGCCCGAGGACTCTCCCTTCACCCAGAACTTCTGACGTGAGCGGCTCCAAAACGTAACCTTGCCCGTCTCCAGGGTCTTCGCAACGGCCTCGCGATTCATATAGCCGACCATGAGGACCTCGCCGTTCTCCGCATCCTGCACCACCGCAGGTACCAAGCCGTTCGAATCGAACTTCATGCCTTCCAGAACGTTCACAATCTCTCCATGTTCCAAGAATTAACCAATCCGATATTCGCCTAGCGAACGCATACTCCCTTGTCCCGCAAATGCGCCTTTATTTCCTGAATCGTATAATGACCGTCGTGCACCATCGAGGCTATGAGCGCCGCGTCGGCCAATCCCTCCGTCACCGCCTCCAGGCAGTGGGCGGGAGTCCCCGCGCCCCCGGAAGCGATTACAGGAATTGTCACTCTGGCCGCCACCGCGCGGGTCAGCTCGATGTCGTAGCCTGCCTGGGTTCCATCGCGGTCCATGCTCGTAAGCAGAATCTCTCCCGCGCCCAGCTCTTCAACACGCTCGGCCCACTGCAGCGCATCGACTCCCGTGGGCGTTCTCCCGCCATGTATGAAGATCTCCCATCTGGGAGTTCCATCCCTGTTCGTTCCCACGCGCTTCGGGTCCATCGCCACAACGACGCACTGGCTCCCGAACTGTTCCGCCGCTTCGCAGATCAGCTCGGGTCTCTGAATCGCCGCGGTGTTCACGCCTACCTTGTCCGCGCCCGCCTTGAGAATCCGGCGGAAGTCCTCGGTGGCCCGGATTCCGCCTCCGACCGTAAAGGGGATGAATACCTGCTCGGCCACGCGCGCGGCGAGATCGTAGATGAGATCGCGCTTCTCATGGCTCGCAGTGATGTCGAGAAATACAAGCTCGTCCGCGCCCATCTGATCGTAGCGCTCGGCGAGCTCCACCGGGTCTCCCGCATCGCGGAGGTTGACGAAGTTGACGCCTTTGACGACACGGCCCTCGCTCACGTCGAGACAGGGAATGATTCGCTTAGCCAGCATATTGTTCGTACATTTATCGTATTGATCGTATGTTGCGGGGTGTAAATCAGCTTTTGAATGGGCACGAAACACGCTCGGCTGCCAGTAAAAACGATAAAGGCCGCTCAAGGCGAAAGGAGCCTTCAGCGGACTTTCATAGGGCGCTATTATACCACAGGCCGTCCGCGTTGACAAACCAGGCGGCCTTGAGTACAATCGAGTTGATTATAGTAAATCGCTCCGCAGCGACTTCGCCACGGGGTTTCAGCCCGTGGTTTCAGCCCGTGGTTTCAGCCCGTGGTTTCAGCCCGCGTCGGCGATTCTTATTCTGCTAATCTTAATCAGTTACTCTTAATAAGTCGGGTCAGGAGCCTATATGCGCAGCGTACTCATCGTTTTCGGTATTGCGATTGGAATCCTCGTTCTTTCGTTTCTCTTCACCCCTCGCAAGGGCCTGGTGGATAATCCCGCCGAGGTCGCTTACGAGAAGCAGCAGGCGTATGAAAAGCAAGAGCAGGCAGAGGCCGCAAAAGCCGCAAAAAATGCGCCCGTAAAAGCCGGCGCCGATACAAAACCCCCTGTCTCCAGCTCCGGTTCGACTCCCACGCCCGCCGGAACAGCCGGACCGAGCCAACTGCCCATGCCAGGTAATACTGCCAGTGTTACTGCCGTCATGTCGGTGAAAGGACGCGGCGATATTACGCTGGAGCTCTTTGCAAAGGAGGCTCCGAAGACCGTAGCGCACTTCGAGGACCTCGTAAAGCGAAAGTTTTATGACGGAATCCTTTTCCACCGTGTCGTGCCGGGCTTCGTAGCACAGGCAGGCGACCCCGCGTCCAAAAGCTTCACTTCGCTAGACATCGCGGCGAAGGACGATGGGAGCGGCGGAACGGCGGGACTTGGAGCAGGCGGCTCGGGGACGAGCGGCGCGAACGTGAATATTCCATTCGAGGCGAACAAGCAGCTAAATGAGACCGGCACGCTTGCAATGGCCCTGAGCGGCCCCCGCAGCGACACGGGAGACAGCCAGTTCTTTGTCAACCTGAAGCCGAATACAAATCTCGATGGCGACTACTGCGTCTTTGGAAGGGTTACGAGCGGCATGGACGTGGTAAACAAAATCGAGCGGGGCGACGTTATCACGAAGATTGTGCTGAAGTGAAAACCTTTTCACGGGCAGCATTTTGCCGAACAGGATTTATCTAATGTTGAACATCAACCGTTTTCAGATGGCGTGCCTGTTGGCATTGTTCGCTGTCGCCATGAATCCCGGCCCGCCCGCCCGCGCGGCGGAACCAAACCCCTCGGTCGAGATGACGGTGGCGAATCGCGGAAAGATCATCATCGAGCTCTACAAAAAGGACGCGCCGAAAACGGCCGCTCACTTTCAGGAACTCGCGAAGAGGAAGTTCTACGACGGCATTCTGTTCCACCGCGTCGTATCGGGTTTCGTGGCGCAGGCGGGCGATCCGGCGTCCAAGAGCCTTTCGCCGCAGGAGGTCTCGGCAAAGGACGATCACGTCGGCGGTACTACCGGGCTTGGCGGCGGCGGCTCTGGAGCCAATGGAACCAGCGCCGGCATCCCGTTCGAGGCGAACGACAAGACGCACGAATCTGGGACAATCTCAATGGCTCTCAGCGGCCCGCGAACCGCCACCGGCGACAGCCAGTTCTTCATAAACCTTAAGCCTAATCACAATCTGGACGGTGATTATTGCGTGTTCGGCAAGGTTACGAAGGGCATGGATGTCGTACAAAAGATCAAGCGGGGGGACAGAATAACGAGCATTGTGCCCACAGCCAAAACGGCGAAGAACGTCCTCAGATAGTCCACAAATAGCGCCGAGCCGCTAATTCCGTCCCTCTTGCTAATTCGTTTTGCGATGCGCTTTATACCCCTCCCCGATCCGTCGAAAATCATTTGAAATGATTTTCATATGCGGGAACAATGGCTGCCTGGCCGTAGTCCATAGAAACGGGGTGGCCGGCAAATCATGCAGCTTGCCTTCATTGCGCAGTCCATCTTCATTGCGCAGACCATTAGAACATCAGACTATTTATCGGGTGTGACCGCGCTGAATAGGAAGCGGGTTGTCCAGGTTGGGCGGTTAAAACCACTGAAACATACGGACATTGCTTCTACCTAATCGAGGGAATCACACACCCATTTACCTGGCTGGCGGGGCCTGCCCTTCCAGCAAACCGCGCGCTTTGATGGGAGATACCATGATCCAACTTACGCGAATCGCCAAATACCTCCGGTCGCCTAATTGCCGATAAACGGATGATTGAGAACAGAACGATGATTGAGAACAGGACTGTAAAGCAGCTAAATTGAAAAACCTTTCAGAAACTCTGGGCGAAGCCAAATGGCTTCGCCCTTTCTCTTTGCCGCAGCGTGTGGAGGAAGAGGGACGCTGGGCATATTACCAGTTTTCCGAAATCCGGGGAACATCCGGCCGTCTCAATCAATCTTATCATCGTAGTTCGAGGGAACCGTATCCATACCGTAACGCCCTCATGCCGGCTTCGAATAGGGGAGTTGTGGTCTTAATCCTGAACTACAAACGCCTGGATTGTGCGACGTTGTAGGGCTGTCGCAAAAAAATATCCTGAAAAACGAGGCGCAATCAAGCTATTTGGCACGCTGTATGCAGTATTCTCATTTACCATGATGCGGGAATGAATCATGTGTAACAGCAGAGCCTGTCGTCCGGGCAGCAATATCAAGATGCACTCCCGCATGATATAACGGTGCGAAACAGTTGTTGCCAGTACATCGTCCGTACATCCGGACAGCGGTCGCAGGTCGATGGCGCTGGAAAGAAACAGCAACCGGGTTCCAGGCAAAGTTCTTTTCGATTGAAGGAAGAGGCGCGCGGATTAATACAGCCGTTGTCCATGCGCACACTCGGTTTTCGCAAATGTTTTACAGACCCGGTATTCTCTCAGCAGTAACGCTACTACTCGATAGGAGAAATCTATGAAGAAAGTCCTTGTATCCCTGCTAGCGGCGGCCGCAATGGCCGGCGCGGCAGGCGCAAGCCAGGCCCAGGTCCTCGTGAACCTCTCGTCGCTCGTGACCATCACAGGCGAAACGGCAGGCTCGTCGACCCTCGTTGTGGCTCCGCCAAACCCGACCCTTTCAACTAATGCCAACGCGCTGAATCCGGGAACCGACTTTACCGTAGGCGGCTTTACCTCCACCTCGGGAGAGACGGTAGGTACTACGCCGGAAGCGGCTACCACCGTAGCTGTCACGCTTACCGGTGTCTCCTTCCCCGGGACGGGAACTTTCACCGCGCCGACGATCTTCGTTCGCGCTACGCTTAACGCCACCCAGTCCAACAACACGGTCTACTCGCTTAGCTCCAACGGCGCTCAGGTCGCTGGTGGAACGGTACTCGGCAACCTGGTAGTTGGAGGCATTACCTACACCTTCTCTTTTGCCAACAACGACAGCATTCCGAACCCGAGCGCCGTTTCCCGCGGCTCGTTCAGCTTCCACGTCACCGCGCCTCGCGGCGTAAACCAGGTTCCCGAGCCGGGCACCTACGCCATGCTTGCGGGTTCCGGCCTCGGCGGACTTCTCCTGCTCCGCCGCCGCCGCGCCTAAGCTGTAGTAACACAAGCCGCATGAAACGACCCCGGTCAATGGAGACCGGGGTCGTTTTCTGTCTAGTTGTACCTAACCTAAGACCACGCCAATGCGCCCATCGGATGCCAGGGCGGCAGATCGATTGGAGCTGAATCCAGAATTGCCAGGACTGCGGGTGCGAGATACTTGCGGTCGACCACAACCTCGTAATTGAACTCATCGAACCAGCGATCCGTCATGACCATGAAACCCTTTTCGCCGTTCTTATCTCCCCAACTGTTCTCCACTCGCCATTTTTGGGCCAGTCCCTCCTCGTCCAGGTCCACGCCGGTAAAGACCATTGCGTGCGTCATCACGCTGGCCCCGTAATCGAGCCGTTCGGCTTTGGTCAGCGTGAACGGCACGCTGTACAGCGCATCATAATCGTAGAGATCTATATCCATGAGGCCCAGATCGCGGTCGAACAGCTTTCCCACGTCGCAGCCGAACCAGACAGGCCGCTCATCCTTGATCTGCGCGATGGCCGCCCGCTTCATGGTATCCAGGTCCACGTTGAGATAGCGCGTCTCGCGCCCGCCAACCACATTTCCCAGATAGTTCACCGTATAGAGCGCATTTAGCGGCGTGGCGTCGGTTGGGCAGTGAATCAGGCAGGCCATGGCGTCGAGGTCGATACCCACGTGCTTCTCATAGAACTGCTGCGGAGTAATTGTGCCGTCGCGATGGAATACCTTCTCCTTGGTGCGCCACTGCCAGAGGAACTCCGACGGCGGTTCTCCCAGGTGGATGCAGAGAATCCGGTAGATATCGGAGACCATTTGGGACTTCCGCGCCTTCAGAGCCTCGAGTTTCTCCCCACCGTCGTTTGCCTCCCGCAGCCGGCATGCGAACTCGCGCAGCTTCTGCGTTAGGCGGTCGTTCATGATGCTCGACGCGCCGCTGCTCTCCGTCTCGGGCATAGCCTGCTTCGGAACGACGCCGTACTTCTTCACGAGGTTCACGAACATGTCCCACTGACCACCGTCCTCCACCGGGTTTGCCATCAGCCAGGCGATCAGGCGGCCGTCTTTAGGCTCGTCGAGTGTTTTTAGAACGTTCTCCAAAAAGTAGTTGGCGCGCTCCAACTTGTCCCAGAAGAAGAGATAGCTCTGTGACAGCTCGAAATCTTCCAGATTCATCTGCTCCGCCGCGGACATGCGGAAAAGATTCAGGCCCGCGAACATCCAGCAGCGCCCGCTCTGATTCTGGCTGGTCGCCGCGCCCGCGGACACGACGTGCGAAAAGATGTGGTTGCAGCGCACCACCGCCTGCCGGTTCATGGCCACGCTCTTGACCGTAGTCTTCGTGACGGCGTTCAACGCGACCCGGTTACGGGGGTCCGATTCGAAAGCCCGGCGAAACGATTCAAGCTCGCCCGGGCATAACTCGGCGCAATAGTGTTCGGCCATAGTTCAGAGCTGCTCCTCTTCTGCAAAAGACTGTCCGGTCCGGCGAGCGGGGCGAGGACAGTTACATATTTCGGATTACGGATTACTAATATTAGGGGGTATTCGCTGGAATGGAGCGGCTCTCCTGCCGGCATTCGAATCCGTCTGCGGACCAGCAACGGAAAGGGAGCCCCAAAGGGAGCTCCCCTGATCTTATCTTATCTGCGAAGCCAGGTTTGTCCGTGCCGATATACAACTTTGGGGGTAACCCAATGATAGCAAAGTCGGATTCTTCAGGTCGCTAAGGCTCCATCAGAGTGACGGAAAAGCTAAGGCTCCGAGCCTAAGAAAGTAAAACGATTCAGTAGTCGGCTGTAAGTTTCTTACCCGTAATGCCGCCAATGGCGGTCGGGCGCTCAGAATGACGGCTAGAACGTCGTGCATGGGAAAGTTTCACGCTCAAAACGGCCCTGATTCTCCTATGATTGAACTAATGCGAGGAACTCGCCCTTCGCCAAGTCGCCCCTTCCCCTGTTCCTGGGGGACGGCGGGGGATGGGGCCTACGAGCTAATCACTCTCACACAAACTGTACTGATACGGGCAAACCCTCAAATTGACGGGCCGGGGCCGCGAATGTTATACTAGGCTCATCCCGCCCGGGTGGTGGAACCGGCATACACAGCAGACTTAAAATCTGCCGCCGCAAGGATTGCGGGTTCGACTCCCGCCCCGGGCACGCGCCCATTTCCGCCGAACGCTTTTGCTCAGAAAGACGAGCCCCTGTCCATGTTCCACCCTAGCCGCCAGGAGTTCATACGCAAATCAGCGGAAGGCAACCTCATCCCGGTCTATCGCGAGATACTCGCAGACCGGCTGACCCCCGTGTCCGCCTTCGAGAAGATCGCGGACGGGCCAGGAGCCTTCCTGCTGGAGAGCGTGGAGGGCGGCGAGAACCTCGCGCGCTTCTCCTTCCTCGGCTGCGAACCGTTCCTCACGCTTCGCACGCGAGGCCGCGCAGCCACCATTGAGGAGGCCGGAACCGCGCGAACCGTCGAACTGCCTGAGGGCGGCGACGCCCTCACGCTTCTTCAGGAGCTGCTGACCCGGTATAAATTCGTCGAGATGCCCGGCCTTCCACGCTTTTGCGGCGGAGCCGTCGGATTCCTCTCCTACGACATGGTCCGCTGCTTCGAGCGCCTCCCCGTTGACACCGTGGACGACCTTCAAGTGGAAGACTGCTGCTTCCTCTTCACCGACACAATTCTCATCTTCGACCACGTCAAGCACCGCCTCAAGGTACTTTGCAACGCCCGAATCGATGTTAATGGCGATCCCGGCGAGGTTTACGACCGCGCGGTCGCCAGAATCGAAGAGATAATCGCCCGGCTGCGCACGCCCGTAATGCCTTCGCGGACGCCGCCCAGCGGCGTCAAGATGGACGTCCGGTCCAACATGAGCCAGTCCGACTATGAATCGGCGGTTGAGCGGTGCAAGGAGTACATCGCCGCAGGAGACGCGTTCCAGGTAGTCCCCTCGCTGCGGTTCTCCGTCAAGATCGACGCCTGTCCCTTCGAGCTGTACCGCGCCCTCCGCTCCGTCAACCCCTCGCCCTACATGTACTATATCGACCTCGGGGCGCGGCAGGTGGTGGGTTCCTCACCGGAGATTCTGGTGACGGTCGAGGACGGCACGGTAACCGTCCGGCCTATCGCGGGAACGCGGCCTCGCGGCGAGACCCCGCGGGAAGACGCGCGCCTCGCCGCGGAGCTCCTTGCGGACGAAAAGGAGCGAGCGGAGCACATTATGCTCGTGGACCTGGGCCGCAACGATATTGGGCGCGTCTGCGAATACGGCTCCGTCAAGGTCGACGAGCTGATGGTTATCGAGCGCTACTCGCACGTCATGCACATCGTCTCCAACGTATCGGGCCGCCTGGTCGCGGACAAGGACATTTTCGACGTGACGCGCGCCTGCTTCCCCGCGGGAACTCTTACAGGCGCGCCGAAGGTACGGGCAATGCAAATAATCGAGGAAATGGAGCCGACGCGGCGCGGTCTGTATGGCGGCGCGGTGGGTTACTACAGCTTCAACGGCGACATGGACTTCGCCATCGCAATTCGGACTATGCTCGTGGACGGCGACACGGCCTACGTGCAGGCGGGCGCCGGCGTGGTCGCCGATTCCGTTCCCGAATTGGAGTACCGCGAGTGCTGCACCAAGGCTCGCGCTCTCATGGCCGCCATAGAAATGGCCGAAGCTGGCCTGGAATAACCAGTATCCTGACTTCCGAATCCCGACTTCCGGCTTCCGACTTCCAAATTCGGGTTTCCGACTTTCGACTTCCAACCAACATGTTTCGAATCGTTCCACAACTGACGGCGGCGAATCTGGAACAGTCCATGACGTTCTACAGGGTTGTCCTCGGCTTCACCATCGTCATGCAGGACCCGCCCGACTCGCCGGTCTTCGCCGCGCTGGAACGGGAGGATGCCAGCCTCTTCCTCGTCTCCGAATCTTCGCGCGAGGAGCCGTACCAGGTGGAAGACCTTGCCGGCCACAAGCGCGGAGTAGGGGTGCGCCTCTACTTCGAAGTGGACAGCGCGAGAGAGGTCTACGACAAGCTGGTGAAGGAGGGAGTCGCGATTCTTCGCGAGATTGCCTACAATGAGCGGGAAGACTATACCGAGTTCTCTATCAGCGACCCGGACGGCTACGAGATCGGCGTCTATTCATGAGCTTTCCACTCTATCAGGTCGATGCGTTCTCCTCTCTTCCATTTCGAGGCAATCCTGCCGCGGTCTGCCTGCTCGACTCTTCGCAGCCGGACGGCTGGATGCAGGCGGTCGCGCAGGAGATGAATCTGTCGGAGACAGCGTTTCTACTGCCCGAGGGGGACGGCTGGCGTCTGCGCTGGTTTACGCCCACAATCGAGGTGGATCTCTGCGGCCACGCGACGCTGGCAAGCGCGCACGTGCTCTGGGAGACGGGGCGATTGACACACAACGAGACCGCGCGATTCCATTCCCGAAGCGGCCTGCCGACAGCGGCCCGTGATGCGGAGTGGATAACGCTTGACTTTCCGGCCAAGCCCGCCGAGGCCGCCGATCCACCATCGACACTGTTGTACGCACTCGGAATCGATCCCGAGGAGGCGGTCTACGTCGGACGGAACGCGTTCGACTATCTCGTGGAGGTCCGCCGGGAGGAGACGGTCCGCGCGCTTTCACCCGATCACGCGTCGCTCCGGTGTCTGCCGGTGCGTGGCATCATCGTAACGGCGCGGGCAAGCTCAAGAGATTACGACTTCGTGTCGCGATTTTTCGCGCCCGGCTCGGGCATTGACGAAGACCCGGTCACCGGTTCGGCGCACTGCTGCCTCGGACCCTACTGGCAATCCGGTCTCGGCAAAAGCGAATTGGTGGGCTATCAGGCATCGGCGCGCGGTGGCGTCGTCCGGGTCAAGGTCAATGGAGGTCGCATTCTTCTTGGCGGCAAGGCCGTCACCATCTTTCGCGGCGAGCTGCTGGAACTGAATTTCACTCATGATATCCATCGACATCGATAGATGCTACGCCATATTGGGAGTGGGCTACGGCGCTTCGGCGGACGAGCTGAAGTTCGCCTACCGCGACCTCGTGCGCGAGTGGCACCCCGACAAGCATCAGCACGATTCGCGAAAGCAGAAGCAGGCCGAAGAGAAGCTCAAACAGATCAACGTGGCGTACGAACGGCTCAAAACCTACTCTCCGTCCGCTGCGACGCGCCGGGCCGCGACAGAAGCATCGTCGCCTCCAAACGGCACCGGCTATGCGGCCTACAGCGCGCAGTGGAAGCGGGCAAGCGGGACGGAGGGACCTCGCCCAGCCGACATTGACGAGCAGACACTCTTCGCGCGAGCGCAGGCGCATTATGACGAGGGAAAAGAGTATTTCGAGACCGGAGCCTGGACCGAAGCCGTGAGCAGCCTGATGCAGGCGGTCTGCATCAAGCCGAACATCGGGGACGCCTATTCCCTTCTCGGCAAAGCCTACATGAAGCTGAAGCTGCCGGCCAAGGCCGCATCCTCGTTCAAGCAGGTAATAAGGTTTCAGCCCGCCAACCTGGACGCCCACAACGAGCTGGCGCGCAGTTTCCTCGACATGGGCGCGGCCAAAGAGGCGGTGTGGACGTGCAGCCAGATTCTCAAGAAGCGGACCAGGAATGTGCCGATACACACCACGCTCGGCCTGGCCTATCGCAAGCTCGGACAGCTTACGCAATCGCTCGAAGCTCTCAAGGGCGCAATCACGCTGGATTCGAAATACGGCCCGGCGCGGTATGAGCTGGGCGAGACATACCTGGCGATGGGGCAGAAAGAAGCGGCGAGAGAAGTCTATGCCGCGTTGAAGCCTCTCGATGCAGATCTTGCCGTGAGGCTGCTCCTCTCCATTGTGGGCAGCTAGCACGCAACCTTTAAGTGAGCGTCTTATGATTCTCGTCATTGACAACTACGACAGCTTTACCTACAATATCGTGCAGTACCTCGGGGAGATGGGGCAGGAGGTCGAGGTACGCCGAAACGACGAGGTGACGCTCGACGAGATCGCCGCTCTCAAGCCG
>JBBROJ010000103.1:0-18370 GCA_038229495.1 Chthonomonadales bacterium
CGTCCGATCTTCCTTCAGAACCTCCTGTACCACCTGAGCTTTGAAGGCGGCGGAATGATGTTTGCGTGTTCGTGTGTTCATGGCCTCAAGTCTAACTTAAATCCACCAGTTTCATTGTCCAGAATCTTGGGGCCATTATAGAGACTGCGCGCGTCAATGCTAATTTGTCAGGAGGTTAGGGCGGAGGTAGTCGATCAGCAACTATTGGATTTGGCAGTCCAATGTACGAATCCACCAGCACCAGCATAGTCGGTTCTGTTGTATTGACAAGTAAAATCAATAACCAAACGTTGCAAACAGTAATTCGCCTTCCTACGAGGTCACTTAGCGCATCGAGTTCGGC
The DNA here is from genome assembly GCA_038229495.1 of Chthonomonadales bacterium. GTDB lineage: Bacteria > Armatimonadota > Chthonomonadetes > Chthonomonadales > CAJBBX01 > JBBROJ01. Next base: position 344 of record JBBROJ010000103.1, read on the forward strand.
TCCATCAGGCCAGCCGGCCTATGTAGGCGTTGGCGTGTCATACGCTGCTGGAATTTACCCTCCACACGAACACCCGACAAACATGCGAATATATGGTACGACTATAACGACCCCTCCTCCAAATATGTATGAAGACCGAACATTATTCTTTACGTTCGTGTGGGATTCGACTGGAGGGAACGTTTACGGCCAGGACCTGAGCGATTTAAGCCAAACACAGGTGGAGGAATACGTAACTTACTCAGGGGACGGTTCGAACGCAGTTGATGCAATGGGCAATCCAGTTTTCATACCTGTAAGTCCTCCATTTCCGTTGAATTGGGCATTTTCCAATCCGAGCACTGGAGGGACGGACGGAAATACGCCACCTTTATATGATGAACACGACCATCCATCGCCTTTCACACACTTTTTTAGTGCAGCGCAATTTACGGGTACGCAGTAATATCGTTTCCACTGTAAAACCTGTATGGATGAAGGTGAATGGGAAAACCTGATGGGACCGATGTCCGTTGTGCGAAATGTATTCCAGAGTGGTGTCATCTGGTATTTTCGCGTATCGAAGCTAGGTTACACATCAACACTTTCGCTCGGCGCTGGCCCGTAGCCAGGATTGGAGGATTTTAATGTTATCAGCATCTCGAAACGGAGGCATTCTGCTCGTCGTTTGGATCGTTGGCTGCATCATGCACCCCGCGAATGCGCAGACCCAAGCGACTGGCGGCGGTGTCGAATTCCAGGCTTCACTCATTAACGGTCGAATATCTCTGGGCGAACCCTTGATATTGTCTTACACTGTTAATAATCCAACGAATATGACCGTTCAAATTGACTGGCTGAACGAAGATATTACATGGTCCAATCATCAGCGATGGGTATTACCGCCCTGGTTGGCTGTGCGAATGCAAACATTCAACGGTAAGGAAATTGAGTGCGTCCCTGATCTTAGAGCTAAGTATTCTGGCGATAGCGTCCGGGCCTTTCCGTCACCGTCACTCGCGCCGGGTAAGATGCGCAATGGTCAGGTAGTTCTGAGCATTTGGTTCATGCCTCCTCGTCCAGGTCGTTACATAATTACCGTGCATCCAAAACTGTCCTATACTGCCGCGGACGGTACATCTGGCTTAATCAATAGCGAAGTGGCCTTGCCTATCATTGTTGATATGGCCAATCCAGCGAAATTGAAGCAAACGGCAAAGCAGCTATACGCGCAGGTAGTCGATAAGACAAGAACAATGGACCAGACGAGAGTGGCGATCGATGCTCTATTCTCGGTGCCCGAGCAGGTTGCTTCACCATTTTGGCGCTCATTGTTAGTTGACAATCCCGTACACGAATCTTCATGGGTACGGTGCCATCTTGGGCGAATCGGAACCGAGAGCGCTCTGGCGCTCAGCCGAGAATCGATTGCTGCCGAAGCCCGGCGTGAAGCTGCGAAATTCACGTCGCCATAGTAGCGCTTTGATTAACATGTCGTCCTGCCAGCCTTGCAACAATCGTGCTCCGCGCAGCCCACTTGCACTGACGGGGCCGCGCGGAGCGCAATTGTTATTTTCCGGCAATCCACTCCCGTTCCAGCCGGGAAAGAGAGTCGCCATAAACTTCCCTGAATGCCCGCTCGACCCGGCGTCCCTCGCCCTGCATTACCAGCAGATTCCTCAGCCCTTGCCATCCCTGCCGCTTTAGCAGTCCCTTTGTGAACTCGCCCACGCACGCGTAGCTTATCTGCGCTCTTTGGCTGCCCAGGTCCATATCGTAGCTCTCGAATCCGCCGGAAAGCTGATCCAGCGGCAGGCGGCGCGGCTCGCCGGCCCATGCGGTTCCTCCCTCCATTGTGACGGCGATACCTTCGTTCAGCCAGCGAGGAACATTCTCGCCTGCCAGCTGGTGCACGGCCCCGTGAGCGATCTCGTGGAGCACTGCTTTGCGAAACTGAATAGGGTTCTGAATGGCCATCGGGGGCAGGCAGACTTTATGGCTGTCCGTGCGCGCGGCGTAGTAGCCGTAACGGGCGCGCATAAACGATACCCAGCCGTTGTCAGGGATGAGGGTGAGCAGGATAGGGCGGCCCCATCGGACATCCAGCGTCTCTTCCACTGTTCTTGCGGCGACGCATGCGGTCTCGACGATTGTTTGCCAGTATTCGCCCCAGCGAGCAGGATCGCCTTCGATGATAAGATGCTCCGCCGTCCGGAATAGCCTGCCTGCTTCCCTGGCTCCCTGTTCGGCTTCGAGCATGCGCTGGAAATCATAAAGCGCGCCCGGCGGAAAGCCGACTTTCTGCGCCTGCCTGAGGGCCTCGTTGGCAAGGCCGAGGCGGTCTTCGCGCCAGTATTCCTGTGCCTTAGCCAGATGGAGCCGAAGCTGGTTATCGGGAGTGAGACGGCGAAAAAGCATGAGTTAAAGCGATCGAATTGTTGGGAATGAGACGGCGAAAAAGCATGAGTTAAAGCGATCGAGCGGCAGTTGACACGCGGATATTATTCCCGTATACTTGGACATGGATTGATTAGATCGATAATTGAGAACATAGTTCCGTAGGGACGTATTCACGATTGAGAACATAGTTCCAAGGAGAGAGCCATGTACGTTCATCCTTGTGAGGTCGACGGCTGCTCGATACAATCTCGCTGGGAACGTGTATCGAAAGCGGACGCCGATCTGCACAAGTTTCTCTGCGGCGAGCACTGGAAGGCTCTGCACCAGCACAACTGGATTGCCGCCTCTGCCTACCGGCCTTTCGCCGCAATGTCCGATACGTTCTTAGCAGAGGAAAGCTCGTACGACTCGACTACGGAGGCCCTATAACCACCATTGCCCCTGTTTTACTTCGGCTGTCTTTTCTCTCTTTACGAACCGCCGCGATGCGGCCCTTCCTCTCCCTCACCGCTTCTCTATGCATTGGACCACGGCATTGGACCACGGCATTCTCACGATCATTTTGTCTGCCGATCTTAACTTTAACTTCGACCCCTCGAGCCGCATGGCCGAGGGGTCGAAGTTAAAGTTAAGATCGGCAAACGAGCAATACCTACATTTTGCCCTTCATTTTCATGCCGCCCATATGTCCCATCTTATAGCCGGCGGGAGCCTTCATCATCTTTTTGAGCTTATGTCCCATCGAGTCTTTGTAGCTCATCTTTTTCGCGTCCGTGGATGAGTAGTACATCTTGCATTCGGCGCAGGCGTATACTGCCTTGCCCGACATCATACCGGGCTTCATTTTTCCGTGGTCCATAGGCATCTTCTTGCCCTCTTCCATTTTGCCCATTTTGCCCATTTTGCCCATTTTATCTTGGGCGGAGGCGGGGAGCGCGGCCAGAGACGCGATCAGGCATACAGCTCCGAAAAGGGGCAGAAATCTTTTGAACATGGTCTCAGTCTCCTTTGTTGAGATACCGATCCTCGGCGTGGATTCGCCGTGGTTGCTTCCTGTGTGAACAACATCACTTTTTTGGCTGTTGAACAACCACTTTTCCCGGCGCGAACTGCAGCGCGACCGAGTTCATGCAGTACCGTAGGCCGGTGGGCTTCGGCCCGTCGTCGAACATGTGTCCTAGATGAGCCCCGCAGCGGGCGCACAGTACCTCCGTTCGCTGCGAGCCAAGGCTCGTGTCGGTCTCCGTTAGTACGTGATCCTTCATAATCGGAGCCCAGAAGCTGGGCCAACCGGTGCCGGAATCGAACTTCGTATTCGAGTTGAAGAGATCATTTCCACAGTCGATGCACCGGTAGATTCCGGTCCCCTTGAAGTGGTCATATTTGCCGGTAAACGCCCGTTCCGTATCTTTTTCGCGGGTCACGGAATACTGCTGACTGGTAAGCCGCCGCTTCCACTCGGCGTCAGACTTGTTTACCCTGGGTCCGACAGGAGCTACCACGATCTGCTTGTCTGCCGCGCGTGCCGGCTGCGTCCCGGATGACTGGAATGCGTGCGCGGAGAGAGAGTTTGCCAGCGTCAGCGCTGCCGCCATGCAGGAAGGCGCGAACAGCTTTCGTGCGTGTTTCACGATTATTATCGCAATTTTCATCACTTTCATGACTTTCATTACTTTCGCCGCAATTCGTGCCGATGTTAGACGGCTACGGCTTTTCCTTGAGAAGCATATCGATTCGCCTCGCCATCGTCTCTTCGCCGCCCGCGTGCTTCCAATCGAGCTCGCCGACCCATCGGAATCGCGCATGGCCGCGCTTATCTATTAGATACACGGTTGGCCATACCTGTTGTTCCCAACGGTTCCAATTCTCGCCATTCTGGTCCAGAAGAACGGGATAGGTGATTCCAAGCTCCTTAACACGCTTTATTACGTTTTCCGACTTCTTTTCGTCATCGGTTTCCGGCGTATGCACTCCGATTATAACTACGTCCTGCTTGCCAAATCGTTTCTGCCACCGCGTATACGCCGGCAGATTCCGCTGGCAGTTGATGCAGCCGAAGGTCCAAAACTCAACGATGTAGACGGCGCCTTTATTGAACTCCAGCTTTTTGCCGCCCGTGTTCAACCAGTCGGACGTGCCGCCGGTCAGCTTTGGCGCGGCCAGATCGAAAGCGACGGGCACCGGTCTGTCGACGGATTGCGCCGCGGTACGAGCCGACCGGGTTGCCAGCAGCCCGCCGCAGAGCCCCGCCGCAGTGAGAATGAAGAGACCATAGGGCATATTGAATCTAGAGAGAATCATGATAGGGAGTCCTGTCTTTCATGCTCGATCCGGTCGAGCGCCGTTTCTATATTTGACCGGCGGTCTGCAGTGAGGGAGGTTTCCTGCGAGGGATTCGCGGCCAACTCAAAGCTCTTCAAGCGTACCCTTAGCGAAAGGAAGGCTTCCAGAGTCGTGCGGCATTTCGGGCAGCCACCCACGTGCAAGCGGGTGTACCAGCCTGCAAGCCTGCCGATAGATCCGTCCGAAAGGGAGCTTACAAGGTTTCGCATATGGCTGCACGGCTGCGGGTCCGGCGGACCCCCAGCGGTTCGACCAGGATTCAAGCTGCTCTCCTTCTGCTATTCTTACAGCCTATTGTTGCCATTGTTCCCACTGCAATATATATCCAATATCTGCTCTCAACAGATTCAACGCTGCTCAAAGGTGGCGGCGATCACGAGCATAGTCGTACAACAGCTTGTAGAGATGAAGGCGAGCCCGCGAAAGGCGGGAGCGAACCGTTCCGATTGGAATGTTCAGCGCGGCCGCCGCGTCGGCATACTCCAGGCCTTCAACGTCGACCAGCAGAACACATATCCTGTACTCGCGCGGCAGTGACGCCAAAGCCTGCATTAGCGGTTCATCGAGGGTACCCTTCAGTAGAGACTCCTCGGGACGCCCATATTCGCGGTCTCCGGCAAACTCCGCGTGAACATGCGCCCTCTCCGTCAGATTGTCAAGATTGCAATCGGCTTCCCACTTCTTGCGATGATTGTAGCTGTTGATGAATCCGTTTGCCAGAATTCTTAGCAGCCAGGCCCGCGCATTCGACCCCTCGCGGAACGATCCGTCCAGAAACACCTGGTAACCACGAATGAGAGCATCCTGAACCAGGTCCTGTGCGAGGTCTTCCTCGCCATTGCACATGCGGCGCGCGGATCGCAGCAGTGTCGATTCATGCGTCTCAACGAGAAGTGAATACGCCGCCCGCCTGTCTTCTATTTCCGGCAATTCACCCCGCCGTACCGATTCGCCGCGCGGCTGCTTTGGTCCTGCCCCTGCCTCACTCTGCTCCATTGTATACCTGCAATCTCAGCCCTCCGGCAGCCACCTCCTATAACAAAGAACGCAGCAATTAAGTTCCCAAGCCCGACATGGCCGCGAAACAGGCGTATTTTTGCGAGCAGGCAGGGAACTTCCGCGGCGCGCTCATTTGTTACACGGGACTGAGAGGCAATCACGTCTCGTCATCGCTTTGCAGAAGGAGAAAGACCAATGATAGGTAGGTGGAATGGTAGGTGGAAGGATTTGTGGAGCGCTTTGCACGCCGCCAGGATTGGCCGGGCAACTCCGGCCTGGCGCCCGCTAACGTCAGTTGCTGCGTTATTCGCGGTATTCGCCGTACTGCCTGCCGCCGCGCTTGAACTCGACGTCACGAGGGATAGGGATCGCGATGACGACGCGCCCCCAAACGTGGTTTATGTCGAGAGCAATATTGGGGAACCGGGCAAAAACTCAATTTTCGGATTCCATCGCGATGCCTCCGGCAGTCTGACTCCTCTGTCCGGCTCGCCGTATCTCACCGGCGGCACGGGAGTCTTCGACCTGTCGCTTGCACTTGGGCCCTTCGATTCAGACCAGAATATAATTGTAACGCCGAATCACAGGCGGTTGTTCGCCGTCAACTCGGGTTCAAACACTATCGCGGTCTTCGATATTCGGGAGAATGGCAGTCTGGTTCCGGTCAACGGTTCTCCATTCCCGTCGGGTGGGGTAAATCCTGTCAGCGTTGGGCTGGCGGACGACCTTCTGACGGTGGTGAATAAGAATCAGGACCCGAATCAGGACCAGAGTCGGTCGCTTCCAAACTACACGACCTTTCGAGTCACGCCGCACGGCAGGTTGATTGCCATCCCCCACTCCACTGTCTCAGTACCGCACGGGTCCTCGCCGACGCAGGCGCTGGTGTCGCCGGACGAGGAGATCGTCTTTGGCGCCGACTTCATGGGCGGCGTCCTACAGTCATTCATCCTGCTTCCAAATGGCCGTCTGTTCCAGAATCCGCCGCAGCCATTGCCTGCCTCCGAGTTCGCGGGCAGCCCCGCGCCCCATTTTCCGCTCGGCTTGCAGGTTCATCCCAGGCGGCGAGTTCTCTATGCGGGATTCGTGACGATCAATCGCCTGGGCGTATATACGTACAACTCCAGCGGCGTACTGAGTTTTGTGCGGACCGTGCCGAATTCCGGCGGAGCAATCTGCTGGCTGGCTGCCAATAGAGCGGGCACGCGGCTCTACACGTCGAATACCGGTGATAACAGCGTTTCGGTATACGATCTGTCTAATCCCACGTTTCCTGTGGAAATTCAGCACGTCGTGCTGAACGGCAACGGCAATCCTCTCCAACTGGCGCTCGATTCCAGCGGCTCGTTCCTCCATGTGGTGAGTCAGCGCGCGACGCCTGCCACGCCATTGGGCGAAGGGAACGTTCTGCATGTTCTGCGGGTCGATCCGGTTACGGGCCTGCTGGTCGAAGCGCCGTCTTCGCCGACAATCCTGCCCGTGCCTGCCGGAACGCGCTCGCAGGGTGTAGCGGCCTTGTAGACTCAATGCCGGCCGTGCCTGCCCAAAATGCCATGTTCTTGAGCAGCATAAGCCGCTCAATGACATGGCATTTTGGGTTTGAGAAGCGATCGGATCAGTTTAGGCAGCGGCGCTGTAGGTCACCATCGTGGCAAGGCTGGGTCCCGTAGCGGCCTCGATGTCCTCCGGGACCTTCTGGCCGGTGGCCAGGTAGCTGACCGGAATCCCGCTGTGCGCGGCGACCGAATACATCGTGCCGTAGGTAGTGGTCTCGTCCAGCTTTGTGAACAGGAGCCGGTCTACGCCCGCGCCGGCGAACCGCTGCACCTGGTCGAGCAGGTCGCGCTCCTTGGTAGAAGCGGCCAGCACGAGATGCGTTTCGCATCCGGCGTTGTCCACGAGTGTTTTTAATTCGCTCACCTGCATAATGTTCTTCTGGCTGCGGCCCGCAGTGTCGATTAGAATAAGGTCGCAGCCCTTGAACTTGGCTAGGGCGGGGGCTACGTCGGCCTGGCTGTACGCGACTTCCACCGGAATGTCGATGATTTGGCTGTAGGTCTTTAGCTGCTCCACCGCCGCAATACGGTAGGTGTCCATCGTAATGAGGCCCACCTTCTTCTTTTGTATCAGGGCGAACTGGGCGGCGAGCTTCGCTATCGTGGTGGTCTTTCCAACGCCGGTGGGACCGATGAATGCAATGATCTTCGGTTTTGGTCCTGTTATGTCGATAGGTCCGGCAGTCTTGACGCGGCTACCCATAATGTCCCGAAGCGCCTGCTCGGCCAGGGTGCCTCGCGCCTCGGCAGCCCACTGGGTCAGGTCCGGTATCTGGTTTATCAGCGCTATCGCCAGCTCCTCGTTGACCTCGGCCCTGCGAAGCCGCTTGTAGAGCTCCGGGTAGGGGACCGGCGGCACGGCGGCCATCGAGTAGGACGGCGTGGAGATTGGCGAGACCACCGCGTGTGAATGGCGGAGCGAGGCGATTCCATCCCGAATCTCTCGCATCTCTTTTTCAAGCCGCTGAAACTTCTCCTGCGTGATCTGATCCTGCTCACTGCCGGACTGCTCGCTGCGTGACTGCTCGCTGCGTGACTGCTCGGTCGGGCGCTCGAGTGTTGCACCGGCGGCATGGCGGGCGAAGAAGGCTTCGGCATTGGTGACGTCGCGGCGTGTGGGCAATGGACCGCTGGGATTCATCGAGTCCTCGTCCGCCGCGCGTAGTGAATTATCGCGCTCACCGGCTGCGCGGGGCGATTCCGATGCGTAGGCACGCGCATTGGCCTTCTGCGCGGCGGGTTCAGCCGGCGCGCGGCGATCCCTGGTCTGGCCGCCGCCACGCTCTTGTCCGCCTCCAGAATCCGCGGCGCGCTCCTGCCTGCCGCGCCCGCCCGCTTCGTTGTCGTTGACCGAGATACCCGTGCCCGCGACTATGCGGACCGCCTCCCGAGATCCCCAGCCGAGAATGCCGCCCTTGCGGAACTTGCGGGTTTCCAGAATTACCGCTTCCGGCCCCAACTCCCGCCGCACCTGATTCAGGCACTCTTTGAGGGTCAGCGCTTCGAACTCTTTGATTTTCATGCGGGTATCTCCATCGCGCCACTGGTAATTTGGTTCGTCTCCGCGGCGTTGACTATTACGTTGCCTACGGCGCGGACATCTACATTGGGCACGATCTCACTGTAAGCGAGAATTGCAAGGGACGGCAGATTGCGCTCCGTCAGGCGCTTGAGAGGCAGTCGAATTTGCGAAGAGCATAGCAGGAGCGGGGAGTGTCCCTGCTCGCCTGCCTGCTCTATTTCGCGCTGGAGCGTACCGACCAGCGCGGTTGCGGTTGTGGGATCTATGGCAAGAGACACCCCGCTCGGAGTAATCTGGACGGCTTCGCGCATCGCCTGCTCCAGCGGCGGGTCGAGCGTCAGCACCTGAAGCGCCTCCGACTCATCCATATGCTGCTTGCATATCTGGCGGGCGAGCGTAGCGCGTACGTATTCCGAAAGCTGATCGAGATCTTTTGTGCGAGGCGCCCAGTCGGCCAACGTTTCAAGAATGGCCCCGAGATCGCGAACCGACACACGCTCTCGCAGCAGGTTCTGGAGCACCTTCTGCACCTCTCCCAGCGTCATCAGATTGGGCAGCAGCTCCTCGACCACGACTTTATTGTCCTTCTTCGCATGCTCGACAAGGGTCTGAACCTCCTGCCGGGTAATCAGCTCCCATGCGTGCTGCTTGATGACTTCGGTGAGGTGGGTGATGATCACCTCGGTGGGGTGAGCCACGATGTATCCGGCCATGAGGGCACGCTCTCGCATGGACGCCTGAATCCAGAGAGCCGGTCCGCCAAACGCGGGCTCGGTTGTCTTTATACCCTCGAGCGGACTGGCGACCATGCCTGAATCGAGAGCCAACAGCTGCTGCGGGAATATCTCGTACTGCGCGACGATCTGATCGCGAATCTTGATGACATAGGTGTTCGACTTGACCTGCAAATTGTCGCGGATGCGGACCATGGGCAGCACGATCCCCATCTCGATCGCGATCTGCTTGCGCGCCCCCGAGACGCGGTCCGCAAGGTCTCCGCCTTCGTTCGGCAGAGCAAGCGAGACGAGATTCGTTCCGAGCTCAAGCAGCAGTGTGTCGACCGCAAGCAGTTTCATCGGATCGTCTTTGGGCTTGGCCGCGGCCAGCGCCTTGTTGTCCTCGACGGTCTGGACCTCAATCTTCTCGTTCTTCTCTCCACGCTGCAATGCAAACGCCGCCGACAGTACAAGCCCGCCTACCAAGACAATCGGCACCTTTGGAAAGCCCGGAACCATGAATAGAACGAACAGGAGTCCGCCGGTCAGCATGAGCGGACGAGATCGCGCAAATATCTGCCCCACGAACGCCTGGCCCATGTTGCCTTCGGAGGCGGCGCGGGTCACGATGAGGCCCGTGGCGACGGAGATGAGGAGCGCGGGAATCTGGCTGACCAGGCCTTCGCCGACCGTGAGCAGCGTGTAGGTCTGCAAGATGCTGAGAGCGTCCGACTGCCCTTTCAGCATTCCCATTACGAAGCCGCCGACGATGTTGATCAGGATGATCATGACCGCTGCTATGGCGTCGCCACGCACGAACTTTGAGGCTCCGTCCATTGCTCCGTAGAAGTCGGCTTCGCCCTCTATCTTTTTGCGGCGAAGCTTGGCCTCTTCTTCGTTGATGTTGCCCGCGTTCAGGTCCGCGTCGATGGACATCTGCTTGCCGGGCATGGCGTCCAACGTAAAGCGGGCGGCGACCTCGGCCACGCGCCCCGCGCCGTTCGTGATGACAACGAATTGAATCACGACGAGTATGGAAAACGCGATGACTCCAACGACCGGGTTGCCCCCGAGAACGACGCTTCCAAACGCTTTGATGACCGTGCCCGGCTCGCCGGTACCGAGAATCAGCTTCGTTGCGGCGATATTGAGCGCCAGCCGGAAGAGAGTGGTGACGAGCAGGAGAGAAGGGAAGACGCTGAATTCCAACGGCTCGGTGGTGTAGAGCGTGACGAGCACGACCACGACCGCCATGCTGAGGTTCAAAATAATGCAGAAGTCGAGCAGCCAGTCGGGCAGCGGCACGATGAGCATTCCCACAATGGTGAGAATCGCGATCGCCATTCCGATGTCGCTGAATCGCGACAACGGGCCTTTTTTAGCCTCCGCAGCAGCGGGCAGGGGTGTGGAAGTGGCGTTGACAGCCATGAGGCTCTCCGGTGCAATAAACAAAAATGAACGGATTATGCGGCTTTGCGGCTTATAACTCGTTTCGGCCCTTTGAGCGCGAAGCGGCATGCTGCTTATTGAGATTAACGGCTTTGATTTCGAGTTGGTTAGGAGAACCCGGGTGGGCCTCTCCGTTATTGTCGGAGAGGGTTACCGGTAACATTAGGGGGAAATTCTGCGGACGGAAGATGGAAGTCGGAAGTCGGAAGACGGAAGTCGGAAGTCGGAAGTCGGAAGACGGAAGATGGAAGTCGGAAAGGTGCATTTAAACCGCGAAGACGCGAAGAGCGCGAAGAACGTCAACGGCGGTTTGAACCACAAAGACACCGGGGGCAGGTCACACAAAGAATGGCCACCAAGTAAGGCTGTGATTCGCGATCTGGGTCTTTCCCCGTGTCCCCCGTGCTCCCCGTGGTTAATAATCCTTTCGGTCCGGTTCGCGGCAGGCAGGGATGACATAGAGGTGGTTATGGCAATGTGCAGCATGCGAGCGTAACCGGTTCAGACAGTATTGCTATAGTTTCTTGAGCCGGCCGCCGGGCATGAGGCGGAATCTCTCGCCTCGCCAAAGGATGGTTCTGCCGAAGAAGCTGGATAACCAGAGCGCGAAGCTAACCAGATCGCTGATCGGAAGAAGTGGGAGCAGTCCTGGCAGGTTTTTATCGTGCGTACATCGCGAGGCGATCCAGGTCGCCGAAGCGGAGCGAATTGTAAATGCAGCCGCCAAGCCAATCCAGCCTGTTGCGCGAAAACCGGTTGACGCGAGGAAGAGGAGCGCGAGCGGTGTGGTGTAGGTAATGAACGCGCCCGCATAGGGGCCGGGCCGCATGCTGCGGGCGGTCTTTGCCCAGCGCATACGCCGTCCCCACATCTCCGAGAATGTTTCCGCTCCCAGCAAATCGTCCACCACGTAGTCCGACAGAACGACCTTTTTGCCGAGCCCATCCACCCTTTCGGCCAAACGATAGTCGTCCGCAAGCTCATCTGCCAGTGATTCGAAACCACCGATTTCGTGTAGCGTCGCCTTAGTAAGAGCGATGGTAGATCCGAATGCGGGACGCACTCCCCATAGATAGTAGGCAATAAATACGCTTGGGATGAAGTCCGCGCCGATTCCGAGCGTCTCCAACCGGGATGCAAATCCACGCGCCCTGTACCCGCGATAGGGGCAGGTGACGAGGCCAACTGTCGAATCGGCGAACGGGGCGGTTACGCGGGAGAGGTAGTCCGGCTCGACCCGCATGTCGCTGTCGCACAGAATCAGCAGATCGTGCTTCGCGCGGGGCAGCATGCTCGCCAGGTTGCAGACCTTACGATTCAACCCGAACGCTTCGCCCCCTGCTGCGATCTCTATATGGCATTCTGGATATGCCTCTTTTAATCGGCGAGCCGAGTGCAGTCCCGGATCGTCGGGGTCCAGCGCGCCGAACAGAATCTGGTACTCCCCATATTCCTGCCTGCAAAAGGATTCGAAGCTCGCATACTGCTCGGGGTCCGCTCCGCGCAGCGGCTTGAGGATGGTGACGGGTCGTAGGATATTCGGGTGTTCAGGTGTTCGGGTGTTCAGGTGTTCCTGTCCGGAGGAGAAGGGAGGAAGGGAGGAAGGGAGGAAGGGATGACGCTTCCAGCAGTGGGCGCAGACGACTGTCAGGAGATGGTAGATGCAGGACAAGAGGAGGCAGAGGGCGAGGAGTGTGTGGAGGGCGGACATGTGAGCGGTTTACCGGCTGTCCGGTGATTCGAGAGCTTGGGATGACCCGACCGTCGGTGTTTCGCCGCTATTGCCCCTTTCGCCCAGGCTAACTACTACTACGCCCGCCATGATGATAATCGTTCCGAGCCAGCGCGTCGGCGTGACGGTCTCCCGAATCACGTAATGCGCGAAGAGCGCGCCGAAAAGATAGCTGGAGGCGGTTAGCGGAAGCACGAAGCTGAAGTCCGCCCACGACAGCGCCAGCGCGTAGAGGCCGAAGAAGACCATCATGAGCAGCGTGCCGGTCACGACATAGCTATTGGTGGCCGCGCCGAGCGCGAACCGCACTCCCGAGAGGTTCGCTGCGCCGACTCGCTTCATACCCATGCTCAACAGTCCCTCGCCGACGCTCACGCAGACCACCGCGAACATGACGACGCCGATCACCTGCCATTTACTGACGTTACCGCTCATGGGATTCTAACCACAAAGACACAAAGGCACAAAGAACGGCTGGAGAAGAGTGCTCTGTGATTACAGCCTTTCTTGGTGTCTTTCTTAGTGTCTTCGTGCCTTCGTGGTGAAAGTGTTGTTACGTTACGCGGAGGACGATGTCGCTGACGTTTATGCGATCTGCGATCTGCGGACTGCGGACTGCGGTCAGCGGTCAGCGGTTACGGATTCCGTTCCCGCGTAGGTTGTCAGCACGAGCCGAAGTCTGTCGATCCGCTCCCGTATTCGGTGGTCAAGGAGCGCATGCAGCTCCACGTCCATTTCAGAGTCACGAGAGAGCTTCTGTGCGTGAGGTGCGCCCGGGTGAAAGTATACCTCGTGCGTTCGACCGTCGAGGCGTTCCAACAGTTCCAAAACGTATTCGCTCGTCATATTGCCGGACTCCAGATGACCGTATACCCTGTCCATGACGGTGAATCCGCGGCCCGACAACGTCCGCAGGCAGCGCTGTCGCAGCGCGCGAAAGAAGAGCCATTCGAGCCGTCGGCCGAGCAGCCTCGCCGTCGAGTATGGCCGCCACTCTTCATAGGGGATTCGGATGCGGCGGATTCCATGGGCTTCGCACTGACGAATTACCGCATCCCACACTACGGGGTGCATATGTAGATGCTGATGCCCGTCTACATGCGACCCGGGCAGGCCGGTTTTCGCGAATCGATTGAACTGCTCCTCTACCTCGTCGGCGACCTCTCGCCGGGCTTTTAGGGAGAAGAAATAGCGGATGCCGGACGCTGCCGGATTGTCCTGGAACCGACGGTCAGGCGAAATAGAAGAATGTTGGCGAGACGCGGCTCCGTTACTTACGGCGATATGCAGCCCTACGGCAAGTTTCGGATTCGCGTGCGCGAGCTCGACTGCCTGCGTAGCTCCCGGCTCATTAACCATGAGGCTCGCGCCGGTCAGAACGCCGTCGCGATGCGCGCGAATTATAGCTGCATTGGTCTGTTCGTTCGCTCCAAAGTCGTCCGCGTTGATAACGAGATATCTCACCCCGGTGCTGTTATGGCCGCCGTAACAAATATCCTGCCCGCGTACATATCTCGCGGTCCCGTAAGGAGTGCAGGAACTCTTGCCGGAGCGGAGTAAATAGGAGTATACTTGCTTAGAAGATAGTGAAATAATTCACGGAATATATGTTTTGGAGACGGCTATGACGGCTACGGTACAGACATCGGGAAGCGCGCGCCCGAATCACCTGCCAGATCGCGTTGAAAGAGTTGTGGGAGCGCCTCTCATGGACATCTATGAGAAGGTGACGGCCCGCGAGCGGCTTACCTACTCGGATGCCGTCCGACTTTACGAAACTCCCAACCTCTCCGCGGTCGGATATTTGGCCAATATCGTTCGCGAGCGCATGCATGGCGACCGCGCCCATTATATTCGAAATCAGCATATCAACTACACGAACATCTGCAACAAGCACTGCAAGTTCTGCTACTTTGCCAAGAACCCCAAAGAGGGCGGCCCGCAGCCCTATCTCTTCTCGATGGATGACGTGCGCGCCGCTATTCGCAAGCACCGCGGCGTGCCGCTCACCGAAGTCCACGTTGTCGGGGGCATCAACCCGAAACTTCCATACGAATACTATCTCGACCTGGTTCGGACGATTCAGCAGGAGCGGCCCGGAATCCACGTCAAGGCATTCACGGCTGTGGAACTGGTCGAAATTGAGCGAGTTGCAAAGAAGCCGCTCGCCGAGTGCCTTGCGGATCTGAAGGCTGTAGGGCTGACATCCATTCCCGGTGGAGGCGCGGAGGTGATGTCCGCGAGGCTGCATGGCCTTCTGCACCCCAAGAAGATTGGCGCGGACGGGTGGACGGCGGTCGCGCGTGAGGTCGCCAGGGCCGGCCTGCCGCAGTACGCGACCATGCTTTACGGCCACATCGAGACGCTGGAGGAGCTCGCGGAGCATCTGATCCGCCTGCGCGAGCTTCAGGACGAGACCGGTCATTTCCTCGCTTTCACGCCACTCTCTTTCCACCCGGAGGGCACTTACCTTGACGACCTACCCACGCCCACCGGCATCGACGACCTGCGTAATCTCGCGGTCTCGAGGCTCGTACTGGACAACTTCTCGCACATCAAGTCCTTCTGGATCATGAACACCGCGCAGATATCGCAGCTTTCGCTCTGGTACGGCGCGGACGATATCGACGGCACGATTCACGAATACGAGATTACCTATCCCGAAGGACACATCGGAGAGAAAACGCAGGTCCTCACGCGCAAGCAGCTTCTCAAGAACATTCGCGAGGCGGGCCGGGTTCCGCAGGAGCGCGACAGCCTCTACAACGAGGTTCATTCGGATGAGCCGGACGAGCACAGGCCGCTGCGAATCCCACTGCCTGTGCTGCAATAGTCCGAAAGTTTGCGAGGTAGTTGATCCGCTGTAAGGAGTGACCTATGGCTGTCGCCGTCCTGAAATACATATCGGAAGACGAGTACCTAGCACTGGAAGAGGCGGCTGAGGAAAAGCACGAGTACCTCTCCGGCCAAATATTTGCGATGGCAGGATCTTCGCCGGAGCATGCCCTGATCACGTCCAACGCGGCGATTGAAATAGCATCACTGGGGCGGCCACATGGCTGTAATGTGTATTCTTCCGATCTGAGAATACGGGTCGAGAAGACCGGCCTTAATACCTATCCAGACGTTACATTGGTCTGCGGAAAGCTTATTAGAACCGCACAGCGTCCGGCAGGCGCTACCAATCCCACGCTCATCGTCGAAGTCCTATCCGAAAGCACACGGGAATACGATCGAGGCGAGAAGTGGCGGCACTACCAGACGCTGGCTTCTCTTACGGATTACCTCCTCATCTGGCAGGACAGACCGTGGGTTGAGCACTATGTCCGAATGGTTGACGGCGCTTGGATGTACCGGCTCATCGAGGGTTCGGAGAGCGTGGTGAATATTGAAAGCATAGAAGGCGAATTGTTGCTGGCGGAGGTCTATCGCGGAGTCGAGTTTCCCGAGCCGCCGGTATTGCGTTAGCAGAATGCAATTGCAACTAGCGGTGAGGGTCGTTGATATCGGCCCATTGAGTTAGGATACCATCATGGCAGTTCTTGAGCGAGAGCTTGGTCATTATACAGAGCGAATCGACGACATCGCCGATAAGGTGTATGACGGCGAGCGGCTTACATGGGACGATGGGCGCAGGTTGATGCATCACCACAACCTGCCTGAACTGGCTGTTCTTGCGGACCACGCACGCCGCAAGCTGAACCCGGACGATGTTGTGACTTACGTGGTTGGCCGGAACGTGAACTACACCAACGTCTGTTGGGTGCGCTGCAAATTCTGCGCGTTCTACCGCGTGCCGGGCCATGAGGAGGGATACACGCTCTCCCGCGAGCAGATATTCGACAAGATTCAACAGATGGTGGACCTTGGCGGCATCGAGATTCTGATGCAGGGCGGTCTCAACCCGAAGCTGAAGATCGAGTGGTACGAAGACCTGCTCAGCGCCATCAAGCAGAAGTTTGGCGCATATGGCGTGATCAATCACGCCTTCTCACCCGCCGAGCTGATCTACATCCAGAAGATCAGCAAGCTGTCGATGGAGGAGACGCTGACGCGCCTCAAGGCTGCGGGACTGGACAGCATTCCCGGTGGCGGCGCGGAGATTCTGACCGACAGGGTGCGCGAGTATATCGCTCCGTACAAAGATACTGCGGAGGAGTGGCTGGACTGCATGCGGGTGGCCCACAAAGTCGGGTTGCGCAGCAGCGTTACCATGATGTATGGGTCGGTGGACACCTGGGAAGATCGCCTGGAGCACCTGATGAAGGCACGCGACCTTCAGGATGAGACCGGCGGTTTTACGGCCTTTATTCCGTGGTCATTCCAGCCGGACGGCACGGAACTGGAGGGCGAGCGGGCCAGCGCCTTCGACTACCTGCGAACGGTGGCGATCTCGCGCCTCATTTTGGATAACATTCCTCATATGCAGGCTAGCTGGGTGACGCAGGGGCCAAAGGTCGCACAGGTCGCGCTCGGCTACGGCCTGGACGATTTCGGCAGCACGATGATGGAAGAGAACGTGGTGAGCGCGGCCAACTGCGCCTTCACGATGCCAATTTCGGAGATGGAGCGCCTGATTCGCGACGCCGGGTACGAGCCGATGCGCCGCACGACGCAGTATCATCGTCTCCCGCTCGGTGTCCCTGAGGGGAGTCCGCTGCTTGGGGCGTAGAGTGAGGTGAACACGAGAGTGGGTGCGGTTAATTGGACTGCGCTTTTATACTGCATTGACAACCTTATTGGTTTGCCGTTATGATTCAACCATACGGAGAAATAGATGGCGACTCTCGAACCTACCCATTCCTATATTGTTCGGACACCCGGCCTGTGCGGCGGTCGTCCAGCGATCCGCGGAACCAGAATATCGGTTGAAGATATTGCGTTTCGTCATCGCCGCGGCGAATCCGTGGACCAAATGCTGGAAGTCTGGCCTCATCTGACACCCGCGCAGGTCTACGATGCTCTGGCTTACTATTACGATCACAAGGCCTAGTAGTTCGTTCAATATATAACATACCAATCAAGTTCTGTTATGTGACGCTTACTTCGTCCATCTTGTAATACCATCGAAACACAACCGGCGCGGCGTTAATCTCGGCTAGATACAGCTCAATCCGGTCCACGAGTTCCTGCTTCGACCTTACTCGAATACCTCGCAGGAAGGCGCGGGTCATTTTGCTGAAGAACACCTCGATGATGTTTAGCCAAGAACCATGCTTAGGCGTGAAGACGAACTCGAATCGGTTCGGGTGAGCTTTCGTCCAAGCCATGGTCTCCTTAGAGACATGAGCCGAGTGGTTGTCCAGGATGATGCGTATGCGCCAATCGGTC
>JBBROJ010000104.1:0-18320 GCA_038229495.1 Chthonomonadales bacterium
ACGCACTGAAGTAACATACGCACTGAAGTAACATACGCACTGCCGTACTTATCGACAACAAGAAGTAGAATCATAATCATCATCGTGGCGGAACAGGAACAAAGCACATGACAACCGCAACAATGCCAATAATGACAGCAATGCCAACAATAATCTGCAGCACGACGCGTTTCGGCTCCATAGAGGTAGAGGAAGACCTGATTATCACCCTTCGTGAGGGCATTATCGGATTCGAGGACTGCACGCGCTACGTAGTGCTGCACGTCGATCAAAAGAGTCCCTTCCGCTGGTTCCAGTCCCTGGATGACGGGTCGGTGGCTTTTCCAATTATCGATCCGTGGGAGTTCAAGCCGGACTACACGCCCACGATTGGGGATGCGGACGCGGCTCAGCTTGGACTGACCAGCGACTCGCCGAAGCTCGTCTTCGCCATTGCGACAGTTCCGAGACAGGATCCGCGCAGCATGACCGCAAATCTGCTCGCCCCCCTCGTCATCGATCCGATTACGCGAATCGGCAAGCAGGTCATCGTGACTGATGAGCACTACACGACCAGGCACAGTATCATGGAAGAGATGAATAAAAAGGCCGCTGCTTGACCTATCCGTGACAGCCGGAACACATGCCGGCTCCATTTGGAAAGGCCGCGCGTCCCGATGCCATGGAGGGCACGACATGCTGGTACTGACCCGAAAGACCGATCAGAGCATAATGATCGGAACCGATATCGAAATTACGATTCTGGAGGTGCGCGGCGAACAGGTCCGCGTGGGTATCCGAGCGCCTAAGAGCGTCTCCATCCACCGCAAGGAAGTCTTCGAGCAGATTCGCGAGGCCAACCTAACAGCCACCGACGCGTCCGCGGATTCTCTCCCCGCGCTGGAAGACCTTAAGGACCACGCCGAACGGTAATCGCCGGTTTGTGGTGAACCGCGCAGTTGGCGCGAGGAAATGGCAGCTCGCGGGGTAAACTGAGGGCTGTGCCGCGCGTAAGCGACCCGTCCCATTGGCTTCAGACATGAGTTCAATGAAAAAAAAGCAGGGGCCGAGCGCAGCAACAGGATTTAGTATACGCTTTCAGGAGACCTGCGCATGCTCATTTCGGGGCTGATGGGGCTGTTAGGCTCGCTTATTTACGGAAGTTTTCTCGAGTGGTTCGTCCACAAGATCGTAATGCATACAAACCGGTTGTCTCAGCTGGCATTCGACCGTCATGCCGTAGACCACCATACCACCCGCCGGTCCCTCAAATCCTTTTATGCGCGGCCCGAAGAGAATGAGATCTACCACCTCGGCGAATCGTCTGTGATTCCGCTCCTATGGCTTGTGCATGTTCCCATGTATCTCTCTGTCGGTAAATATGGGGGCGTGGCCGCAGGAATCGCCGCCGGAATCGGCGGCATGCTCTACTTGATCGGCTACGAGTTTATTCACTTTTTCGTGCACGCGCCGCGCAACTATCTGTTCCAGCGCACCAGGCTCTTCCGTTTCTACTGCGAATACCACCGCGTTCATCATGGCCGCGCCCGAGTCAACTACAACGTGGTTATGCCCCTGGCCGATTTCGTGCTGAGGACGCAGTCCTTTGAGACCCTTCGCGAGGAGCCGTCCCGCCTGCCCGAGATGCCCGAGGACACCGGACCCCTCAGCATATTCCGTCGCCCTCGCCGCCCCGCCAAGAGCGAAGCGTAAAAGCGTCCGGTCCACGAGTAAATCAGTCAACGAGTCAATGGGTCTATGTGTCAATTGACGGCCTTCCCGTTGACCCATTGACTCGTTGACCAATTGACCGGTTGCCCAACGACCCAACGACCCAACGACCCATTGACTCTTCCTCCAAACAGAGCTCTCATAACCGGAGCGACGTCCGGCATTGGCCGCTCGTGCGCGTTTCGCTTCGCTCGACAGAGCGTGGAGATCGGCGTGCTTGCCGAGCGTCCCGATGATGTGCGCGATACCGTGCAGGCGCTGCGCGACACGGGGGCTTGCGCTTTTCCTGTCGATGCCGACCTGTCGAGGCCTGAACAGATTTGCGGCCTGATCGACCGAGTCGAGCAGGAGCACGGGCAGATCGACATCCTCATCAACAGCGCCGGGATCGGGCTTCAGGCGACGGCGCTGGAGATGCGCGAAGACGATATGCGCCTCCTGTTCGAGATCAATTTCTTCTCGATGGCAACCCTCAGCCTGGACGCTTACCGCCATATGTCGCGGCGAGGTTCCGGCCATATCATCAACATCTCCTCATGCGCCGCCCGCCGCGGCCTCCCCGGAATGTCCACCTACGCGTCCACGAAGGCTGCGATGCACGTTTTCACTCAGGCGCTGCGCGTCGAGGGAATGGGCTGCGGCGTCCACGTCACAGAGTTTCTGCCCATGAGCGTACGAACCAGTTTTTTCGAGAACGCTCGCAACCGCTCGGAAGACAAATATGAAGGGAGCGGATTCAGCGTATCGCCGGAAGTGGCCGCGGAGCGAGTATGGCGCGCATATTGCCGCCCCGTGCCGGAGGTCTACACAAGCCGGCTAGCCCGGCTCGGCCTGGTTATCGATGGCGCATGGCCGGCCCTTCTCGACCGAATCCTCGCGCGCCGCCGCCGTCGAACATAGCATGATTCGGCGGCATTTTGAACTTCAGACCAGGATTCGCATGATCGCTTCGGCGAGAGAGTGGGGATCGTGACGGACAACGTCGGTTTGGCTGATGTAGTTCCCCGGAAGCGGGCGATAGCCCATGTGGCGTATGCGGTCGGCATCCGCCTCCACGAGGTTGGCTCCCGTCTGGCGATACTTGTTCAGGAGCTCCAGTGAAGGTACGCCGGTGTTTACGAGGATGTAATCGAAGATGGGACGGGGCACATGCCCCTCGATCGCCTTCACGTGGTCCGCTGCGGAGAATCCGTCCGTCTCACCCGGCTGAGTCATCACATTGCAGATATAGACCTTCTTGGCCCTGGAGCGATGCAGCGCTTCCGGGATGCCGTGGACCAGAAGATTCGGCACGACGCTGGTGTAGACGCTTCCAGGACCGATGACGATAACGTCGGCTGTCTCAATAGCCTCCAGAACCTCAGCAAGCGGCTGGGCATCGACCGGCGAAAGGGCTATCCGCTTCACCTTGATGGGCGAATGCGCGATGTTGGTCTCGCCGGTAACGATTGATCCGTCTTCCATCTCCCCCTGAAGGCAGACATGCGTAAGAGTGGAAGGGAGCACGCGGCCCCGGATGTTGAGGACCCGGCTCGCCTGGCGAAGCGCCTGGAGGAAATCACCGTTGCTGATTTCGCTCATTGCCGCTATGAAGAGATTGCCGAACGCATGATCCCGCAGCCCTTCGCCCGTCCCATTGCCCTTGAAGCGGTATTGAAACAGATCGGTCATGGTCGCTTCGGCGTCGGCCAGCGCTACGAGGCAGTTACGAATATCTCCTGCCGGCAGGATGTTGAGCTGTTTCTGAAGTTTGCCGGAGGAGCCGCCATCGTCCGCGACTGTCACGATAGCAGTGATGTTGCTCGTGTACCGCTTCAGGCCGCGCAGCATCGTGGAGAGGCCGGTGCCGCCGCCGATCACGACTACCCTTGCGCCCTGAGCCAGGAATCGATTCTTGTAGACCCTGTCCACGAGGATGAGGTCTGTGTCGCCGGGGAACACGGCGGTGGTGAGGGAGTGCACGAGGCGCGAGAAGCCAAAGACGACCAATCCAACTCCGCCCAGCGCCATCGTAAGCCCGCTCCAGTGAGCAAGGCCCCCCGCTGATATGGACATGTGAGTGATGTGGCTGATCCACGCCAAAAACCGGTTTGGGAACGATAGGGCGTCCCACGGCTCTGCAGGGTGCATGACCGCGATACCGAGCAGGGCCGCCAGGAAACCCAGGAGGGCTACGAGAGCCCATCGCTTAACGCGCATGCCCGGATAGAGCCATTTGAACGAGGATAGGGCGCGCCGGGGCAGGGAATTGCCGGCAAAGGGAGAGCCGCTGCCATTCTGGTTCGCGTTCAATGAAACCCTGCTGCCAGGACTGTGGCTGCCAGGACTGTGACTCCTGGGTTTTGCTTTCGGCGCTGCGCTCATCCTTTGCCTCCGCGTCCCAGGCGCTCAGTGTTCCGCGCGCCGCGATCAAGGGCGGGTTCTCGCTGGGCGTCGCGGTGCAGGACCGCGACACGATAGCCTTCGCCGCGCAGGTATGCGGTCATGTCTTCCGCTACCGTCACGGATCGATGGCGGCCGCCCGTACAACCGATTCCGATGGTCAGATAGGCTTTTCCCTCCCGCTGGTACTGGGGGAGAGTGAAACCGACGAGGTCGAACATTTTCTCCAGGAACGGCTCGGTGATCGGGTCCTGATGCACGTAGTTGGCTACTTCGGGCGACAGTCCGGTGAGCGGCTTCAGCTCAGGAACGTAGTGGGGATTTGCGAGGAACCGGACATCGAAGACGAGATCGGCGTCCACGGGAATGCCGTGCTTGAATCCGAAGGACTCCACCGTTATCTGGAGCTTTGGCACCGACCGCTCGCCGGTTGTTTCGGCCAGCAGGCGAGAGAGGTCCGCGGGCGTAAGGTTTGTGGTGTCTATGACCTTGTCGGCGCAAGCGCGGATGTCGTCCAGCATCGCGCGCTCCCCCTGAATCGCTTCCAGGACGCTCTTGCCGACGCCAAACAGCGGGTGAGGTCTCCGCGTCTCCTTGAAGCGGCGCACAAGCACTTCGTCCGCGGCATCTAGAAAGATCAATTCGGCCTGTGTTTCACGCTCAGCCAACTGGTCGAGAACGGCCGGCAGTTCCTGCAAAGCATTTCCGACGCGCGCGTCCACGACCACCATTAGTCGATCCTGGCCGCCATCGCAGCAGGAGTCCGCCAGCGCAGGCAACAGGCGCGGCGGCACATTGTCCACCGCGTAGTAGCCAATGTCGCCAAAATAGTGGAGCGCGGTCGCCTTGCCAGCGCCGGACATGCCGGTTACGATGATAAAGCGCATGCTGTTGGAATCCGAGGGAGTGAAACAGATGCGGACCGAATGCAAAGGGCGAATTGACAGCTTGCGATTCTGTTCAGTCCTTTTTATCCGGGATGAATTGACCGAGCAGGCCGCACAACAGTCCCATGATGAACGGACCGATTATGGCGCCCGGCCAGAACTCGACGTGGAAGCCCTTTACGGAGTTCCCCGCGGCCGAGAACAGGAGGGCGTTTACAATTACGCCGAAAATGCCCAGCGTAGCGCAATTGAGAGGCATCGTAAGGAGACCGACGACCGGTTTGATGAGGGAATTGACAAGACCAATTACGAAGGTAGCAATCGCCAGCGCCTCCACGTTGTCATACGACACTCCGATACCGAGATGCGCAACGACCGCCAGCGCGACACCGCTTATTACCCATCTTAAAATCCAGTTTGTCACCTTCGTCCTCCTGTATGAGTTTACCTGATAACAGTACGGTCGAAAGGGACGGGCGGTTTTGCTGATGGAAGGTGGAATGTAGAAGGTGGAATGCTCGCCTGACCACGCGTGTAAAACACATGGCAGAGGGGCCTTCGGCCGAACGCCCTCACGGGCGGGATAATATAGATATCAATCCATATCAAACGGATTTACCGTCCGGAGGACGTTTAGCCGAAGGCTCCCCAGACACGCGTTTTACACGCGTGGTACAAGACGCGTTTTACATGCGTGGTACGGTAGGCGTTTTACATGCGTGGTACGGTAGGCGTTTTACATGCGTGGCACGATAGGCGGTTTACACGCGTGGACCCGGCTCAGGCCGTTTCCGGCCTGACCCGCTTCTGCCTTCTACCTTCTATCTTCTATCTTCTATCTTCTATCTTCTATCTTCTACGTCCATTTGACGAGAGCAGCTTCTGAGAATCGCGATACTTTACTACGGTGCGCCGAGCCACGTCGATCCCGCGCTCTTTGAGCAGATCGACGATTCGGCGGTCGGAAAGAGGGCAGGTGGGGTCCTCCACGGCGACAATCTCTTCGATTGCCATTTTAATCGACAGAGACGGGTTGAAAAAGAGATCGAATGGCACGACCTCCTGGTTTGGAAGCTGAACATACTTCTTCGCGGTGGCCCGGCTAACCGTACTCTCGTGTATGCCGAGCAGTTCGGCCACGCGCGTTCGAGTAAGGGCGCGAAGAAAGGTGCGCTGACCCGTCTCCAGGAAGCCCTGCTGGCAGTCGATAATACACGTTGTAATTAACCGGAGCGTCTTGCGCCGCTGGTGGATGTTCTTGATGAACAGCTCCGCGCGCTCTACGTATTCGGTGACATGCTGCTTTTCATCCGGCGCGATGCGCCCGTTCCCGTTCTTAATCTTTTCATAGGCATCCCGATAGGTGGGAGTGACTCCAAGGACGATCCCCTCCGCCGCCGCGACCTCTATTTCATAGCCCACATCGGTGCGCCGAATCACGACATCCGCTCTAATGTTCGACCTCGCGTTCGTAGGCTTATAAGCCCACGGCGGCCTGAACTGGCTCGCGGGATAGGGGTTGAGGTGCGTTCTTACGTACTCGACCGCCTGCTTTGCCTTATCCGCGGAAATACCCATCGCCCGCGCGATTCGCCCGTACCGGTGCGTCACCACCTCGTCGAAGTAGTTGCGAATCATCCGCTCGGCGAGAGGATTTCCATGCCCTTCTTCGCGGAGAAATCGCAGCTGGATCAGCATGCACTCCCGCAGGTCGAGCGCGCCAATCCCCGGAGGATCGAATGTCTGGATTACCTGAAGCACGCGGCATACTTCGCTCACGGCGACGCCGATCTCCATCGCCATCTGTTCCGGCGTCGCGTCCAGCAGCCCGTTGTCGTCCAAATTGTGAATGAGGTATTCACCAATGGGGTAGTCGTCTTCGGATACGGCGGCGCGCAGAAGCGCGCAGAGGTGATCCTGCAGCGTCAGTTCCGCTTCAATGTTGCCGACCGGGTCAAAATCGTCGTCGATCTCCGGCCCACCCTCTATATAGGTGTCGACATCGGTGTCGATGGGGGACAGGTCGCTTGCGCCGCGGTACGAAGCGGCGAGCCGTTGGGAGCAGTTGGGACAGGAATGAGGGTCAATGCAGTCGCCGGAACAGCCGATCTCCTCCATGACATCGAGCGCCGGATTCTCCAGGAGCTCGGTTTCGATATGCTGGACGAGTTCGAGGGAGCTCTGCTGAAGTATGGTGTTTGCCATAATCAGCTTTGGGTCTATCCGCTGCGTTGTTAACTGGCGCTGTTCTTGATGTAGAAGCACGTCACTCCCTCCGCCAACTTCGCATCGCCCATATTGGAGCGGCATGCCAGTTACGGATTGGTCGCGCGTCGCGCGCACCGGCTTAGATTGTCGGATAACGGGCCATTTAACTTGAGACGGCACCGCGAATCCGCCCACTGATGCACAACTGCATTATAGAGGAAAAACTTTTTCCGTGTCAACTAATATTTGGCACGGTTCTTGCAATAGGTCGAAATCGCTGTTCGCTTCCATTGCTATCCCAAAAATAGTTTAACAAAACGGCTAAATATGGAATGAGCGCCGACCAACAATGACATTGTAAGCACGGAAGGTTCGCATTGGAGTAACGCCGCTGTCGTCGCTGTCGCCACGGTTGTTAATGTCGCCGGTGACGCCGACGACGTCACGGATCCAGCAACATGCGCTGTTTCCCTGCTGAACTAACGCGCTGAATTAACGCTTTGAACCGTGCTCGCGGTGTGTCAAGAGCAATATCCGCAGAATTACCAAGCCTCCATCGCACCGCAGCTTCAACCCTACGGGAATGAAGCTTATGAGCGGCCTCCAGGAGTAGAAATCATGGCAGACCAGGCTCAAGGCCTGCGCGCGCTCGCCGACCAGGCGCGGCGTGCCTTTGAATTCGGTGACTCGGTTCTCGTCTCCCCACGCAAGACAGCCCGCACCATCGCCGTTACCAGCGGCAAGGGCGGCGTCGGCAAGACCAACTTCAGCACTAATCTCGCTCTCCTGCTTGCCAAGACTGGTCAGCGCGTGATTGTTTTGGACGCGGACCTCGGTCTCGCGAATCTCCACGTTGTCCTGGGCGTCTCCCCGCGCTACCACCTTGAGCACGTAATGCGCGGCGAGCGAACGTTGAAAGAGATCCTTTATAACACTCCCCAGGGAATTCAGATCATCGCGGGAGGGTCCGGCATTGCTGAGTTGGCAAACCTGGACGATAAGCAGCGGCAGCGGTTTATCGATGGCTTGTCTGAGTTGGACGACCTTGCCGACATCATCCTCATCGACACGGGCGCAGGTCTATCGCACAACGTTTTGGCTTTCGTGCTCGCTGTAGAAGAGGTGATTGTTGTTACAACCCCTGAGCCTACGGCGCTCGCGGACGCCTATGCAACTATTAAGGTTATTTCTCGCGAGAACCCCGAGGCACAACTGAGGCTCGTTGTGAACATGGCCGCCAACGACGCGGAAGCCGAGGCGACGGCGGAGAGGCTGCGGCTCGTCTCCAAGCAGTTCCTTAACGTTGATCTGGACGTGTTGGGATATATTCCCCAGGATCCCTCGGTGCCCCGCGCCGTGAGGGCCCAGCGGCCGGTCGTGCTGGACAACCCCACCGCGCCGATGCCGCGCGCATTGGGCAGAATTGTGGACGCGCTCGGTTACCGCGAAAGCCGTCCCGCCGGGGTCACCGGTTTCCTCAACCGCATTTCTCGCTATTTCAAGGCCGGGAGTGAATCGTCGCCGGAGCGGAAAGAGACCTGCGCATCTGGAAAGAGCTGAGTCTAAAACAACAATTGATGTTACTCCGTCGAACGCACATGATTCCTGAATCGTTGCGCACGGAATGGAATTCCGGAGAATTCATGCCCTCGCCTACGAAAATGTTGAAAATCCTCTTCGTTTCCGCGGAATCGGCGCCGTCCGCCTCGGCCGGCGGCGGACCTGCCAACGTAATTAGCGGGCTTCCCCGAGCGCTGAAAGCTCTCGGCCACGACGTTCGAGTTGTCATGCCGTACAGCTCAGAGGCGCGCGAAACCATTGGTGAGAGGATCAATGACCATCTCGGCCCGTTTTCAGTTCCAATTCGCGAAGGTGTTTCCGAAACGGCGCGCATTCTCAAGTCGAGCCTTTCGTCCATGCCGAATCCAGGCAGGCGCGCCGGCGACCTTCGTCTTGACACGCGGGGAGATGTGCCTGTTTATCTTGTGCAGAACGACCGGTGGGTTAACGACGAAGCGCAGAGTCAGGAAAACTGCTCGTCTGATCCCGATCCGGTTCTATTTTTCAATCGCGCGGTGATGGAGATGGTTCCCCGCCTGCGACCGCGCTGGCAGCCCGATATCGTTCACTGCCACGACTGGCAGGCAGGGCTTGTCCCTGTATACTTGCGAACCCTCTATCGCGCCGCTCCCGACTGGTCGTTCACGACACCGATCTTTACCGTTCATGATCTGGCGCAGACCGGCGAGTTCGATAGAGATGTTCTCGCCCAGGCCGGCCTGCCCGCCCATCTGTTTACCTATGACCAGCTTGAGTTCTATGGGCGTGTCAGTCTCCTCAAGGGCGGCCTCATGTTCTCCGACCACGTTACGACGGTCAGCGAGCGGTACGCCCGTGAGATTCAAACTCAAGAGCATGGCAGCGGATTCGACGGCCTGTTTCGGTATCTGGCCGGACAGAGGCGGCTCTGTGGAATCGTGAACGGCATCGACACTACGCTCTTCGATCCCGCCGCGGAAGAGCAGATTCCCGCGCGCTATAACGATTCAATCCCATCGCCCAAGACGATCTGCAAGTCCGCGCTGCAAGCGGAGTGCGGCCTGACGGTCGATCCCAATGTCGCGATAGTAGGAATCGTGTCGCGCCTCGTGGAGCACAAGGGCTTCGATCTGGTGCGCGAATCGATTGATGAGATGCTGTCGCTGCCGATCCAGATCATCGTCCTGGGCGCGGGCGATCCCGGTTATGAAACTCTCTTCCGCGACCTGCATTGCGCTCACCCGGACAAGATTCACGCGCGAACGGATTTTGACCGCGGCTTCGCGCGGCGCATCTACGCCGGCAGTGATATGTTTCTTATGCCCTCTCGATTGGAGCCCTGCGGCGCGGAGCAGCTCATTGCCCTGCGTTACGGCGCAATACCGATTGTGCGGGCGACGGGCGGCCTGGCCGACACGATAGAGAACTATAAGCCTTCCGTCCGTGGAGAGCGGAGCAGAGGAAACGGCTTTGTCTTCGATGAATACAACTCTTCCTCTCTGATGTCCACGCTCCGCCGCGCCGTGGAGACATTTGAGAACAGAGCACAATGGGCCGTGCTTGTGCACCGGGCGCTCAGCGCAGACTTTTCCTGGTCGCAGCCCGCCCGCCGGTACGCCGCTCTCTACTACAAGGCGCTCAGAGCATCCCTTGCCGGTATTGCAGCGTAATTGAATGCCAATCCCATAACATTTCTCTTGGACGTGATAGTGACGCAATAGTTCTATGACCAATTCTATAACAGGTCCCGTCGAAGTAAGATCATGGAACCCGTAGCTTCCAGACTCCCGGCAGCTTTTGGCTCGACCGCTGCATTGGTTGTGGCCGGCATCAGCCTGCTCGTTCAAGCATCGCCTATCACGTGTCTCATGCGGGCGATTGCGGCTTTCGTAGTATTCTCGGCCTTCGGAATCGTGATTCGCTACCTGCTTGCGGACGCCGCAGGGCAGATGCGGATGGCCGGCAGAGGGGGACGAGAAGAGGAAAACGGCGTGGACGGCATCATGCCGGGCACCATGGTCGACGAGTTGTTGATGGAGGAAGAGTGATGGGCCTGGTCAACTGTATAAGTTCGGATGTACGCGGATAATATCTGTAGCCGGCTTGACCTGCTTGCAGCGAACACCCAAAGCCCCGGTTTTGAAAGGTACGAATCATGAGTGGTCAGCAGTTACAGGACGCTTGGCGGAAATACAAGCAGTCGGGGGATTCAAACGCCCGCGCGGAAATCATCAATCAGTATGCATATCTCGTAAAGATAACAGCGGGGCGGGTTGTCAGCAATCTGCCCCCCAGCCTGGAACGGGACGATCTCGTCAGCGCAGGCGTCGTGGGCCTCATCAAGGCGGTAGACCAGTTCGATACTAACCGCCAGGTCAAGTTCGAGACGTACGCCATCGCTTTGATTCGCGGCGCTATTCTCGAAATGCTGCGCGAAGAGGATTGGGTCCCTCGTTCCATTCGCGAGCGAGTCAAGCTTCTCGAACGCACCTACCTTCAGATGGAGACGCTGCTCGGCCGCCCGCCATCCGAGCACGAAGTGGCCCGCGAGCTGAACATGAGCCTGGAGGAGTTCAACAAGCTGCTGGTGGAGACCGGCCGCACGAATCTCCTTTCGCTGGACGACATTCTTATTGGCAGCGAGGGAAGCGAGAAGCTGCACCTGGCGGATGTTATCGCGGATGACGGAGCCGGCACGTCGGCGCAGGTTGAGACGAGAGAGATGAAGCGCGCCATGACGGTGGGCATCGACCGCCTGCCGGATCGCGAGAAGCTGGTCATCGCGCTCTACTACTATGAAGGCATGACATTCAAGGAGATCGGAAAAATTCTCACCATTTCCGAATCACGCGTCTATCAGCTGCACACTCAGGCCGTGATTCGCCTGCGGGGCTACCTTCAACGCGACAACGCGTTGTTCCACGCATAGCTATCATTCGCGCTATATTATTTGCTGCATACAGTCGCATCCTTAACAGCACGGCGGAGGCTCGCCCACGAGCCTCCGCCGTGCTGTTGCGTGTCCTGTGTCGCGTGCGGTGCAGGAAACGCTTTGGCGGGCCGTGAATCTGAGGAGGAAACCGCGCACCGTTGAGTGACGAAGTTTGTCCGTACGGAGGACGTTTGGCCGTTGGCCCCTCAGACACGCGTTTTACACGCGTGGATACGAGACCCCATGACAGGCGATACCGAGCCCTACCTGAATTTCGATCGCGTGGCCGATTGCTATGAATCCACGCGCTATATTCCGCCTGCCGTGCTGAAGCAGACCGCCGAGCGGATTGCGGCCGATTGCCTCATTGCTCCAGGAGGTCATTTCCTGGATGCGGGCGTGGGTACGGGAAGGTTCGCTCGCCATCTCGCCTCCGCGGGAGTATCTGTCGTCGGCGTGGACGTGAGCAGTGAAATGCTGGCCCGCGCGCGCGCCGGCATTTCACTGCCGGCGGCCCCTCAGTTGGCGCGGGCGGACCTCCGAGCGCTGCCTTTCCGAGACGCTGTCTTCGACGGCGCGCTGATAGTCCACGTCCTGCACCTAGTCAGCGATTGGAAGCGAGTGGCGCGCGAGATGCGCCGCGTGCTAAAGGCCGGGAGTCCGCTCTACATTGGCAGCGAAACGGGGAAGCGTTTCTTGTCGCGGGGCCTTTACTTTCAGGTGGCGGGAGAGTGGCAGCTTATGCGTCCCAACACCGGCGCGCCGTCATTGGACGCGATTCTGGAATATTTGGCGGGCCTGGGGGCGGAGGTGATTCAAATCGACCAGAGGCAGCTCGCGTGGACTGCGCAAGCGCGCGTTGGAGAGATGCTGGACTCACTTCGAACGAACCCCTTTTCGCATATGTGGCATATTCCGCCTGACACCCATGCGAAGCTAATTGCCGAGGTCGAGCGGCGCGCGCGGACCGCATTTCCCAGCCACGATTACCTGGACTACGTGGAGGAGGTGGCCGCGGGCCTGAGTCTATGGCGGGTGACCTGGAGCTAGCCCAAGTTATTCATGAGTTCCGCGTAGGGAGCAACCTCCGCCACATAACGTAGCGCCGCTCACTACGTGAAAGTTCGAGCTACGCGACGGCGGACTCGAGAATCGCGAGAGTCCCTGCATCGGCGTCCAGGCGGGCAAGGCAGCCCAGCGGGAGCGTGAGCGAATTCGGCACGTGACCAAACGGAAACCCCGTGATTGCCGGCTTGCCAAGTGGAACAATGTAGTCGCGCCAAACATCGTCCAACGTGATCCCCGGTTCGCCCGCGTCTTCTCGGTCCCAATCGGTAACGGTGCCGATGACGAATCCGGCGGCGCGGTCCAGAATGCCCGCGCGCAGAAGCTGCATGAGAAGCCGATCTACACGATATGCCCGTTCGGCTATGTCCTCTATCAGCACGATCTTCCCCTCGAAATCTGGGGCTTCAGGCGTACCGGCCGCAGCGCCGAGCAGCGCAAGACATCCCCCCGCCAGTCGTCCCTCTGCCATGCCGCCAACCAGCGTTCGGACATTCGCACGCTCGGTTGGATAGATGCCGTACGGCTCGGCGCGCCCGACGATTCGCCAGAAACAGTCGTCAGCCGGTTCTGAATGACCCGTGCCCACGGTCCCGTGCGCGGTGAGCATGGGCCCGTATATAGTGACGATACCGGCAGAGAGATACCGGGCGAGGGCGAGATGAAGCGTGGTAATGTCGCTGAAACCGATGAAGAGCTTCGGGTTGGCCGCGACCGCCTGCCAATCGATATGCTCCAGCGTTCGCACGGAGCCGTAGCCGCCGCACGCGCAGAACACTGCGTCAACCTCCGAATCGACGAACATGGCGGTAAAATCCGCGGCACGCGAGCAATCCGTTCCCGCCAGATAGCCGCGCCCGTCGTACAGATGGTCTCCGAGTTTTAACTTGAATCCGAACTCCTCCAGTCGCCGCATGCCCGCCTCGATACGTGTATCCCGAACGCTGCTTGACGGCGCGATGATGCCTATGGTCATGCCCGGTTCCAGCTGCCGCGGACGAGAGGGGATCGTCACTGGCGCGCGTCCGCGCTAATCACGCGGCCCCTCGTAACATCTGCTCCCGTGACGAAGAGCTTCCGGCCGGCGCTTTTGCCGTTCGGCGTGACCGCGTAGAGGGCGGCGACCCGTCCGAGGAACATTGAGATTGTCATGTCGCGCTCTGCACCAATGAGTGTCTGAAAGTGCCTGAAATGGGGTTGGCATGGCCGATTCATATGTCGTCGTGGGTCGGCATATGCTTTGCAGGTCAGGGAGGTGGCCGGGTCTTGTAATCGACAACGTCAATCTGTGTGCCCCCGACAGGAATCGAACCTGTGGCCAGTTGCTTAGAAGGCAACTGCTCTATCCTCTGAGCTACGGAGGCACAACCTCTTTACTGTGCATTTCTCGGAGTTGTAGTGGAGCGGGAGACGAGAATCGGACTCGCGTAACCTGCTTGGAAGGCAGGCGCTCTACCATTGAGCTACTCCCGCAAAGACTTCCTAGTATATCCCGCGCACAGACAGATGTCAAGAAGTTGGCGTGATCTCAGCAGCTCCGCAGCGGCTCCGCCACGGGCTGAAACCCCGCGGCTACCCATTGGAACCCCGCTAAAGCGGGCTGCCTCCACGTCAACGCACTATCCGCAGTCTGCTTTAGCAGGGTTTCTGGCGTAGCCGTCTAGCTTTCGATGCCGGGGGGATTCTGCCCGTGGCGTCGCGGCGCTATATCAACGCCTTGCGGCTTGTCGTCTTCCTTCTTTCGGGATTCAGGCTAGCTTGTCGATCAGATCGGTCTTCTCCCACGGGAACGCCGCGTTCCCGAAATGGCCGTTCTTGGCGGTCTGGAGGTAGCTGATGCGATTCGGGTCGAGTAGCCCAAGCTTCTCGATGATGGCGCGCGGGCGGAGATCGATTGCTTCCCGGACGCGGGCGGATATGGTCTCCGTTGGGACCGTGTTGGTGCCAAACGTCTCCACGAAAACGCTGACCGGCTCCGGGACGCCGATGGCATAGGCTACCTGAATCTCGCACTTTGTGGCGAGGCCCGCAGCGACGATGTTCTTTGCAAGGTAGCGGGAGGCGTAGGCCGCGCTGCGATCCACCTTCGATGGGTCTTTGCCGGAAAAGGCGCCGCCGCCGTGGCGAGCGTAGCCGCCATAGGTGTCCACGATAATCTTGCGGCCGGTAACGCCTGTATCGCCCTGCGGTCCGCCAATTACAAATTTACCCGTCGGGTTGATGTGGTACTTGATGTCGCCTTTGTCGAAATTCGCGAACTCCGCGAGGACGGGACGGACCACATGCTCTCGGACACGGGCCGCGACGTCGCCCTGCGTCAGCGTCTCGTCATGCTGGCCGCTGAAAACGATAGTATCAATGTAGATAGGCTTGCTGTCTTCGTAAACGATAGTTACCTGGGACTTCGAGTCGGGACGAAAGCCAAGTTCGGGGCGAGCTTTGCGAATCTCGGTGTATTTGAGGGTAAGGCGGTGGGCAATGGCAATGGGGAGCGGCATGAGGTCCGGGGTCTCATTACAGGCGAAGCCGAACATCATCCCCTGGTCGCCCGCGCCCCCGGTATCCACGCCCATGGCAATGTCCGGGGACTGCTTCTGGATGGCGAGCATGACGCCGGTCGTGTGGCCGTCGAATCCATAGTCCGTGTTCGTGTAGCCCACATCGATAATGGTATTGCGCACCACGTCGGCGATCTCGACATAGGCGCTTGTGGTGAGCTCGCCGCCCACGACGGCGAGGCCGCGCGTTAGAAAGGTCTCGAGCGCGACACGGGAAGTATGGTCCTGCTTGAGCAGCTCGTCCAGAATCGCGTCGCTAATCTGGTCCGCCAGCTTGTCGGGATGGCCCTCCGAGACGCTTTCCGAGGTGAAAAGATTCAATTCTGCCATGATGTCCTCACATTGGGTGCCGAACGTTGGAAACGGAGATAGTTGATAATCATCTATCGCGAATGAGCTAACGCGCCGAAATATGACTTGAAATATATTCCGAAATTCGATACGAACTATAATCCGAAATATGATCCGAGCCACGTCATAACGGCTGCGTCACGGTCGTCTTCGAGCTAGACGTCTCGAGAGCGGGTAACAAAAAAGCCTCTTCCGCAAGGAAAGAGACTCGCATTTGGCGCATTAGCAGCCAGATCGCTCTTATCTCGCAGCGGTGTGTCACTGCCCGGATTTAGCACCTGCCCCGTCGGCTGTCGGGGTGGTTGTTGTGGCATCGTCGGGCCGGTCCCTCCGCCACTCTTGATAAGGTCACTATTCGGTTGTCAAGCGTAAGATACCACGGCGGGCGCAAATTGTCAAGGCAAATCGAGATTGTTTGGACAGACATCCGGTGGCCACGTTAGTCAAACGCCGCCGAATACATCGCAAACTCCTGTCGCGCCTGTCGCCATGGACACAACGCCGGTAACTCCTGTATCAATGGGCGCAGGAGCCTAAGTGGCGTCCGGAATCATGAACGCGGCGAGTTCTGTGAGCGCCACGCTGTTTTATGGTGGAGCCTCTGGCGGCGTCTAATAGCAGGTCGAAGGGTCTAAACGATTTCCAAACGGTGTCAAGGCGCGATGAGTTTGCAAAACATCTGAAAGGACTGTTAACCACGGGGAACACGAGGAAAGGCCCAGATCGCGATTCATTGCCCCTCTTGGTGGCCTTTCTTTGTGCCTTGGTGCCTTTGTGATTCAAACCGCCATTGACGTTCTTCGCGCTCTTCGCGCCTTAGCGGTTCAGTTCGCCTTCTAAGCTCCCCTCTCTGCTTCGGGGAGGGGCAGGGGGAGGGGTTTTCGTATTCTTCCAATCTGCCACCGGCGAAACGTGACGTATAAGTACGGCGCGAAGATGAGCGTGAACAGCGTCGAGAATGACAGCCCGCCAATGACTGCGATGGCGAGGGGCTTCTGCATCTCCGCCCCCGCCCCGAGGCCCAGCGCGAGCGGCACGAGACCCAGTATCGCCGTGAGCGTCGTCATCAGGATTGGGCGGAGCCGCACGTCCCCGGCGTGAATGACCGCCTCGTCCAGCGGCATCTCCTCCCGCTCGGCCTTCTGTGCCTGATCGAGCAGCAGGATTCCGTTCTTCACCACGATCCCCACCAGCATAATCGCGCCCATGAAGGATGAGACGTTGAGCGGCGTGTGCGTCGCCCACAGCCCGAATGTGACTCCGAATAGAGAAAGCGGCATGACAAGCAGGATGACCGATGGCGCGGTAAAGGAGCCGAACTGGAACACCATGACTCCAAAGACGAGCAGAATCGCCAGCGCCAGCACGACCAGGAGATTCCTGAATGAGTCGGTTTGGCTCTTGAACTGCCCGCCGAGCGCATAGGTAACGCCTGCCGGAAGGGGGCTTTTGGCCATCATCGCCTGCACGTCGCGGCCTACGGAGCCGAGGTCACGCTTCTCCAGCTGGCCGCTGATGGAGACCAGCCTGCGCTGATCCTCGCGATTCGATTCCGTCGAGCCGCCCACGCTCTCGATGCTTCCAAGCGCGATCAGCGGAAGCGTAAAGCCGCCGGGCGTTCGGATAGGCAGCAGCTCCAGTTGACGCTTGTCCTGGCGATAGGCGGCGGGGTAGCGGACGCGGACCCCGATCTGCCGATCCCCCTGCACGACCTGCGTCACCACGTCGCCGAACATGGCCGCGTTAACCTGGGTTGCAACCGAATCCGCCGTCATTCCCGCGCGCCCGGCTTTCACCGGGTCGATGTGGACCACAATTTCCGGCCCGGATTCGACCGCGCTGGTCTTTACGTCCACTACGCCCGGCACCTTCTCCAGCTTCGCCTTGTACGTTTCGGCGAGCCGATTGAGCTGGGCCTGATTCTCTCCGAACAGCTTCACCTCCACGGGCGCAGGCGCTCCCGCCAGATCGCCGATAAGGTCCTGGAGCACCTGGATAAAGTCCACGTCCACGCCGGGAACCGTGCTCGTGATCTTGCCGCGCAAATCGTCCATGATCGCGTGAATGGCGCGGTGGCGGTTCGGCTTGAGAGTGACCGCGAAGTCGCCGCGATTCGGCTCGGTAATTGCGAATCCGAGCTCGGTGCCCGTGCGCCGCGAATAGGAGGCGACCTCGGGAGTCTCCTTCAACAGCTCTTCAATCTGCATCAGAAGCCGGTCGCTCTCCGCCAGTGTCGTCCCCGGCGGGGTCCAGTAGTCCAACACGAACGCGCCTTCGTCCATCTCCGGCATGAATCCCGACTCGAGATGGGTGGCGAAGTAAAGCGTGAGGCCCACGATAACGATGGCCGCCGCCGGAACCGCCCACCTCTGGCGGAGCGAGAACCGAAGCGCCTTCTCGTAGATTCGGATTACGCGCTCGAACAGGCGGCCATGCTCCTTCGCTCCAGCGCGGACCTGCAAGAACGCCGCGCAGAGGCTGGGGCTGACCAGCAGCGCGAGCAGCAGCGAGACGATGAGCGCGATGACGAGCGTGACCGCAAGGGCCGTGAAGAACGCTCCCTCGACTCCCGACAGCAGGGACAACGGCAGGAAGACGACAACCGTTGTAAGAGTAGAGGAGATCATCGGGGCCGCTATTTCTGTTGCAGCGCCCTGAATCGCTCCCATGCGGTTCTCGCCGCGCGAC
>JBBROJ010000105.1:0-18129 GCA_038229495.1 Chthonomonadales bacterium
CACGAATGCCACGTCACAACGCACGCGGCGTCAAACGTAAGATGTCGAACTACCCTCTCTGCTCACGCGGCAGGCGAGGTGCAAAGGAACGCTGTCGCGCATCGCCCACAATTGAAATATGCTAACCGAACAGTATTGGGGCTAGGAAATCTTGTGGCCTACCGGCGTCGCCGGCGGCCAGACATGACGCCGCGCCCCAACCGGCCCGAGGCGCTGGATGGGTTCCCCCCTTGCTGCCGCGCTTTCGGCCTGGAGCTTTTGAGTTTAACATCTCCAGCGTCGACCTCCATCAATTTCAACGCGACGGCATCGCGAACAGGCGGAGCGCCCGCCGCGTACTGGGCCGTGACCATGCCACCCAGGCTCCGAAGTGTCAGGTTCAGGCGCGCCGGGCCGGAACCAGGCGCGGTTTCGGAAGAGTGCAGGGTCAGCTTGACGGAATAGTTGCCGTCCTCGCCGGTATAGCTTCCCTCATAATGGTGCGTCGCTCCGCTGCTCCGGTCCCAGTCGGCGGTCGCGCTGCCGCCACGATTAATTCGGAGAACAAAGCTAACATCATTCGCGAGGAGACGCCCTTCGTAACGTTCCATGACATGGGATCCGCCAGCCGTTCCAGATTGACCGTTCCCCTGCGGATCGACCGCGCCTGGCCGCCCCTCGGCCCTGGTTGAGGACGATAAAACTCCGTTTCCCGCTCCGCCCGGCCGAACCCTCTTTTGCTCCCCGTTAACCTGCCCTTTGGCTTTACGATTTGGCTTTTCGGCGGAAGTGGCTGGCGCGGCAGCTCCAAATGTCGTCGAGCGCAACAGAGTAGTCAATTCGTACACGTGGTCCGGAAGCGGGGTTGAATCCTGCACCAAAGTAACGTTGTGCCCTGCTATCTGCGCGAACCAGACCTCCGCCAGGTCGTCCTCGCCCTTGCCGCCGGTCCCCCTGAATCGGAAAATGGCTCCCGACCCCGCGCTCAGATTGAGGAGCTTCACGCCGGCGTAGCCCGCGCCGCCAAGCAGGGGTTTCACAAGGCTTTCTGCCCTGACACGAAGGTCCGCGCTGAGGGTTGGGTCGCCGGAACGGAATGAGGTGGGAGTGTCGCGGCTTAGCATATAGCGCGCGCCGTCCGGGGAGGAAAGATGAATCTTGCCGCCTTCCTGGGCGGCCTGCCATCCTTTTGGATAGCGAAAAGAGAAACTCTTATCCGGGAGCGCAAAGGTCAGTCTGTCGTCAACCGCCTGCGCGTGAGCGCCCGGCGTAAATACGAACGGTGCGAGCGACATGGATAGCGCTAATGCAGCGAGCATAAAGCCCGCTGAACATGCCAGATTCAGTACATGTCGCCAAGCTGCCCGCCCGATCAATAGTTGCCGCATGCTGTTCCCTCCGCGAGGCCCTGACGTTTCGCCTTACTGCAGTGTGACGATGACGCGCGGAAAATGTTCATTCGTGCCGGCGCGGGCTGCCGCAAATTAAAAGGGGGCACGCCTGCGTCGGCGATGCCCCCAATTTTTGCTGCGTGATCAAGTTGCTAAATGATGTTTACGTTCGTCGCGCGGAGTTCCTTGCCCTTTGGGTCGTTCTCGACGTCGAAGGATACCTTTTGCCCCTCCTGAAGCTCGCGGTAACCGCTCGTTTGAATGGTGCTGAAATGAACGAATACGTCTTCGCCACTCTCCTGCGCGATGAAGCCGAAGCCTTTTGTTGCATTGAACCACTTGACCGTCCCGGTCGTTGCCATGTGCGGACCAGCCTCCATAACGAACTGAAAGCATTTACGATAAAGCAGGCGGTTGTCCGGCACGGTTTTGCGCGTCCTATGCCCTTGCTCTGATCTTGGATGCTCAACGATGATGCGTTCCCGCCTACCCGACGATAAGTCCATTGGGAACGCGGCGATTATATCATATAGTTCATCCGCATGACAAGAGTCTGGGCGGGCTCGATGCGGAATTGCCCGCTTTTCTGCCGCATACTGATTCATATCGAGTTACCGCATTATTGCGTTACCACGTAACTGCGTTATGGCGTTATCGCGTCACCGGGAGATATAAAGTCCGAGACGCAAGCCTTGACGGCTCCAGCAGCGGACGGCTCTCCGCCGAAACCAGCCGCTCCAACCTACGCTGGGTCACCGAGTCGGTTCCCGTTCGTACGACGTGGGCCAGAACAACCGACTTGAAAAGGCGCACGAATCGCGCCTGCAATGCGTCCGTAAGCTCCTGCTTATAGTCGGCTTCATTCGCCGCGTCCAACGCGGATTCTGCATCCGCAAGGGTTTTGTACTTTCCCTCTTTGAACTGCCGCTCGGCCATCTCCACGGCTTCCGCTCGCCCCCTCTCATAGCCCGGTCCGTTGCCGCTTCGAAGCTCCGGCCACCGTTGCAGAAGAAGTCTCCTGCCCTCTTCGCGCGCTTGGTCAAACG
This sequence comes from Chthonomonadales bacterium, assembly GCA_038229495.1. Lineage (GTDB taxonomy): Bacteria > Armatimonadota > Chthonomonadetes > Chthonomonadales > CAJBBX01 > JBBROJ01. Next base: position 2,417 of record JBBROJ010000105.1, read on the forward strand.
CCCTCTTAGCCGCCGCAGAAGGATTGGCTCGCGGTTCCGGCGGTTGCTGGGGCGCGATCCCGATAAAGCGGTTGTATGCTGTTGCGCCGCGCTCATCGCCTGAGAGCTTAAGCCGCTTAGAAAGCTCATCGAGGGCGACGCGCTGAGCGGAAGAGGCCCATCCGCGCACCTGTAAATAGGAGTTCTTGAATATCTCGCCGTCCGGGATGGTCACGACTCGGCGAAGAAAGACGTCCGACGTACAGATGGGAATGTCGATGGAAGCGTCGTGAATCAGCGCATAGCAGAACGCCTCGTCCATCGTAACCTGCCCGTCGCGATTGTAGTCCGCTCCCGTCACCTTTCGGCCGACGCGATCCTGGCCGGTCAGGGCGGCGAAGAAATAGGAGGTGAAGTCGTGGTACTCCCGTTCGTCCACGGCCGGCGTGCAGCCTGCCGCAACGCGCTCCTTTACCGTTGCGAAGAAGCCGGCGATATCCCGATCCACGAACTCGCTCCGCGGGTCTCCGCCCTGAAAGAGAAGATTGCCGAACGCGCCGGAGTAGCACTGGACCATTACAAGAGTGAGCGGCTGCGTGGCGGGCAGCCGGGCTACCTGCGCCGCCAGCTCCTGTACAGAAAGACCGGACTCCTGCCACAGGTCATAGACGTTGTTATCGAGATTGCGATTCTTGGCCGGGCTGCCATGACCTGTGAAGTAGAGCAGCAAGGGGAAGCCCGTGGGGCTCTGCGCCGCCAGGCGCGAAAATGCCGCCTCGATCTCCGCACGGCGCGACGGGCCATCCACGCGAGGCAGGTTCGGCGCCCGGTACTTCAAAGTGGTCGGATGGGCCGCGGCTCTGCCTTCAAGCAGAAGCGCGACAATCCGCTCGCCGGGTTTGAGGTCCTTTTCGCGATCTTCGAACAGGACGGTCTGCGCCTTCGGGTCGCCGTCGGCAAATAGGACCGTCGGCTTCACGTCCGCGGGAAGCAGCCGCAGAAGGTATCGGACATTGCTCTCAATCGCGATCTGGTTGCTCTTTGGGTTGGGACCGCCGCCGATCATCAGTGCGCGCCGCTCGTCGGCACGAGCGGCCATGACCAATGTAAGGAGAATACCGACCAGGCCGAAGACCAGCGAGATGCGATACTGCTGCGGACGGCGGCATGCAAGCTGCATCGTTGTCACCTTTCGCGGCGGATAAAGCCGGCGCGCCTCTGAACCGGGATTGGATATGCTCAGGCATTGCGAGGCCGACGGAACTCAGTTATGGCGAGATATACGAATTTACGCGTCGGAACGTTGCGTCGGATTACATTGGATCATAGTGGTTTGCTGCAAATTGCAATAAAGGACTGACTCGAACGGACGAGGAATCATAAATGGATATCATAAATGGATATCACGCAGACCTATCCCGGCTGTACCCGGATGTCAAATACGCCATTCGAATTGAAAGAGGGTCCTATGTGCAAAGGGCAGTTATCAAAATACATTTACTGTCGAGCGCTCTACCGATTGTTCGGGTCGCTATGGCTGATGGCAGGAGCGGCATGCTCCCAGACCAGCGGCCAGGCCGGCAAACCGGTACTCTACTATATACCACACACGCACTGGGAAGGGGCGGTCTTCAAAACGCGAGAGGAGTACCTTGAGTTGGGCCTGCCGAACATCCTGAAGGCGCTTGCCCTGCTCAAGGCCTACCCGGAGTTCAAGTTTACGCTCGATCAGGCGGCCTACGTCAAACCTTTCCTTGAGCGCTATCCCGAAGAGGCGGCGGCGTTTCGAAAATTCGTTGCCGATGGCCGCCTCCAGATGGTGGGCGGCATGGACGTGATGCCGGACGTGGTGAAGCCGGGTGGGGAGCTTTTCGTGCGCCAGATGCAGTATGGCAAGCGCTATTTCCGCGAGAATTTGGGCGTGGACGTGAAGATCGCATGGCTGGTCGATACGTTCGGCCACCACCCGCAGATGCCGCAGCTCCTGAAGCAGGCCGGATTCACCTCCTTCTGGTTCTGCCGGGGAGTTCCCAGCAACAAAATGCCATCGGAGTTTTTGTGGCGCGGAATCGACGGAACAGACATTTCGGCTATCTGGCTTCCGGGATTCTACGGTCTCTTCTACGGTCCGCCGAACAAGCCGAACGAGTTCGCGAATTTCTTCAAATCCCGATTCGACACCCTGAATCCAAATGCAGAACGCGTGGGGCTTGCGGGCGTGGACGTATCTGAGCCGGAAGCCTATGTGCCGCCGATGGTCGCGGAATTCAACCGCAATCCGGACCGCCCCTTCACGATTCTCTATTCCGTACCTACCGAGTTTGCGGACGTAGTGGCGCGCAGGACAGATCGCCCGGTGATTACAGGCGACTTCAATCCGATCTTCCAGGGGACCTACAGCAGCCGAATCGAGCTGAAGCAGAGGACGCGGGAGATCGAGCGGAAGCTGCTGACCGCCGAAAAACTCAGCGCGCTCTCGGCATGGCTGGGCGCGCCTGCTCAGGATGAGATGCTGTGGCGCGCCTGGGAGCCGATGCTGTTTAACCAGACCCACGACCTCGCCTCCGGCGTCATGACAGATCATGTCTACGAAGACGTGCAGCGGGGCTACGACCTGTCGAGCCGGCTGGCGGACGAGATAATCTCGGACGGCTGGGAGAGGCTTTCGTCGCGAATCGACACGCGGGGCGAAGGGATTCCGGTGATCGTCTTCAACACCCTCGCCTGGCCGCGCACGGAGCCGGCGGAGGTCGAGGTCGGGTTTGCCGGGCGCGGAATCAGCGGCGTAGAGGTGATCGATGCAACCGGCCACGCAACACCGGCCCAGATAGTCCGCGCGGATCGCTATGAGGACGGCGGAATCAAGCGCGCAACCGTCGCGTTCACAGCGCGCGACCTGCCCTCTATGGGGTATGCGGTCTACCGAATCCAGCCGCGAAATGATAAATCCAGCGCCCAGGTGACGGCGAACGAGAGGGCCGGCACGGATTCCATCGAGAACGAATTCTATCGGGTCACCTTCGAACTCAAGAGTGGCGCAATTACGAGCCTATTCGACAAGACGCTGAAGTGGGAGGCGCTGTCCGGCCCCGCGAACGTGGTCAGCTGCCAGGAGGACAAGGGCGACCTCTGGGAACTTTATCACGGCCTCGACGGGGGCAGTTATATCGCCATGACAAACAAGCAGCCTGTGCCGACAACCGCGAACTCGAAGTTGAGCAGCGGCTATTCGGCGCAGCCGGGAACGATTCGGCACGGATCTGTCTTCTCAGAGTTCACCGTCACGCATCCGCTCGACAGCGGGACGTTCGCGACGCGCGTTCGGGTCTACAGCGGCTCGCGGCGCGTCGACATCGAGACGCAGCTCCTCAACAAAGAGAAGTTCGTTCGCTATCAGGCGCTGTTCCCCACGTCCGTTTCAAAGGGTCAGAACGTACAGGAGATTCCGTTCGGCGCGGTAGAGCGGCCCGCGGGCATCGAGTACCCAGCGCAGCAGTGGGCGGACTACAGCGGCAGCAATCGCGGCGTTGCGCTGATCAATGCAGGGATGCCGGGCAACCTCGTTACGGACGGAACGCTTATGCTCTCGCTGATGCGGTCTCACACGATTGGCGGGTATGGATTCGGCGGCGGGTATGAACCGGGCATGAGCTCCGACACCGGACTGGAGCTAGGCGTGCCGCGTTCGTTCCACTATGCGGTCGTGCCTCACGCGGGAGACTGGGCGCAGGCAGGTGTCTATCGAGACGGCTGGGAGTTCAACCATCCGCTCATCGTACGCAAGGCCGCTCACCATGCGGGAACGCTTCCGAATCGATGGGGACTGGTAGACGTGTCGCACCCCAACGTGGTATTTACCGCCCTCAAGCCCGGTCCAGAAGGAACTACAGTTGTCCGTGTATACGAAGCGTCGGGAAAAGCCTCGACAGACGTTACACTGAATCTGCGAATCAAGGTCGCTGCCGCGTGGGAATCGGACCTCCTCGAAAAGCCCGGACGGAAGCTGAAGGTCGAGAAGGACGCGGTGCGGTTCGATCTGCACCCCTTCGAGATCAAGACCATCTTGCTGAAGCTCTCGCGTCCTAAGGGGTTGTGACTGGCCCTAAACTAATTCTCCTCTTCCTTCCAAGCCAATTACGCTCGGGCCTCGCTCTGTTTGGGAAGGGGAGCATGGGCTGAAGAAGGAGCGAGAGCTTAGGCGAAGGCGCGTACTTGTGGCAGTCTGATGACAGAGGAGCTATGGGATAGGTGCGCGGACAGATGGACTTGCGAACTTTAGTTACAGATTCTTGCCCAGTGAGAACTCAATTTCATGATCCTTATGAAGCTGCGTACCACGCGTCTCACGCTTTTGCCCGCCACGGCAGATCATGTGCGGGCGGAACTTGCCGGGGAGGGCGCGTTCGGCGCACTCCTCAATGCAGCCGTTCCAGCGAGCTGGCCGCCAGGAGAGTACGATCCGCCTGCCCAACGGTACTTCCTCAAATGCCTCACGGCGGCCGGGGACGAAGGGGTGGAGTGGTATGGGTGGTACGCACTGCGGATTCCCGATTCAGAGGCGCCCCAGACTGTGGTGGCGGCCGGCGGCTTCTTCGGGCCGCCCACTCGGGAGGGCGTCGTAGAGATAGGATACTCGGTTTGCACGGAATGGCGCGCTCGCGGTTATGGCACTGAGATGACCCAGGCGCTGGCGGCATATGGGGCGGTGCAAACCGGTGTCACAAAGGTGATAGCGCACACCGCCGCGGAGAACCTTGCGTCTGTAACGGTGCTTGAGCGAAGCGGGTTTGTGATTGCAGGACCCGGAGCGGATGCGGGCACGCTCCGATTTGAATACGGGCCAGCGGAGAAATGATTACAAAGGCGATATCATCACCAAATCGAAGCCGACTCGCTCCGATGACGAAATCGTCCGGACCATCATACGCCAGAGGGAATTGAGACGCGCCGTCTTACCGTTGAAAGGGCGGCCATATTGCGAAAGGGCGGCCACGCCGGGCCGCCCCTACAATCGGACGTGGTCATCGACGGGCTATCGTATTACATGCCCCTTGACGTCCAGCACTTGCCCGACGACCAGATCGTTGCCGCCCAGGTCGTAGCGGTTGAATGTCCAGACGACCTTCTTGTCGCGGGTCACCTCGATGAACTGCGGATTGCTCGGCCCGGCGTGCGTATTGCCGATGATGATGTGGCCGTTGGGGAGGACCTGAAGCGTCGTGACCCAGAACAGCTTGATGCCGGGAAGCTCTTCCTGATCCACGCTCCAGACAATCTTGCCGTCCTTGTCGACCTCCAGGACACGGTTGTTGTTGCCGCCTGCAATCAGCGTGTTGCCGTTCTGCAACCGAACCGCGCCAAAGACCTCCGTGCCGTGGCCGTCATGATTTGGCGCGCGCTCGCGGCCATTCAGGTCCAGCTTGTAGAACCAGACCACCTTGCCGGACGGGTCGTACTCGCGCACCATGCCGTCGCCTTCGTGGCAGGCCAGATAGTTGCCGCTGTCCAGCTTGCGCACCATGCGAGTGTCGCGGTGCGAGCTGGGATGCTCTACGGTCAACGGGGTCTCGTGGACGACCTTGCCTTCCTTATCGACCTCAACGATTCGCCTATTGCCCGTCTCCGCGACCATCGTCAGGCCGTTCTTGAGCCGCTGGAATGCGTGCACCTCGACCGGGCCGGTATAACTTCCTGCCGGTTTCGCGGTGTACTCCCAGACCGTCTTTTTCTCCGGCGTAATCTCGGCGACCGTCGCCGGCCCCGGATGAATCATAATATTGCCGCCGGGCAGCATCTGAATATCGTGCGAGGTGAAGCGGCAGGGCGCTTCCCACTCGATGTATCCCTTTGGTCCCACGATCAGGACCTTGCCCAGGCCCTGCATCAGGACCCGGTGCGAGACCTCATTCTGCGGAGCGGCGAGCGCCGCCGCGCCAAAAACCGTCAAAGCCGCCGTAAATGCAGCCTGTCGAAACATCTTCATGCGGACCATCCTCCCAAAGTTGGTAAGAGAATATTGCCTTTCGCGCGCTCGAATCCCTGCGCGTCAGGGGCTCTCCTCTGATTTTTTTAACGTCGTTACGAAAATCTGATTGTATAGCTTGCCATCTGTCGATATCCGGCGCAGATAGGCGATCTTTCGGCCATCGGGCGAGAAGACGCAGGCCAGGGAGAGTGGCGCGGAATCGCTATCCGAGCGCGGGGTGAGGCGATTCGTCTGGCCGGTCCGCGTATCCGTGACGCAGACGCTGTTATCCATTACGTGCGCAATACATGTGCCATCCGGGCTCCACGTAAATGCCGACGCGGTATCATTCGGATTGCGGGTGAGCTGCTTCGGCTCTCCCCCATTCGGCGAAACGGTCCAGAGCTGCACGATTCCGCTGTCGTCGCGCATCAGAAAGACGATTCGCGATCCGTCCGGCGAGCTTCTCAGCCAGTGACGCCGCCCCTGGATGCCCGGATACTTGCGGCCGGTCGTGAAGGTGAGGCGGCGTTGAACCGTGCCGAATGGCGGGCGCGGGCGGCGCGAGGCAGTTCCCTCCAGCGGCCCGTCGTCCGAGGGTTTCGTTACATCCTCCGGCAAATCCACGACGAAAACTTCCGTGACCGTCTCGCCCTTCGCAGAGACGACATCTCCCTGAAACGCGAGGGCGTGCATCTGCTTTGAACCGTTGGGCCGCAGGTATCCCCTGCTCCCAATCCACGCCTCCTCATTCGCCTTCTTTATCTGGTCTGTGCCGGGCTTCGGATTCGCAGTTGTCCGCGTCGCCAGCACGGTGAAGTATTGCCCATCGTGATTGCGCGGATGGTCCTTCTTCACATTCACGGGTCGAACCGGAACACTGATACCGACATTTCTCGTGTTGTTCTCGTGCTCCGCCGTCTCGTCGGTGAATGCCGTAAGAATGTGGTCATCATAGGTGAAGCTGACCCATTCACCATCGGGGCTGAAGACGTGCACGTGCGAACCGCCCCGCAGCGCGCCCGTAGTAAAGGGAGGAGTAATGTCGCGCGCATCGAGATTAGTAATAGCGCCCGGCCTGCGCATGTCTACCATGACGCCCTGGCGATGGAAGGCGGTGTACCTCCAGTCCGACGTCGGGTTCTCAGGCCCGAGGATGAAGACGACCCGCGGCTGCAACGGATCGAAAGTGACCACGCCGCAGTAAGCGCCATTGCGGGATTTATAGAGCGTTCGGACCTCCCCGTTCTGCACGTTCACGACCTCGATTCGGCTGCCGTTGAAGCCCGTCCCATCCACATCCGACCGCGTATCGAAGACGATCCAGTTACCGTCCGGCGACCAGACATTGCAGTTCGTGAGAATGCGCCCTCCCGCTCCCGACGTTATTTGCTTCTCCACGGGTTCAGGCACTTCACACTTCTCCGGCTGGGCGAGGGCAATGCAGCCGGGCAGGATTAGCATCAGGGGAATTCGCATAGTCACGCGTCAGGGGTATCGTAATCCATTAGTTGAGATTGCCGCCATTCCGGCCCGAGGCGTATGGCTTCTTCATGGTCTGCGCTGCCAGCAAATGTACCAGCAATCTTCTCCCACCAAGGCACTTGCGGTCCGCCGTTGGGTGAGCGCGCGTGTTTCAACTGCTCAACTTCGACTTCCAAGCGCGTAAGCCTCTCGTCGAGCGTTCCTGATGCCATCTTTACACCTCCACTCCGTTTGCCTGATTCGGTCATACCATTACTCCTATTCTAACTCAATATTCCCTCGATAACCTCGCCGTGGACGTCCGTAAGGCGGCGCTGGATGCCGTTGTGGTAGTAGGAGAGCCGCTTATGGTCCAGTCCGAGCAGCCGCAGCACCGTTGCGTGGAAGTCATAGACGGTCAGCGGGTTTTCGGCGGCATGATATCCAATCTCGTCGGAGGAGCCGTAGGCCAATCCCGGTTTCAGGCCCGCGCCGGCCATCCAGATGGTAAAGGCGTGCTGATGGTGGTCGCGCCCCCGCGCGTTCAGGCCCTGGGTGATCGGCGTCCGCCCGAACTCCGTGGTCCAGAGCAGCAGGGTGTCGTCCAGCATTCCGCGCGCCTTCAGGTCGCGCAGCAGCCCCGCGACCGGGCGATCCATGTTCGCGGCTTGCTTATTATGGTTTTCGACAATGTCCTCATGGGCATCCCAGTTGATGCGCGGACTTCCGAACGCACCTCCGTGGCATACCTGCACAAATCGCACGCCCCGCTCAAGGAGCCGCCGCGCCTGGAGGCAGTTGCGGCCGAAACCCGCCGTCGCGGGGTTGTCCAGCCCGTACAGCCGTTTGGTCGCCTCGCTCTCGCTGTCGAAAGAAACGGCCTCCGGAATCGAGACCTGCATTCGCGCCGCAAGCTCGTAGGCGCGGATTCGCGCCTCCAGTGCGCTGTCGCCGGGGTTCGCAGCAAGATACTCCCGATTCATTCGGGCCAGATAGCCCATGCCGGCCTGCCGACGATCGGAATCGGCGCCTTGTGGCGGAAAGAGGTCGGGAATCGGCTCCTTGCGGGCCCCGAACGCGACCCCCTGATGCGAGGCGGGAAGGAATCCGGACGTCCAGTTGATGGAGCCCCCTGCCGGAAGGCCGCGCGGATCGGGCAGCACCACGAATGCGGGCAGGTCCTGATTCTCCGTGCCGAGGCCGTAGGAGAGCCAGGCTCCCAGGCAGGGGAAGCCGTTCATCGTAAAGCCGGTATTCATAAAGAACGTGGCGGGCGTGTGGTTGGAGCTTTTGGATGTCATCGAGCGCAAAAATGTAATGTCGTCCACGCATTCGGCCAGATTTGGGAGCAGGTCGCTCGCCCAGAGACCGCTCCGGCCGCGCTGCTTGAAGGCGAACGGACTCTTCATGAGGTTACCGGGCTGCCCGAAAAAAGTATCGACCTTCCCCTTGTTCGTCATCGCCTTGCCGTCGCTGCGGACCAGCTCGGGCTTATAGTCGAACGTATCGATGTGGCTTACGCCGCCCATGCAAAATATCTGCACGACCCGCTTTGCCTTCGGCTTGAAGTGAGGAAGAGAGGAAGAATTTTGGATTTTGGATTCTAAATTTTGGATTGGGGACGCCTGGGCCACATCATCAGCGAGCAGGCAGGCGAGGGCGATTCCGCCGAGCCCGCCGGCAGTCTGCCAAAGGAGATCGCGCCGCGTTATTCTGCTATTTATTGAGTTGGGATTATCGCCTTCGTGCATGGTATGACTCCTCAACGAACGTACAGGAACTCCGACGAATTAAGCAGCGTCCAGCAGAACGTCTCCAGCCCGCTTGTGGCAACGAGCCCAACCGCCTGCCGTGATTCGGCGGTCGTGGGCGCGCGGCCCAGCGCAAGCCTGAATGCGAGCGTGATTCGGGCGTCCGTCTCCGTGCCCGCCTCCTTTTCCAGCCGCTTCTCGAACTCGCGCGACTGCCGGAGGACGAAGCTGTTGTTCATCAACTCCAGCGCCTGGAGGGGCGTCGTCGTAACGGCTCTGCGAGGCGTTTTAGTGGAGGGATCGGGGCAGTCCAGCGTCTCCAGCAGGACGTTCTTCGCCGAATTCACGTTCGCCCGATAGACCGTCCGGCGGTTGTACTCCGGCGCGGCTGAGTCGAACTGCTCGTAGAAGGTGGAGTTGTCGATGACGACCTTGAACGGCCGGAAGCTCGGGCCTCCCAGCGCAGGATTGAGCTGCCCGCTCACGCTGAGCAGTGCATCCCGCACCGCCTCGCCTTCCAGGCGCTGCGGAGCGAACCGCCACAACAACCGGTCATCGGCATCTACTCTGGCGGCCGCCGGATTGAATGTTGACGATTGTCGGTACGTGCTGGAGAGCAGAATCAAGCGGTGGAGCCGCTTAAGGGACCAGCCACAGGAATAGTCAATGGGTAAATTGGTCAACGGGTCAATGCCTGAGCTGCGACCGTTTACTAATTGACCCATTGACTTCGGTTTACCATCATCCTTTGCGGCGAATGTCGCGGCGAGCCAATCCAGCAGCTCTGGATGGCTGGGCGGCTCGCCATTGAATCCGAAGTCGTTGGGCGAGGCCACGATTCCCCTGCCGAAATGGTAGTGCCAGATTCGATTGACGATGACGCGGGCCGTCAATGGGTTGCTCGGATCGGCGATCCAGTCCGCCAACTTGAGGCGGCGCTCCGCCTCGGGCGCATCGGGAGCGAGTCCGAAATCGGCTTTGGGGCCTGTAACACACGATAGGCCCCCGGCCGATAGCACGTCACCCAGGCTCTCGATATCTCCGCGCGCCAGCAGGTGGGTGGTCAGCGGCTGCTTACCTGCGACCGTGTAGACGAGGACTGGATTGCCGAGAACCTTCAGGGACTCTTCATCCTTCAGAATCCCGGCGAGGAGCGCGGCGTGTCGGGTCCGCTCCGGCGGAGACAACGCGGCGGCAATCTGCTCGGGCGTAATGTTCTCGACGCCCGCGCGGTAGGAGGCGGCGACTTCGCTACCAGTTAGCGCGCGTTCATAGACCCGCGCCTCTTCTACCTCTGCTCGAAGAAACCCGTTGCCGGCCTGCCTGTGTCTAAGTCCAATCAATATCTCGGAATCGCCGGCTGCGAAAGTCTGGAGGTCGGAGCCGACGGGCGTATAACTCGCAGCATAGGGCTTACCGTCGCGATAGACCGTGATGCTATTATCAGCCGCGTAGACGATTGCGACGTGGATGAGCGCGCCGGGCGGCGAGGCCTCAGGAGCGGCATTGAGGTCTTTAGTGCGGCGGAAGGAGTCGCTGCCCGCGCTCCACTTGCCCGGCTCGCGCTCTCCGAAAACGATGGCATCGAACCGCCCGCCGTCCCGCGTCTGAATCGAGAGGACCGCGCCGCCCCGCTGCGTCCTGTCGGGCAGAAACACCCAGGCTTCGAGCGTCTTTTCGCGGATCGCGCGCGGGAGGGGAGCTGAGCGCAGTAGCGCGCTCTTTCCATCCAGAATCAGCCGCCCGCCCGCGATTTGAGCGCCGCCTTCGAGCCTGCCGTCCAGCCCTGTGCCACGTGAGCTATGAGAATTCGGTCCGTCCTCGAAGGTCCAGCGGGCAAACGGCTGAACTGCGCGAGGTTGATCCGCATGCTGCCCCGATACCGTGACTCGCGTCCGCGCGGCCCCTTCCAACATATTGAGATCGACTCTCAGATTCGTATCCCGGCTGCGAATCTCCGCGACCTGCGTTTCGTGAAGTTTCTGCTCGGCGGCGGTCAATAGCGGGCGATCCGCTCGATTCACTCCCTCCAGTGCGGCCTTGAGGCGGTAGTAGTCCCGCTGCGGAATTGGATCGAACTTGTGGTCGTGGCAGCGAGCGCAATTCGCGGTGAGGCCGAGGAAAGTCTGGCTGACCGTGCCGACCATCTCTTCCATCTCCTCTTCGCGCACCCTGCCGCGCATCAACGTGCTCACCTGCGTGCTGCCCACCTCGTCCCACGGCCCGGCGACCAGGAAGCCCGTTGCAATTAACCCCTCGCGAGTGTTCGGCTGCAGGACGTCGCCGGCGATCTGCTCGCGAATGAACTGTGTGTAGGGCTTGTCCGAATTGAACGAATCGATTACGTAGTCGCGATACCTCCACGCATTGGGCCGGAATTGGTCGCGCTCGAACCCGTTGCTTTCGCCGAAGCGCGCAACGTCGAGCCAGTGGCGTCCCCACCTTTCTCCGTAGCGCGGATCGGCCAGCAGGCGGTCGACGACCTTCTCGTAGGCGTTCGGTGACGCGTCGCGAACAAACGAATCGATCTCGGCGGGAGTTGGAGGTAGGCCGATGAGATCATACGTAACGCGGCGAATCAGCGTAACGTGGTCCGCCGCCGGAGCCAGGCGAAGACCTTTCGAGCGCAGCCGGGCCAGAATGAACGCGTCGATGGGATTTTGGATTTTAAATTTTGGATTTTGGATTTGTGGGACGACGGATTTGGCGAGGGAGCGGAGGGACCACCAGTCATTACCGGCCCGTAGCTGCGCGAAAGACATTCCGGTTATGTCAAAGAGGGCTGCTGTCGCAGTCAAAACGGATAGGGTGTAGTTTCTCATATTCGATTGGGAGGGCCGGCGAAATCGAGTGTCACGCAACCTTTGCGCGTCTTCTCTGTCCAAGATTCAATATTATAGGCCCAATACCTGCGGCGGGTTTGGTAATCACGCAGGCGATTCGCTGACCTGTGGGGAAATCCTTGATAGTTCATCGGTCCTAATAAATATTTAGCAACGTCGGGGCGAGGAGCAAACGGTCCTCGCTGTGGGGCCTGCGGCCTCGTGTCCGCCTTCGCGGGCACCTGTCATGAACCTTTCGACAACTTTTGCCACGGATTCTCCGCGTAGGCGGAGAAGAAGCAGCGTAGCCGCTCCCCGGCGAGGGCCGACGGTCCCTCACAAGCGCGTTTGGTAATTCAAATGACTAAGATGAAAATATCAACCCTACTGCGATTCGCGCTGCTCTTCATTGGCCCGCTGGCGCGGCTGCCGCTGTTTACGGCAGGAGCCGCCCCTGTGTTTACGGCTGGAGCCGCCCCGGCCCCGCGGCCCCCGAAAGTGCAGTTCAACCGCGATATACGTCCCATTCTATCCGATAACTGTTTCGCGTGCCACGGTCCGGACCGGAACAAGCGTCAGGCGAACCTGCGCCTCGACCAAAAGCAATCTGCCCTGGAGCACGGCGCGGTAGTGCCCGGGCGGCCGGACAAGTCCAAGCTGGTCGAGCGCGTCCTGACCGGCAACGCGGCCCTCCTGATGCCGCCTGCAAGCTTTAACAAGAAGCTGACCCAGGCTCAAAAGGACCTGCTTGCGCGCTGGGTCAAAGAGGGCGGCGAGTACCAGGCACACTGGGCTTACATCGCTCCAAAGCGGCCCGTCGTCCCTAAACTCCAAAATCCAAAATCCAAAATCCAAAATCCCATCGACAACTTTGTATTCGCAAGGCTGGAGCAGGCGGGACTGCGGCCATCTCCCGAAGCCGATAAGCGGACCCTTTGCCGCCGCCTAACCCTCGATCTCATCGGAATTCCGCCCACGCCAAAAGAGATGGACGCCTATCTCGCCGACGCGTCGCCCATGGCCTACGAAAAGCTGGCGGACCGGCTGCTTGCTTCTCCACGCTATGGCGAGCGCATGGCCGTTCCGTGGCTGGACGTGGTGCGGTATGCGGACACGGTCGGATTTCACGGCGACCAGAATCAGAACGTGTGGGCCTATCGTGACTATGTCATCGATTCGTTCAATCGGAACAAGCCGTTCGACCAGTTCACCCTGGAGCAGATCGCAGGAGATCTCCTGCCGAACGCCACGCCCGAAACCCGGACAGCTACCTGCTTCAACCGGCTGAACATGATGACCCGGGAAGGCGGAGCACAGCCGAAGGAGTACCTCGCCAAGTATGCCGCCGACCGCGTGCGGACTGTCAGCATGGCATGGCTCGGCTCCACAATGGGCTGCTGCGAGTGCCACGACCACAAGTTCGACCCGTTTACTCAGCGCGACTTCTATTCCCTTGCATCCTTCTTCGCGGATATGAAGCAATGGGGAGTCTACGCGGACTACAGCTATACTCCCGAGCCCGATCTGCGCGGCATCAACAACGATTCGCCCTTTCCACCAGAAATCACGATCGAAAGCCCTTACCTCAAGCAGCGCATTGCTCGTCAGAAGCAGCGCATCCTCGACGTTGCCCGCCTTACCGAAGCCCGGATTCAGAGCGACTCCGCCTCAAGGATGGCGTTCGCGGAATGGCGCAAGGTGGGTACGGTCTTCCTCGCGGAACACCCGGACGGATGGGAGGTCCCCGCGGACCCGGAGGCAGCGGTTTCCGGCGCAAAGCCTGTCCGAGCGAAGGGCAAGCAGGCCAGACCCGCTCCGGCAGTGGGCGCGCAGTCGCCGGAACCTGAGATTCATGAGGACGGCAGTATTATTCTTCCCGGTCAGGCGGCCGCAACGCTGGCTGTCGACCTCCGTTCAAAGGCTCCGGGCATTGCCGCGATTCGCGTGGAGCTGCTGCCGAGCGCGGATCATGGCGGGAAAGTCTTGCGGGGCGGGGCGGCAGGCGACATGCTGACGCTGACTGCGTCGCTCAAAGACGCGGACGGCAAAGCGCGGCCACTCGGATTCCGGTACGCGGGCGCGAATCTGTGGGAGCCGCGCTACATAAACGGTTTCGATCTCGTCGGCGTGCAGCGCGGATGGAAGCTGTCCGGCAGCCATTCAGCCGAGCCGCACACAGCCGTCTGGCTGCTGGAAATGCCGCAGAAGATTCAGCCCGGCGAAATACTCACGGTAAGCTTCCCAAATATGCCCGCTGGCTGTGTTCGAGTGGCTGTTTCGCCCTTCATGCCGGAGGACCTCGATTCGCCCACAATGCCCGCCGGAATCCTTGCCGCTCTTGAAAAACCGGACGAGGCCGCCAACCGGCCACTGGCGCTGCGAGAGTATCTGTGCGGCACTGGCTGGAGCGGCGACGCGCTTAAACAGGTGAAGACTATCGAGGGGGACATTGCATTCTGCCGCCGTGGAATCACGCCGGTGATGGTGACCGAATCGACCACTCCCAGGACCATGCGCGTTCTTCCGCGCGGCAACTGGCAGGACGAGAGCGGCGCAATGGTCGAACCGGCCGTCGCGCATTTCCTCCCGCAGCCCGTCAAGGCAGGCAAGGGCCGTCTGAGCCGCATAGATCTTGCGAAGTGGCTCGTCTCTCAGGAGAATCCACTCACATCCCGCGTCTTCGTGAACCGACTCTGGAAACAGTTCTTCGGGAACGGTCTCAGCATGCAGGTGGAGGATTTAGGGGCGCAGGGGGAAGCCCCTTCCCATCCGGAGCTGCTGGACTGGCTCGCCGTGGAGTTCCGCGAGAGCGGATGGGACGTAAAGCATATGGTGAAACTGCTCGTCACCTCTTCCGCCTACCGCCAATCCTCCAAGCTGCGGCCGGAGCTGCGCGATTCCGATCCGAACAATCGGCTGCTGGCGAGCCAGAATCCGAGGCGGCTGGAGGCGGAGTTCGTGCGCGACAACGCGCTTCGGATTGCCGGCCTGCTGAACGAAGACCTCGGCGGACCACCCTGCAAGCCCTACCAGCCGGCAGGTTACTACGCGAATATCCAGTTTCCAGACCGCGATTATGTCGCGGACAGGGACGACCGGGAGTGGCGGCGCGGCGTCTACATGCACTGGCAGCGCACCTTCCTTCACCCGATGCTGGCGAACTTCGACGCTCCTTCGCGCGAGGACTGTGTCGCCGCCCGTAACCAGGCCAACACGCCTCAGCAGGCTCTCACTCTGCTCAACGACCCGGAATTCGTGGAGGCCGCGCGCGCATTCGCGGCTCGCCTAATGGGCCATTCGCCCGATGACGCGACCAGGCTTACAGAAGCTTACCGGATCGCACTGGGCCGCGGAATCAAATCGGGAGAGCGCGCCTCGCTGCTCAAATTCCTGATGTCCGTTCGCGAGGAGTATCGCCAACGGCCGGACGACGCGAAGAAGCTCATGGCCATCGGAATCGCGCCCACGCCCGCCGGCACGGATGCGACTGAAATGGCGGCATGGACCAGCGTCTGCCGTGTCATCCTGAACCTGCACGAAACGATTACGCGATATTGAGCGGGCGGGCGCAGACGAGGGGCGAGAAGCAGCGAGGGGCGGGCGCAGACGAGGGGCGAGAAGCAGCGAGGGGCGAGAAGCAGCGAGGGGCGAGAAGCAGCGAGGGGCGAGAAGCAGCGAGGGGCGAGAAGCAGCGAGGGGCGAGAAGCAGCGAGGGGCGAGAAGCAGCGAGGG
>JBBROJ010000106.1:0-18061 GCA_038229495.1 Chthonomonadales bacterium
TATATAACATACCAATCAAGCTCTGTTATGTGACGCTTACTTCGTCCATCTTGTAATACCATCGAAACACAACCGGCGCGGCGTTAATCTCGGCTAGATACAGCTCAATCCGGTCCACGAGTTCCTGTTTCGAACTGACTCGAATGCCTCGCAGGAAGGCGCGGGTCATTTTGCTGAAGAACACCTCAATAATGTTTAGCCAAGAACCATGCTTAGGCGTGAAGACGAACTCGAATCGGTTCGGGTGAGCTTTCGTCCAAGCCATGGTCTCCTTAGAGACATGAGCCGAGTGGTTGTCCAGGATGATGCGTATGCGCCAATCGGTCGGGTAGTGTTGGTCTACTGCGGCGAGAAATTCAGTGAACTCCTTGCTGCGATGCCGGTCTCGAACTAAGCCTATGACGTGGCCGGTATGTAAGTCCATCCCGGCGAGCAGTGAGACGGTACCGAGCCTGACGTACTCGTGGTCACGGGCAGTTGTTGCGTACTTTCCCGGCACCGGCGCAAGATCGGGTGCGGTGTTAGCAGTTGCCTGGATTCCTGGCTTCTCATCGTAGGACAGCGTCACTTGTTTGCGCTGCGACTGCTCGCCTTCAGGAGGGGCGTTCAGTTCCTGCACCTCGTAATAGACGACCAGAACCTGCGCCATCTTCTCTTCAAAGTCAGGGTCTCGGCGCTCAAGGTAGTAGTTGATCTTGTGCGGGCGCACTGGGTGATCGGAAAGTATGTTGTGAACCATGCTCTTACCTGCACGCTCGAGGCAAGGATGGCCGGCAGCCTCACATTGAGCGCGCACGTGATCAGACAACTGCCGAAAAGTCCACAACTCCGCGGCGTATCCATGGTCTTTAGGCTTCGTACATGCAAGACCTGTCACCCACGTTTTCGCTTCTGGTGTGATCTCCGGCGGCCGGCCCGCCCGCTGAAGATCCTTAAGTCCAACCTTTATGCCGCCGCCGAGAGCCTTGTCCACACACCGCTCGACCATCGGTCGAGTAACTCCCAGGTCTCGTGCGATGGCGTTGATCGGTTGCCGACTTGCGTACGCCAGCAGGATGCGCGCACGCTTCACCCGCGTAACCGACTCAGTACGCGCAGTCGCGATCTGCTGCAACTCCGCCTGTTCCTTTGGGTCGAGATCGAGTGGAGCGCGCTGAGACTTGAACGGCATGGCTCACCTCCGGCACAAGATGAGCCAATTATACCGGTTCCCGGTGCATATTGCAACATTAACTTATGAACGCACTACTAGCTTGACGAAGCGGTAGCACAAATGCTCGATGAGGCCCACTGGCAGCCCCTGTATCCCGGTGGCAGGCTGCCAAACGGTTCGAGCGAGGCCGCGTGAATCCGATTCGAATCTAGTGTGACGAAGACGTAGACGGGGCAGTTTGTCGTGGTCTGAATCGCCTGGGTGTCGGCGCTGCCTCAGCCGTACCGGAAGCTATGTTGGGGCGATCTGATAAGGACCAGATTGCTATCGCTGCAGGAATGCAAAGCGTTCTTCTAACGCACAACGTTAAGGATTTCCCACGTCTTCATTCTGAACTGTTCGCCAATGGCGGGCATCATAATGGAATGATCGTTGCCAGTTGAGCATTGCCGATTGGCGAAATAGTCCATCGAGCCGCACGCCTGACTTCCGAAGTGTCATTGGAAGAGATGGGGGATCGGTTGGAATATCTGCCCAATTGGTGAGCCCTGTGCCTTATGCTTGTCACGGCCGCATTGAAGCCGCGCCTTCGCGCAGCCGAATATGCCTCTGTTCAAAAGACATTTGGTATTCCCAATCGAATTCATAGAGGAGTATGCGCGTGACCGTTGACGAAGTGATGGCTGAGCTGGAGAGCCTGGGCAGCGAGCAGCAGCGCAAGACTTACGCGCGACATGGAGCGACGGGGCCGATGTTTGGCGTGAAGATTGGTGACATGAAGCCCATCGCAAAGCGACTCAGGAACAATCTGGAGGCGGCGTTGTCGCTCTACGACACCGGAAATCTCGACGCAATGTACCTCGCTGGAATGCTTGCGGATGGAAGCCGGATGACGAATGAACAGCTCGACGGATGGGCGCGAAACTCCACTTGGCAAATGATCTCGGAGAGCGCCGTTCCCGCGGTCGCATGCGAAAGCCCTCATGCTCGCGAATTGGCTTTGAAGTGGATGGATTCACCCGAGGAACTGGTCGCGACGAGCGGTTGGCACACGTACGGCGGGATTCTTGCCATGCAGACGGACGAGAAGATCGACCTGGCGGAGGTCGAGCGACTGCTGGAGCGGATTGAATCGACGATTCACGATGCGCCCAACCGGGTCCGCCACTGCATGAATAGCTTCGTGATGTCCGTGGGCGGCTACGTTGTGCCGCTGAACGAACGCGCGAAGGAGGCGGCTCGCCGAATCGGCACGGTCACAGTCGACATGGGCGATACCGCATGTAAAGTACACTCGGCGCTGGATATGATCAACAAAATAGAATCGATGGGCCGCGTCGGTAAGAAACGGAAGACGATGAAGTGCTAATCGCGCGAATCAGCGGCTGTCACTGCGCTTGAAATGGGATGGGATGCAGGAATGGCCGGTTGATCTGCCGAAAATAGCGCATAAGCGGACAATATTTGCTACATTTTGGTGAGGTTGGTTGTCACAGTACGTAGATTAAGTGGGAGCAGTACTAACGAATCTCAGGGGGTCTAATGATGCTGAGAATTAATGGCGGTGGCGGCGGGCAATTTTGCGATGGCATATCGAGACGCGAGTTCCTGCAGATTGGCGGCCTTGCGCTGGGCGGGCTGACTCTGCCCCAGATGCTTCGGGCAGAGGCAAAGGCTGGAATCCGCTCCAACCACAAAGCCATCATCATGATCTTCCTGCCGGGGGGGCCACCCCACCAGGACTTTTTTGACCTCAAGCCGGACGCGCCCGCGAACATCCGGGGCGAGTTCAAGCCGATCAAGACGAACGTATCGGGAATAGAAATCTGCGAGCATTTTCCGCGACTGGCTAAGATGGCCGACAAGTACACGCTGATTCGCTCTCTTGTCGGCGCGCGCGACGAGCATGATTCCCACATCTGCAACAGCGGCTACACGGTCGCTGAGACGAATCAGAATCATGCACCCTCTCTTGGCGCGGTCGTATCGCGATTGCAGGGACCGGTGGACAAGACCGTGCCGCCCTTCGTGGGCCTCGCGCCCAAGATGGGTCACATGGAGTGGGCGGAGCCGGGCGACCCCGGTTTCCTCGGGCTGGCGGATGCGCCCTTCAAGCCCGACGGCGACCTGATGAACGACATGGTGCTGAACGGCGTTTCGCTGGATCGGCTCCGGGACCGCCGCAAGATGCTGGCCTCCCTCGACCGCTTCCGAACCGGCGTGGATTCACTGAAGGGAATGGACGCCCTCAATCAGAAGGCGTTCGATATACTCACCTCCAGCAGGCTCGTTAACGCGCTCGACGTGACGAAAGAGGACCCGAAAGTCCGCGAGATGTACGGCAAGGGCACCAACCAGAACGTGGACGATGGCGGCCCCTGCTGGAACGATCAGTTCCTCGTCGCCCGCAGATTGGTAGAAGCAGGCGTCCGCTGCGTGACGCTGGCGTTTGGCCGGTGGGACCACCATAGCGCAAACTTTTCGCAGCTCAAGCGGGATATGCCGAAGCTCGACCAGGCGCTGAGCATGCTGCTTCAGGACCTGCACAACCGCGGTCTCGACAAAGACGTATCGGTTGTCGTGTGGGGCGAGTTCGGGCGCACTCCCTACATCAACAAGGACGGTGGCCGCGACCACTGGCCGCGCGTCTCCTGCTGCCTGTTGGCGGGCGGCGGAATGAAGACGGGGCAGGTTATCGGATCGACGAATCGATTCGGCGAAGAGCCGGACGACCGTCCGGTCCACTACAAGGATGTGTTCGCGACGCTATACAACCGTATGGGTATCGATGTGGCGACCGCCACCGTTCCCGACATGTCCGGCAGGCCGAACTACCTTCTGGACGGTCGCGAGCCGATTCCTGAGCTGATCTGACGCGGCGTTTCTGTGAATTTACGGGGCCGGGAGCGAATCGCTCCCGGCCCCGTTTGGGTTATTATCGTCCATGATATAACGCGAGAATAGATGCTATAGCGCGTGACCGGCGCGGGCGCTGCTACGCCGCGCCCACCAGTTTCGCAGAGTCGCGGCCATCTTCGCGCGTTCCGGCTTCGAGGCCCACGCGTCGTAACGGGGAATCGAAGCTGGCGGTATCCGGTAACGGTCAGACAGCAGGCGGGAGAGGGTATCGAACGCGCCAACGCGAACCGCAAGCTTCGGGTGCGACAGGCCTGAAAGCAGGGCGGTGATTCCGGCTTCTCCTGCCGATTCCAGCAGCGCGGATGACTTTCGGCGGGCGTCCGCGTCGAATGAACCCAGCTGCTCCACGACCGGCGCATATGAGCGCGGCGGGGCAGCCTTCTTTCGGGCGGCAGGCTTCGAATCATGAGGCGCGGCGCGGCTTTGAGAGCAAAGCCCAGCAAACGCGATAGTAATGATGGGGACGGCGAAACGCGCGATCCGCCAAATGCCTGCGTTCATCATGTCTTTCTGTTGATGCCTACCTCTTCATCTCTTTATCGCTTACCGTGCGCGATCTTCGGCCAATAAGTCTTGTAGTCGAAGTTCTCGCTGTTCTCCTTGTCGTGGCACTTTACGCACGTGTTCGGAGTGACCGGCCTAAACGTGCTTTGGGTATTCAGCTTTGCTCGCTTCGCTTTGACATGATCCCCGCCACGCCCATGACAGTTCTCGCACTGCACGCCAGCCATGATCGGGGTCCGCTGTAAAGTCGTGAATCCGTCTTTCGCCCCGAAGCCGACCGTATGGCAGTGCAAACATTCGGGATCGAATTCTGCTCTCTTCGCTGTCAGCCTTTCGTAAGCGCGCGTATGAGCGGCGGAGAAGTTGATCGCATGAGCATTCTGATGGCACCCGGCGCATTCCTGCTGCCCAACATAGAGGTCCGCGGTGGTCTGGCTGCGCCCGATCGGGTCCAATCCCTCCTCGCTCGCTAATTCGATACTGCGCTGCCGCAGGCTCTCCCGGAACTCGGCGATAATCGACGCCATCTCCGGCGCGGGAGGAATCGTATCCTTCACCTTGAGCGCTTGCGACCCAGCCAGCTCCAGGGTTGACCCCTTCCGCGCAAACGCAAGCCTGCCCAGCGCCTTTCCCTTGCCGGTTACGTTGAAGGCGACCGCGCGATTCAGGCGCTCTGCCGATTCGCTGGACTGGGCGACGTTCCCACCGAGCAGGCAGTCGATTTCGTGGAACCTGTCGGCCAGCGCTCTCAGGGTGTCCTGCCGTGCGTAGGCCAGCACAATGATAAAATCAGCGCGCTGTTTAAGATCTGGGAGCGTTTCCGCCAGCGCTTCCGCAGCGGGACGAACTCGAAGACCCGGCCCAATCTGATCCTCGTTGGCTTCCGCGACGCCCGTGATTCCGATTCGCAGGCCCGCCGCCGTCGTGATAATCGTAGCCGGCGCAATCGGGCGGCCGGTGTCTTGATTGAGGATATTGCACGATACCAGCGGCAGGCGGCTTTCAGATATCAACTTTGCCAGCGTATCACGGTCGAGACCGGCTTCGCGCTCCCCAAGGTTTGCCGCGTCGTACCGCATCCGCTCCATCCCGGCAAGCAGATAGTGGACCTTCAGAAGCTCGTACGAGCGGCCGCCGCTCGTCAGGTTGCCAACGTCCACCAGAAGCCGATTCGGCGTTTGGTCCTGCTTAATGAGGGTCATGCGCGCCGGGAGGCCGCCGGCCTGATCGCGCCTGCATCCGCACGGCTCAAGGTAACCCCGCGTGTCACCGCTCACGAAGAGAACGACCCTGCCGCCGTCCCCTGTCCGTGCCAACAGGGCCGCGCCTCCAAGCAGCGCGGCGGCGGAGATTACAAGGATCGCAAGCAGCGCAAAGGATATTTTAGCCGAGCGATTCATGGCGGACCGGGGCAGACAGCCGGGCTCAGTGCAAGAGCGCGTAGGCCAGAAGGTTCACGTTGATGAACTCCGCGTTTGTAATTTCATCGCCGCCGCAGCAGCAGCAGTTTTCGGCGTGCGCGGTGTCGTTCAGGCCGTCCGGCGAGAAGACGAGTACCAGCTTGCCGTTTGTGGCGAAGCCCTCCAGCGCCGCCGCCTGGGGTCCATGCCTCTGGTGAGAGGTCTCCAGCGACCCAATCTTGTAGACGGTTCGGAACATGGGGTGGGACAGCGCGATCTTATGCATCGCCCGGCCCGGAAACAGCCTTGCAAACTCGCCCCGAAAAGATCTGATCCAATCGGGGTCGGAGCATCCCGCGGATGCCAGCAGGAATCCGCCGTGCGTAAGGTAGTAGCGGAGATTAATTCTCTCCTTCTCGGTCAGCGTAAAACCGCCCTCGCCTGTCATGACCGCGAATGGGTAACCCGCGAGCTGTCGCGAGCTGTCCAGCTTAACCTTGGAGAAGCGCGCCTCCGTCAATACCTTCGTCTGCGCTTCCAGCCGTTTCAGGAATCGATCGCTGAAGCAAACGGACGATTTGTTGACTGCATAGACCAGATTCGCGCACTGAACCCGGTTTCCATTGATCCTATCATCCTGGCCGCCGGCGCGAGCAAGTGAGACGTTCAGAGACAGAAGCGCGGCAAGTCCCATGACAACGGTGGTTTGCAATGCCCGGTGATTCATGACCGGGTAATTCGGACCGCGCTTAACTACGCCATTTGGCTGCTCAGTCATTTGCCTCCCGCCACGGCTTTGAAGTAGTCTTTGACCAGCCGGCGATACTCCGCCGGATAGCGGCCCGTGGCGGAATCTGCCGCTGGCGTGGGAGGCCGCGCGACATCCTCGACGCGCTCGACGTCCTCGCCGCCCAGCGCCGCGGGCGATTCTCTGGCTGCCTGATGACGCCTATTCTCGCGTTTTTCGCCGTGGCCCGCTCGCTGTTGCATCCTGGTCAGGCTGGTCAACGTAGTAAGCGCGGCTGCCTGCCTCTGCTGTCCGCCCGTCTGGCCGCTCGCATCGCCGGGGCGGGAGCCAGGTCGCGGGGCGGGCTGCCCTCCATCCACTTGTGCGATACCCTGGCCCTGGCCGGCGCCCTGACTTTGACCCTGGTTCATGCCCTGGGATAACTGCTCAAAAGTGCTGCCCGCGCCCTGGCCGAGGCACAGAGACAGCTGCCGGTCCAGGCCGGTACACGCCGTGGACTGGACCCCCTTGCCCTGCTTGAAAAGCTGCTCCAAAGATCGCTGCGCCAGCTCGGCCTGTGCTGCGCCGCTTAGGCCGTTCTGGTTTCTGAATGAGCTCGCGGCTTCGCCCATTCGTTCCGACACGGCCATACTGTCCAACGCCTGGGTAAGTTGGACCGCCTGTTTCGCGGACCTGCTGGCCGAAAGAGGCGCGACCATTACAGCCTGGCTGGCGTGCTCGTTCAGATCGCTCCTCAATTCATTCAGCGCCAGTCGCGTCTCCTCTTGGCGCTGGGCAAGCTCAGCCATGCGGGACTGCTGGAACGCGTCTTGCTTCACCGCGCCTGCCTGCTGGCGAGCCTGTATCGCCAGATCGGTCTGTTGCCGGGTCAACTCCCGCAGACGTTTCACATCGTCGTAGAGCGGCGCTGCCTTCTCCATTGCCGTGAGCGCCTTCTCCACGCTCTCCAGTCCCATTCCACTCGCCATCTCCAGCTGCCGGGCCGCCCGTGACGAATGCTCCGCGACAGAAGAGGGGGAAGTCGCCGATTCCGCCTGTTTCATCGGGCCGGCAGCAGCTGTCTCCACTTGCCGCGCCAGGCCGGCCAGCTTCCGCTGGAGGCCGCGCTCAACGTCGAATTGCGGCTTCTGTCGGGCCAGATTCTTCATCGCGCGCCCAATCTCCTCGGCCTCCTGTCGAATCTTCGCTTGCTCTCGGTGGACTGCTTTCAGTTCGCCCCCCGGCCCCCAATCCTGGGGGAGTTTGCTCCCCTGTCCTCGGCCCCCCGGCCCCCAATCCTGCCGGAGTTTGTGGCTGCGGCGCGCGTTCTCGCTCCCAGAATCGGAATGCAATGGAGTCATTGAAGTTGAAGCAATAGAAGCCGCGCGGTCTGCGAGGGCCCGCTGGCGGTTTGCAACGGAATCCAATGCGCCGGTTTGAGCGCGATACTCCGCCGCAAGCTGGGGGAGACCTCTCTGCCGGTCGAGAATCTTTCGGTAGTCCTTGTCAGACACGACCCAGAGCCAGCGCCGCTCGGAATCGGTCAGATTAGGCCGCCCGGTTTTTCCGGGATCGTTGTCATACGCCGTGGCATAATACTGAATCACATCGCCGGGCAGCGCGCCGAGGTCCCCTAAATCCAGCCGAATCTCCGCCTCGGCCCTTGCCTGCCGGGACGGCATGGTGAAAACCTTCGCGCTGTCGGCCATGCCGTTCACGATGAGGTGTATCTCGATCCGCTGCACTGCGACGTCATCTTCGGCCTCGGCGCGAATCGGAACCTGCATGGCGGGGGTAACCACCGCGTTCTGTCCCGGCGTCGTGATGTAGACGAGCGGCTTTTCATCCCGCTGAAGCACGACTTTCCCCCGGGCGGCGTGCGGTTTTTCCGTTCCGTCGGCTCCGCGAAGATCGATTTGATAGACGGAGTCCCGCCGGATAGTGAAGCGGCCATGCGCGATCTCCGGGCGGCCCGACTGGGGGATCAGCGCGAATTCTTCCCGCTCTCCGGTTGCTGCGACGAGAGTGAACTTGCCATTTTTCAGCGGACGGCTGGCCTCCACATCGATGACCACGGAGGTGCCGTTCAGCCCCGCAATTTCGGCCCGGCCCACCGTAATCACGCTCTTCGGCCTGCCCGAATAGGCGGGTGGCTGGAGTGTGGCGCGAACGTTTTGCGCCTCCGGCGCGCTATCGACAAGAATCGAGTAGCGCTTGCTGCGGCCCGAGCTGCCGCGAACAAAGTAGCCGGTATCCTGTCCGATATTCTCCAGCGTCTGGGAGTAGACCGAGTCGTCGTCAATGCTGAGCGGCATCGAGCGCTCCCTGCCGCCGTTGACCGTGACCAGAATGAGCGAGTCGGGGACCAGTCCGCCAGTCTTTACCTGAATCGACAGGGACCCGCCGGATCTTACGTGGGCGTCGCCGGGAGTCACCATAAAATCGGTGAGCGTAAAGGGCGGGCTGTCCTTCCAGAAGAGCAGCAGGCGGGGAGCTTCGAACCGCCAAAAACGTGGAAATAGAACGAGGCTCAGGATGGCCACGCCGAATACAACGGCGAGCGCCTGGCGGGAACGCCTGACCTCGGCGATTTCGGCGACAGGTTTCGGGAGGATGGTAACAGCTGCTTGTTCCGCCCGCGCCATCTCGCGCCGCATGAGGCCGGCGCTTTGATCGGATGTATCCCCGTTACGCTGGATGAGCCGGGCCTCAAACTGCACGGCATTGATGAGGGCGTTGTTCAACTCCGGATGCCGGTCCTCTACGAGCCGCGCGGCTCGGTCCAATCGCACGTCCTCGATTCGCGATGCCTTTCGAATCGACCACAGCGACCACGCTTCGTATGCGATTATGGAGACTATTGCCGTGCCGCGAACCGGGCCGGGGACCGGGAAGAAAAGATCGAAGAGCATGACGAGAAGTATCGCCGCGACGGCTGCCGAGGCAAGGCGGAAGCGGGCGATTCGCCCGGCAGCCTGGATGCCGAGCTTGTGCGCGCTCTGAAGCGCGCCTTTTGTCTGTGACAGGGCCTCGATCATGATCTGTGATTCCTGGGCGGCTCATTCCATAGGGTATCAGCGTAACGTATTTGCCATCCTCTGTCAATATGAACATGCCCGACATACCAAGGACGAATTGCCGGGCGCGCTGCGCCCGGCAATCTGTCGACACCGGCATCGGGATGAGTCTATTTTCGAATCACCGGCCTATCCTCAGCTATGTTCTCCCCATTGTGGCCTGCAATGTCCGTCCCCTGATCCATGCCTGCCTTTATAAGCCGGGCCAACCTGTCGTAATCGAGGGGCAGAAAGAGACTGCCGCGCTCGACCTGGCCGTCGAAGTTGCCGCTTGCCACGAGCCCGGTATTCGGAGCGCCGAAGACATGTACTATATCATCGGCAATGACAGACTCGTCCTTCATCCAGTCCTTGAGATAGGGCTCTACCCGCCCCATAATGGCCGCCAGATTCACCATCAATATGCCCTGCGTTCCCGGCCGGGCCATCTGCCGCATCGCCGTGAACGCGGGGTCCTCCGCGAGCGTGGGGACGAGACCCTGATGCACCTGGATCGCTCGCTGCAGCATAGCCTGAGACGTCGCTACAAGGATGCTGTTCCCGACCTGCGCGTATACGGGCGTCGGAGTGGACATCTTCGCCGCGGCAGGCCGTTTCGCTTGGTCTTCATGTGTGTGAGGCGCGCCATTGGGTCCTTCCTCGTCTCTCATAATTCCCCCGAGGATTGAGCCGATAGTATCTCCGAGCACAGCCCGCGAATCGGGATCTAGATGCCAGACAGTTATGCTGCTCTGCTGCGCAGGAATGAAGCGCGCTCCTGCGTTGCCCTTTTTGGCCGTCGTCCGCTGAAGCCACGTCTTCACCTTCTCGACAAGGGCCGCCGGATTTGCCCCGTTCGAGTCGTCGATAACTATCAGTCCTTCGGGATGAGCGGTTGCATCGTCGGAATTCGGATAGACCGCGAACAACGTTCGTCCGCGCAGGGCCGGGAGGATGTCTCCCGATACGCTCAGGCCGGTCTGCGTTTCGAACTCGTGCAACCCCCGGTCGAACTGGCCGCGTGATTTTGCATCGTCCGCGACCATGGAAGCCAGGTAGTCCCAATACGAGGCCGGGTCGGAGAGGGCGAATACTCCGTAAGCGCCGGATGGCAGCTGCTTGTAGGCCGCCATGTCGATAGCGGGAGCCTGCGCCATCTGCTGAATGCGGGGCTGCCTTCCGGGCGTAACCGGGGCGCGGTAGTCGAAGACTAGTCCCTGATTTCTCAGCGTGGAAGACACGGCCATCCAGCGCGTGTCGCGGAACGGCGTTACGCCGAGTTTCCTGCCTTCGCCATCGAGCTCATGTAGAGCGGAAGGCGACACGAAGACCATCAATGTCGCGTCTTCCGGCAGCTCCGCGCGCGCCTCCTGGTACTCCCGAAGCCCGGCGACAGTTCCTAACCGTCCCTGATAGGCCATCTGCACGCGGGCCAGAATGGAGGGGCTGGTCGAGAGGACCAGATAGTTCGCCACCACCATGGCGCACTGGTCGTCCTTCTTGAGCCGGTAGTAGGCAAATCCACTCTGCCGGACATGCCTGCCCGACCTAGCCAACAGCTCCTCGACCTTGCCGGCGTTATTGACGGCCAGAAAGACCACCGGCTGGCCGTTATCGTGTCCGCCCGGTCTCGGCATGTCCAACATTGCGAACGCAAAGTTCGTGGTCAGGTAGGGCCGAATCTCGGCGCTGATGGGGGAGGACGCGTCTTCGACAGCGCCCTTTATCATGTCGTTCATTTTCGAATCGATATGCGCGGATTCCAGTGCTCGTTTGAGCCTCAAGAACAGCGGCGCCTGCGCGGGGGAAGGGGTTGTATCGAGCGTAACGACCAGCGCGGCGTCCGCAGGAATCAACTGAATCGCGGTCTCGCCGGGCCTTCCGAACAGATACTTCCATGCGAGGGTGCCACCCAGCACAACCACGAGAAGCGCAAGGGCACCGGTCGCTCTTATGAATCGAAACCGGGCCGGGCGCTTGGGGACCGGATTGTCGTGCCGCTCGGCTATCCACGCCACGCGCTGTTTCAGGCCCTCCGACGGTTCGTCGGACGCAAAGGCATTCTGCAATGCTGCGCCAAGTTGAACATCGGAATCCTGTATGCTCTTTGTCTCATTTTCACTCATTTTGCCACCTCTTCGACACCGAGAAAATATCCCTGCCCCGCCTTGAATATTGCGGCGCGCGCCCGTTGAAGCAGGCTGTTCACCGCTTCATGCGACCTCCCCATAACCGCGCCGATCTCGTTGATGGACAGGCCGTCGACATATTGAAGCAGAAGCGCCTCGGCCTGGTCTGGATTCAGCGCGGCAACCAGCTCATGCATCCTCTTCCGCGCTTCCGCATCCTCTATGCTTACGTGCGGGCCGGGTCCAACACTTTGTGAATTAGTGTCGGCGATGATTCCGTGAGGAATCATTTCGGATTCAAGCGTCTCGCGTCTCCGGGTCCGGCGGCGCAGGGCGTCCGCGACCTTTCGCCGGGCGATTCCAAGCAGCCATGCTTGCGGACCCGCCTGGCCCTTCAGCCTGTGAAGGGATTCAAACGCGGCCGCGAAAACTTCTGCGGTCACATCCTCGGCCTCCTGCCGCTGCGGAATGCGCCGCGCTGCGTAGCGGTACACGCACGCCAGGTACCGTTCTTGCAGAATGGAAGCGGTCAATCTCTCCGCTCCCTGTTTCAAGGTGGCATCCTCCGGTTCCGGGGAGCGAGTCTGCCATCGGCTTAGCGCCAGCCTGTTCATGGTCTCATTCTCCTTTCACCTGTTTCTCCATCGGCGTCTCCTATTCCGTTATGCAGTCAAAATCCGTCTCACAATTGATGTTCGCTTGAAGCACGAGGATCTATCGGGCTTTTCCGCCATTTCCGAAAAATCAATCCGAGCCCGGGCGGCGGGACTATGAGCAGGAGATTCGTGGAGTCGGCGACAATAGGATTTCAGTGCAGTTTTTGAACCGTGCTACTACATCTTTGAGGAGCTATCCGTGACGCTGCGAACGATTCGACCAATTCTAGCTGCCGCAACCCTGGGCCTTGGGTCGCTTCTATCTCTCGCCGTGCTGGTTTCAACCGCCCGCGCGCAACAGGCGCCGGCGTTCGGGCCGATGCGGCTGAGTCAGCTGTTAGGCATGGGCGTGCGAGACGATCAGGCCCCGGCAGTTGCCGATCAAATACGCGATCTATTCGGCAAAAACAATCTCGCGAACGGCGCAAATCCACGGGTCGAAGGGCTGTATGCCGCGTGGGCCATCGGAGCGCCGGGCGCTAAGAGCGCGCCCTCGGTGGTCTCCATATCGGGCGGCGGGCTGGTTCCACCTCTCCCGGCGCAGCGAATAGGCGCTCTGGATGTCTTCTCCACGGACGCCGCCGCAACGGCGGGCCCGATGCGTCTGCCGCTGACCCGAATCGGGACCACCGACATCTATGCTTATGCCGGAAAGGTCCCGGACGGGTTCGCGATTCGCTGGCAGTACGAGGTGGACGGGCAGAAGGGACGTGAGGGCCAACTTGAGGTCTATTCGACCCATCCGGACAGCCTGCCCAATCCGAATGTGCCGCACGGCAGGTTGACTCAGATGCCGAAGTGGAAGAGCGAAATCTTCAAGGGAACGGAACGGGATTGGTGGGTCTACGTCCCCGCGCAATATTCCGCCGACAAGCCCGCCTGCGTTATGGTGTTTCAGGACGGTGGCGGCTACAAGGACTACGTGCCTACAGTTTTCGACAACCTGTTCGCGAAGGGCGACATGCCGGTCACGGTGGGCGTATTCATAAATCCGGGCAGGTTTACGCAGGGAGGCAGATCGAACCGCAGCTTCGAATACGACACGCTCTCGGACCAGTATGCCCGCATGCTCCTGGAAGAGATTCTGCCGGAAGTGGAGAAGACCGCCAAGCTGCGTCACGACCCCCAGAGCCGCGCGATTGCCGGGTCGAGCAGCGGGGGAATCTGCGCCTTCACGGTCGCCTGGGAGCGGCCAAACGAGTTTCACAAGGTGTTGAGCTGGGTTGGCAGCTTTACCAACATCGCCAACGGCGCGGACTTCAAACAGGGCGGGCATAATTACGAGGGAATGGTCCGCAAGGCCCCGAAACGGAATATCCGCGTCCTCCTTCAGGATGGAGCCAACGACCTGGACAACAATAACGGCAACTGGCCGCTTGCGAATCAGACGCTTGCGAAGTCGCTGGCGTTCGCGGGCTACGACTACAAGTTCGTCTTTGGGAACGGCTTTCACTCCGGCAGCCAGGGCCGCGCCATCCTTCCCGATTCGCTCCGATGGCTCTGGCGCGACTATAAGCCTTGATGTCTCGTTCCAGTGGAGTCCTGTCCAGTTTCGAGAAAGATTATGTACGCTTCACTCGCGATGTTCGACGCCGCCTGGCAGCTTGACCTCGCTGCCGTTATCGTCCTTTTCCTGTTCGGCGGCACGAGGATCAAGGACGTGATGCGCAGTTTGGGGAGCGGCATTAGGGCATTCAAGCACGGTTGGCTAGCCGAAAATTATGGGGACAAAACATCGTCATACAGCCGCGAATCCAATGACCCGGCAGCCGGCCATCTGTTCGAAACGATGCCACATTACGCGGGCAGCAATGCACGCGGTGTGCCGGTCTTTACCGGAGACCTTCTAATTCCGCCTCCTCACGCGGTTCGCACTCATCTAATTCGCCTCCTGACACAGTGCAGCGTCATGCTTTTTGCGCTTCTTTTCGTGCCGTAATGGGTAGAAAGCCAATTTTTGGGCGCGGTATCGTTATTGGTAGCCGTTGTGTTTGCCATGAGGGCTTATGTCGAAGCGAGTCAGACGCGACATGCTTTTATCGTACGTCGCCGGTTCGGCAAACTGGTCTCCATTGAAGAATTGTCGCGCCGCCGGACTGTTCCTGAACTCACATTTCTTCTTGTATCGCGGCAAACGGGGATAGAGCCGAGATGCATAATTGGCGGGAAGGAATATTTTGAGCTGAACGACTTCGGCGAAGCGGAGAGATTGTTGCGGCCTGCCAACGCCCCCCTGATTGCTGGCGATTCTCTACTGCGACCGGCGGCTAATACTGGTGGAGTGTCAAACCAACTCCTACGTCCCGTAGATCAGGATGGTGAATCCGACGACGCGTCTGTTCTTTAAGAACGCATACCATCGCGTCAAGTTGGTTCAGCTTAGGCGATGTTGGGGATTTCTACGAGGCGCGCTGTCCAGATTGAATGGATGCGGCGAAATGCCAAATTCCATGGCCCCCGCATGAACTGGAAGTTAGAGAACTGTCCAATCTTCGCACTCGAGGCTTGGAGTCGACTGAAAGTGCCGAATGTTAGCGGTGATGACGACACTGCGGTTCGCGAGTGCGATAGCCGCAAAATGGCAGTCTCTGGAGTGCAGTCTGCGGAGGGGCGGAGGGATGGATTGGAATGCCTGTTCTGCCGCTTCGTTGAACGGCAGCGTTTGAAACCGCGTCAGGGCATCCAGCATCCGCTGCAAGAAATCGTGCCATCGCATGAGACGCTGGGGGTTGCGCGGTTTCCCACGCGCTTTGTTGATTTCGGACAGTATGCCTGCCAGAATCTCCTCAACCGTCACGATACTTATGAAGATGCTGTCGCGAGGTTGCGACACTATACGCGTGGTCAGGGCAGCGTTATTCCGGCCTTCTTTCAGATAATTGCTCAATGTGTCGGTATCGAGGAGATACACGCCTCAGGCCGCTCTATCGTCGTTCGAACGTGAAGCCTCAGTCTCAGATTCCCGGATTCGTTTCATCTCCTCGCGCAGCTCATTCATCAACTCTGCATTCAGCGAACCTGCGAGAGGCGCGAGAGGATTCGATTCCTGGCGGCCAGAAGCAGTGGATTTGGATTTTCGGGCAGTTCGTTTCCGGGGTCCGATTGTTTCACCCAATTCGATCTGTGACATCTTCTTACCCCCATGCTGGCTCGACTGAATTCGTCTGTTCCATTGTAACAGAATATGTGCATGATGGCAATTAACGTCTCATATACGCCCCGCGCCCGGCCCGCTCCCGAACCGGCCATGACGTACTGACCCTTCACTTCGACACCTCCACTCTGCGAGGCATCGGCTGCGAGGAGTTCACGGCGGGGGTAGAAGCGGCGGCATTGATCATCGAGTACCTCAAGGAGACGCAGACCGGCGCACTTGGCCACATCACGGCGCTCAGCACCTACTCCACCCGCGAGTTCATTGGGCTGGGGGGGGATGAGACAGTGGCACGCACGCCATGGCAAATCGCCGTAGATTCAGGCTTGGATATTCTCTACGTGAATCGCGCAAAGGCACGGCGGGCGCAACCAGCCGGGTAAGCGCCCGGTGGCAGAGTGTCTATGGTAGGGCCCCGTAAGCAAACCGGGTCATGTTTATTTTGTGCTCTCCCCGAGATCGGCGTGAAAACTGCTATTCTGAGATCGAATGATGGTGGCCGGGCAAATTGTCTTTCGAAATAAATGTTGACATCGTGGCTATAAAGCGGTATATTCTCTAGAGAATATGGAGTTGGGATGCGAGATGAATATGTTAGCACCAAGGACGCTGCGGACGAGTTGGGTTATACAGTTCAGCATACTCGGCTATTGATTAGAGAAGGCAAACTTAGCGCGAAGAAATTTGGTCGTGATTGGATGGTCGTGCGAGAATCGGTTGAGGCATATAGCGTAGACCGAGAAGACAATGATAAGGGGCAATCGTCAAAAGCTTGAAGTCGTTGCATGGTAATAAGGAGCATTGGCTGTGACAACCCTATTTGGCGAAAGCGAACAGTACAAGATTGTAAATGTTGCAACAGTGCCGATGAGGAGTCCTTTCCGATATCCTGGGGAGAAGACATGGCTTGTGCCTACAATTAGGCAATGGCTTAATAGCCTCCAACAGCCTGTATCCCTATTGGTCGAGCCCTTTGCGGGTGGTGGCATCGTTGGGCTTACGGCTGCTTTCGAGAAGTTAGTAAACAAAGTTATGCTCGTCGAATTGGATGCAGATATCGCCTCTGTTTGGCTGACAATTCTTAATGGTAAGGGTGAATGGCTAGCAGACGAAATTGCAGGATTTGACCTTACACCAGAAGCGGTTCATGCCATTAGTTCCGGGACACCTACCGAATACCACCTTCGGGCCCTAGAGGCGCAGCCGGAAAGTCTATATTGCGAATATATGCAAAAGGAACTTCGCACCAGAATGCCCGGAGATCCCCTTCTCGCCCGAATCGCAAGATGTTTGACCCCGTGATTCGTGGGTGATTATGGGCGAAACCGACTTTTCGGCCACGCTTCTAGCGACTATAGTGCGAAACCGTGTCAATCGTGGAGGCATTCTCGCACCCGGAGCGGGAATCGTTAAGAATGGGGAAAACGGAAAAGGACTGCGTTCCCGATGGTATCCAGATACACTTCGAAGACGCGTACTTGATATCATTCGTGTCAAAGACCGGATAGAGTTTCATCACGGAGACGGAATCGAGATGGTTGAGCGCTATGCCGGTGACAGTGCTGTAGCTTTCTTTATCGACCCGCCTTACACGGTTGCCGGCCGACGATTATATACGCATTCCGAGATCAACCACCGTCGTCTGTTTCAAGTCGTGCAAAGTATTGCTGGCAGCTTTTTGATGACCTATGACGATTCGATCGAGATTCGTGATTTGGCTAAGGAGTCTGGCTTTGCGACTCGGCTGATTCCAATGAAAAGCACCCATCACGTCCTCAAATCAGAACTCCTCATCGCTCGCAAGTTCGATTGGTTGAGTTCGTAAGCGCGCGGCAGCGTATTTCCGCATCAATCGTTCTTCGAAAACATCCAAGCTAACTGGCCGGCCAGCGGTTAAGCCTTCGACTGCTCGTTCAAGTGTCGTCAGTTGAACGAAGCTTGGAACCAAGTTGGGAATATCGCCTGTCTCGTCGAATCGAATGACAAACCATGCAATATCGGCGTTTGATGGATGTGTTACATTGTCCATCCTTCCAAGCGACCGAAAGAATCCCTCATCAATTACTACTGCCATTTTCTTGCCCCAACGTCGTAACGTCGGTACCTTTGTCTATAATTGGGGCATAAGACGTTTAGGTCCGCTGCTGCGATAATCTGGCCTCCGAATGCCCGATGGAAATGGAATGGCGCGTGTATCGGAACTCAAGATGAGACGAAAATCCCCAGCCATTGCCTTTCCAGAAAAATAAACAGCTTGGATCTCTAAAGCACACCAAGACCGAGGATTAACGTCTGGAACTATCAAGATGTTGTCAATGCGCCCGACGTCGTCTCCCTTGCGGTCCGTGACTGAATCGTCAGGA